>CAYQDX010000090.1:0-12608 GCA_964416345.1 uncultured Ectothiorhodospiraceae bacterium
GATGACCCCGGTGGCGGCCAGTCCACCCATGAGCGCCACCAGCAGCCAGGGCGGGCGTATGCGGGCGATATTGAGCGGCGACGCGTCGCCGCGCTGCACGAGGTGCTGTGGCAGCCTTGGCCCTGGGATCCTATGCTCAGTTGGAGGGCGCGGAAGCATGCTCCCGCGTCGAAAGCGGCGGCGAGTCGCCGCACTTCACGGCGAGGAGGTGGGGAGGTATGAAGATCGACGGCACACGCTTCGGCAGCATCATCATCGACGGCCTGAGCTACGACCACGACGTGCTCATCCGCAGCAGCGGGGCCATCCTCAAGCGCAAGAAGAAGCTCTCGAAGCGCATCTACGGCACCGCCCACACCCTGTCCGTGGACGAGGCCCAGCACGTTTACGAGCCCGGCTGCCGGCAGCTCATCCTGGGCACCGGCCAGTACGACAACGTGCGCCTGTCACCCGAGGCCGCTGATTTCTTCGAGCGCCACGACTGCCGGGTGACGGCCCAGCCCACGCCGGACGCGCTGCACACCTTCAACGAGACCGAAGGTCGTAAGATCGGCCTGTTCCACGTGACCTGCTAGCCGGTCTCGAAGCGGATCTCGCCTTCGGCCAGCACCACCCGTACCCGGCAGCCCTGTGGGCAGCCGCCGCGGACGATCCGCATGGCCAGTGGATTCTCCACCTGCCGCTCCACCTCGCGGCGCAGGGGCCGGGCGCCGTAGACCATGTCGAAGCCGTCCTCGGCGAGCTTGTGCACCACCTCCGGGCTCACCTCCAGGGTGATATTGCGCTCCTGCATGCGCTCGGCAAGCTCGTCGATGAACATCTGTGCGATGCGCAGCACGTGGCCGCGATCCAGGTAGTGGAATACGATGACATCGTCCAGGCGGTTGAGGAATTCGGGCTTGAAGAAGCTCTTGACCTCCTGCAGCACCAGCTTGCGGGCCTCCTCGTAGTCGGGCACGGCGCTGTGCACGAAGCCCACCGGACGCTTGTCCGGCGACAGCGATTCGGTGCCCAGGTTGGAGGTGCCGATGAGGATGGTGTTGCGGAAGGACACCGTGCGGCCCTGGGCGTCGGTGAGCCGACCGTCCTCGAGGATCTGCAGCAGGATGTTGTAGACGTCGGGGTGTGCCTTCTCCAGCTCGTCCAGCAGCACCACGCTGTAGGGGTTGCGCCGCACCCGCTCGGTGAGCTGGCCGCCCTCGCCATAGCCCACGTAGCCGGGCGGGGCACCGATCATCTTGGACACCTCGTGGCGCTCCATGTATTCCGACATGTCCAGGCGCACGATGCGCGACTCGTCGTCCAGCAGGAAGGCGGCCAATGCCCGGGCTAGCTCGGTCTTGCCCACGCCGGTGGGTCCAAGGAACAAGAAGGAGCCGATGGGGCGCTTGCCCAAGGTGATGCCGGCGCGGTTGCGGCGGATGGCATCGGAGACGGCCCGCACGGCATCCTCCTGTCCGACGATGCGCCGGTGCAGGCTCTCCTCCATGCGGGCGAGCTTGTCGGCCTCCGACTCCACCATGCGGGCGACCGGAATGCCGGTCCAGTGTGCCACCACTTCGGCGATGTCCTCCGCGCCGACGGCGGGGTCCTCGTGGGCGACCTCCTGCTGCCAGGTCTTGCGCGTCCGGGCCAGGAGCTTCTCCAGCTTCACGACCTCCACCTGCACACGCGCCGCCGCCTCGAAGTTCTGGGACTGGAAGGCACGGGTCTTCTCCCCCAGCAGGCGCTGGCGCTCGCGCTCCTGCTTGCGCAGCGACTCGGGCATGGAGATAAGGTGCAGATGCTTGCGGGAGCCGGCCTCGTCCAGCAAGTCCACCGCCTTGTCCGGCAGCCGGCGGTCGCTGATGTAGCGCTCGGAGAGTCGGGCGGCGGCCTCCAGGGCGTCGCGCTGGTAGCGGATCTGATGGTGGCGCTCGTAGCGCGGGGCAATGCCCTCCAGAATCTGCAGAGTCTCCTCCACCGAGGGCTCGCGCACCAGGATGGGCTGGAAGCGCCGCTCCAGGGCCTTGTCTGCCTCGATCTGCTTGCGATACTCGTCCAGGGTGTCGGCGCCGATCACCTGCATGGTGCCCTGGGCCAACGCCGTCTTGAGCAGGCTGGGCGCATCCAGGCCGCCGGCCCCGGCGCCCGCTCCCACCACCGTGTGCAGCTCGTCGATGAACAGGATGACTCCGCCGTGGGCCTCGACGACGGCGTCGCGCACGCCCTTCAGGCGCTCCTCGAACTCACCCCGCATCTTGGCTCCGGCGACGATCTCCGCCATGTCCAGTGCCAGCACCCGCTTGTTGACCAGGGTCTCCGGCACGTCGGCCTCGGCGATGCGCTGGGCCAGCCCCTCCACGATCACGGTCTTGCCCACCCCAGGCTCGCCGATGAGGGCGGGGTTGTTCTTCTTGCGCCGGGACAGAGTCTGGATCACCCGGCGAATCTCGTCCTCCCGCCCGACCACCGGATCCAGGACGCCGTGCCGGGCCATGTCCGTCAGATCCGTGGTGTAGATCTTAAGCACGTCCGGCTTGGACTCGGCATCGCGGCTGGTGATGGTACGGCCGGCGCGGATCGCGCGCAGCGCCTCGCGGGCCTGCTCGCGGGTGATGCCGACGTCCTTCAGCAGCGCGGCGGTGGAGCCCGAGGCAGGGTCGCAGAGACCCAGCAGCAGCGTGCCCGTGGCGATGAGCTCATCGCCGAGGGCACGCGCCTCCTCATGGGCTGCGCGGAAGACTTCGGCCACGTCCTGGGTGGCGACGATCTGGGAGGACTGTGCAGTGGTGGTCCCGGGATGGGTGCGGTGGATCTTTTCGATGAGATCCTTGCGTGCCGCCGGGTAGTCGGGCAGCGAGCGGCCGAGCACCTGGATGGCCTCGCTGTCCGCCTGGGACAGCAGCCCGAGGAGTATGAAGTCCGGCGTGAGCACGTTCTGGCGCATGCCCGCCAGCTCCGCCACGCCAAGCTCCAGGGCGTTGAGCACCTTCTGGGTGCTCTGCCCGACGTAATTCTGGAATACCACGGAGGGTCCGTCCATTGCGCGCCTCGGTAGAGATTCGAGCCCGTCAGTAGGTCGAGAAGACCTGGCTCAACCGGGCACCCAGGCGCTTGTGCGCCTGGATGGAATCGTCGTAGGCAATGCGGTCGCGGCGCAGGGTGCTGGTTCCGGCGGGCCGGGCGGCGTCACCGGGGCCGAGGCACAAATGTGTGCACAGGAGCTGCAGCTTGGCGATGGTGTCGCTCAACGCAGCCAGATATTCCAGCAGGGCGGTGCGCAGGCGCTGGCGGCCACGGGTGGTGAGCTCGGCCTCCGGCAGCGCGACAATCTGGGGCCGAATGCCGGCAAGATGCTCGACGAGGGCTCCGAGCTCGGCACTGCAGGCCGCGTAGTCCGGTCGCGGAGCCAGCCCGGCCAGCACCCGACGCAGAGAGAATCCGAAGATGCGGCGGTGAATCCCCAGGTACCGCCCGCGCACCCCCGCACTTTCGTGAGGAAGCTCCAAAAGTCTTGCCATCGCAGCGCCGGTGATCGTGCCCTCGGACTCTGCCGCCATAACCTGCGGTTGTCGTTTGAATACTAGCCGCTCGGCGCGGGGCTGCGCCAGCGGGGGCCGGCGCTAGGACTCCATCCAGGTGATAATTGCGTATCCGTAATTGCCACTTGGATGAAGTGCTAGTCTCCCAGATTCGTGCCCAGCCCGCGGGCGCTGGCAATCCATGGATGTTCTAAGGGCACCAGCTTGACCTTGCCGGCCACCTCTTCCAAAGACACCGCTGCAGTGCCCTCACCGCGACTGGCCACCATAACTCCGTAGACACCCTCGTCGACCAGGTCGGCACACGCGGTGCCCAGGCGTGTCGCCAGCAGCCGGTCGACGGCGGAGGGGGCGCCGCCCCGCTGCACGTAGCCCAGGATGGTCACCCGGGCCTCCAGCCCGGTAAGCCGCTCCAGGTCCCGCGACAGATGCAGGGTATGCTCGCCCTGCTGCTCCTGCAGGCTGGCCAGCTGCTCCTTGGCCTTCTTCTTCTCCTCCTTGGACTTGGCCTGCTTCTTGGCGGCCTCGGCCTTGCGCACGACGGCGGCCTGCTCCTGCGCCATGGCCCCTTCGGCCACGGCGACGATGCTGAACTTCTTGCCTCCGCGCACGCGGCGCAGGATGGCGTCGGCCACCTTGTTGACGTCGTAGGGCAGCTCCGGCAGCAGGATCACGTCGGCGCCGCCGGCGATGCCGGCCCCCAGGGCCAGCCACCCGGCCCGGTGGCCCATGATCTCCACCACGATGATCCGGTGATGGCTGTGGGCGGTGCTGTGCAGCCGGTCGATGGCCTCGGTGGCAATGCCGAGCGCGGTGTCGAAGCCGAAGGTCGCATCGGTCATGGCCACGTCGTTGTCGATGGTCTTCGGCAGGGTGATGATGTTGAGCCCCTTGTCCATGAGACGCTTGGCGTTCTTCTGCGTGCCCCCGCCGCCCAGGCAGACCAGCGCATCCAGATGGTTGGAGTGATAGTTCTCGACGATGGCGTCGCTCATGTCGCAGGGCTTGCCGCCCACCAGCATGCGATGGGGCTTGTCGCGGCTGGTGCCGAGCACGGTGCCGCCGATGGTCAGGATGCCCGACAGGGTATCGCCCCCCAGGCGCAGGGTACGGTTCTCCGCCAGACCGCGGAAGCCGTCGCGGAAGCCGATGACGTTCATGCCGTGGCTGCCCTCGGCGGTTTTACCGACGCCGCGGATGGCGGCGTTCAGGCCGGGGCTGTCGCCGCCCGCCGTCAGGATGCCGATGTGCTTGGCCATGGGGTGCTCCTCACACGATCTTTTTGAGCTCGTACTCCAGAATACCTTCCGCGCCCATCGCCTGCAGGCGCGGCACCAGATCGCGCACCAGGCCGGCCTGCACCACCGTCTCCAGGGCCAGCCACTGGGGGTCGTAGAGGTGGCTCACCGTGGGGGCGTGCAGGCTGGGCAGCATGGCCACCACCGCGTCCAGGCGCTCGGCGGGCACGTTCATCTTCAGCGCTACCTTGCCCCTCGCCGTGAGGGCCGCCTGCAGCAGCAGCGCAATCTGGTCGACCTTGGCCCGCTTCCAGGGATCGGCCAGGGCCACGCGGTTGCTGATGAGCCGGGTCTCGGTGTGCAGCAGGTCGCAGACGATGCGCAGGCCGTGGGCGCGGATGGTGCTGCCGGTCTCGGTGATCTCCACCACCGCGTCCACCAAGCCCTCCACCGCCTTGGCCTCAGTGGCGCCCCAGGAGAACTCCACCTGCGCCTCGATGCTCCGCTCGGCCAGGAATCGGCGGGTGAAGCCTACCAGCTCGGTGGCAATCTTCTTGCCCGCCAGATCCTCCAGGGCCTGGACGGGTGAGTCCTCCGGCACCACCAGCACCCAACGGCAGGGCTGATCGGAGCTCTTGGAATACACCAGCTCGCAGACCTCCACCACCTCGGCCTGGGTCTCGAGGATCCAGTCCCGCCCTGTGAGCCCTAGATCCAGCGTGCCGCTCGCCACATACGGGGCCATCTCCTGGGAGCGCACCAGTGCGCAGTCGATGTCCGGATCATTGATGCTGGGAAAATAGTTGCGCGAGCGCGACGCGATGACCCAGCCGGCCTGCTGGAACAGCGACAGGGTGGCAGCCTCCAGGCTACCCTTGGGAATGCCTAGCTTGAGCTTGTTCATGAGGTGTCTCATCCAGTGGGTTGCGTGACCAAGTCAGACACTTCCGGAAGGCTTGAAGGCCAGCCCCGTGGTCATCACCTGGGCGATGGTCGCCTCCAGGGCCACCTTGACCGCGGCGACCTGGGACAGGAAGCCCGCGATCACCGGATTGTCGGTAGCCCACTGGCCTTGAACCGGCGCCGGATCCGCATCGAAATCCTTGAGGACGACAACCTTGGCCACCGGCTAGGGGCGCCCGTGGGCCGCCGGGCGGCCGCTAGCGGGCATAGCTCGCCCGCGTGTTGGCGCGGTGTAGCGGATCATGGCGGCTAGTCATCGCTGGCGTAGCTCTTGACGATGTAGCCACCGGATTTCTCGTCGTGCTCCAGCTCCAGCAGCCCGCGGTCCCGGGCCTCCTCCAGCAGCCGGCCGAAGGTCTTGAACCCCTGGTAGCTCTCGTTGAAACCGGGCTTGCGCCGCTTAAGGGCCTGCTTGACCATGGATCCCCACACCTTGTCCTCGGCCCCACGCTCCTCGAAAAGGTCCTCCACGGTCTCCATGACCAAATCCACCGCCTCCTGGCGCTTCTCCTCGATAGCGTCCCCGGCGGAGGGCGGGCGGGCGTCGCCCACAGGGGCTTTCTGCTGACTCTTGCGTCCCCGGCCTCGCGGCTTGTTCTGCGCCCGCACCAGATCGTCGTAATAGATGAACTCGTCGCAGTTGGCAATGAGCAGGTCCGAGGTGGAGCTCTTGACCCCCACGCCGATGACCACCTTGTTATTCTCCCGCAGCTTGCTCACCAGGGGAGAGAAGTCTGAGTCGCCGCTGATGATCACGAAGGTATCCACATGGGATTTGGTATAGCAGAGGTCCAGGGCGTCCACCACCATGCGGATGTCGGCGGAATTCTTGCCCGACTGGCGCAGGTGCGGGATCTCGATGAGCTCGAAGGACGCCTCGTGCATGGCCGCCTTGAATTCCTTGTAGCGCTCCCAATCGCAGTAGGCCTTCTTGACGACGATGTTGCCCTTCAGCAACAGGCGCTCCAGCACCTTCTGCATGTCGAACTTGGAGTACTTGGCGTCGCGAGCGCCGAGAGCAATATTCTCGAAGTCGCAGAACAGTGCCATGCTTTGGGTCATCGTTACACACTTTGGGGCGGTGCCGGAATCGGCGTTGCGGTATGTTCCCTGATGGAGCGGTAGATTGGAAGCGCCGGCAGAGCCGGAGTCAATCCGCCGCCACGGCGGCCCAGTATGCCTGGTGGCGGGCCAGGCTGGCGGCACGATCTAACATCACCTCCACCAGTGCAGGACCCGGCGCGGCGAGGGCGGCGTCGAGACTGGCACCCAGCGCCTCCGGGCGATGCACCCGATGGTGGGCGAGCCCGTAGAGCGCCGCCACTTGGCCCAGGTCCAGCCCCGTGGGTGTGAGCCAATAGTCCGCGAAGCCCGCCAGGCGGGCCTGCGGCAGGTAGCCGAAGATGGCCCCGCCGCCGTTGTTGAGCACCACCAGCGTCACCCGCAGCCCCCGCGCGGCGAGCAGCCCGTTCATGTCGTGGTAGCAAGCGAGATCCCCCAGCAGCCCCACGGTGGCCCCGCGCCGCCCGCCCGCGGCGGCCAGCCCGAGCAGGGTGGAGATGTTGCCGTCGATACCGCTGGCCCCGCGATTGGCCACCACCCGCAGCGCGCGTGGTGCCGAGCCGAGAAAGCTGTCCAGCTCGCGAATTGGCATCGAGCTGCCACTGAAGAGTAGGCTGTCGGGAGGCAGGCGCTGGACCAAGGCGGGCACCACCTCACCCTCCCACAGATTCACGGTGGGCTCGGCCAGCAGATTCGCGGCGCGCTGCTCCTCGGCGGCGAAGGCAGCCCACCACTCCGCCGGGCCCGGCAGCTCGAGGCGGACCGCAAGCTCGGCACAGACGGCGGCGGCATCGGCGTGCACCAGCTCGGTGGCCTGGTGCAGCGGATCCGGCCAGCGACCGTGCGGCTCGACCACGGCATGCATGGCCGCTCCGCAGTCCCGCAGATAACCCTGCAGGGCTTTGGATACGGGCAAGGCGCCGAAGCGCAGGACCCAGCTCGGAACGCGACCCGCGGCGTGCCGGCGCAGGAAGGCGTCGTAGCAGCACAGCACATGGGAGCGATCATGACTGCCGCACCGCAGGTCGGCCAGGGGGTCCGCCAGCAGGGGCGCGCCCAGGCGCGCCGCCAGAGCCGTCACAGCCCCTGGAAAGTCCGTTCCCCAGTGACCGGCACCGCAAACGATGAGCCCCGGCCGGCCGTCCATGAGGCGGGCCAGCCGCTCCATCTGCCCGGAATCCGGCTGCAGCCGCGGGTAGCCCACCCGCGCCACCGCTGCCCCCGCCGGTGGCTCCATGGGCGGGTCCGCGCTCGGCAGCAGTGGCTCCCGAAAGGGCACGTTGAGATGCACTGGACCCGGCACCGGCCAGCGGCTTTGGTCCGCGGCCTGAGCCGCCAGGGCCTGCAGGCGGCTGCGCGCCGTCACCGTGCCTTCGGCCACGGGCAGGGCGTGGAAGGCGCGCACGTGGCCGCCGTAGAGCTTGAGCTGGTCGACGGTCTGGTTGGCGCCGCAGGCCTGTAGCTCCGGCGGCCGGTCCGCCGAGAGCAGCAGCAGTGGCACAGCCCCCTGGCTCGCCTCGATGATGGCCGGCAGCCAGTGCCCAGCAGCGCTGCCCGAGGTGGCAACCAGCAGGGCCGGTTCCCCGTCGGCCTTCGCCAGGCCGAGGGCGAAGAAGGCGGCGCTGCGCTCGTCCACCTGGACCCAGGTGCGCAAAGCGGGATGGACGCTGCAGGCCAGGGTGAGCGGGGTGGAGCGGGAGCCGGGGCTGATGACGGCGTGACGCACTCCGGCGGCCACCAGGCCATCGATGAGCGCCATGGCCCAGCGGCTGTTCCGGTGGCCCTGGCTCACCCGTCTGCCAGGGCCGCGAGCATGGTGCTCAGCTTGAGCTCGGTCTCCGCCAGCTCCTGCTCGGGCTCGGATCCCGCCACCACCCCAGCGCCGGCGTACAGGATGGCAAAAGCGCCCCGCAGCAGCGCACAGCGCAGCACCACCGCGAGCTCTCCGTCGCCGGCGGAATCCAGCCAACCGACGGCCCCCGCGTACCAGCCCCGCGCGCAATCGGGGTGGACCCGCAACCAGTCCAGGGCCGAGGCGGTAGGCGAGCCGCCCACCGCCGGGGTTGGATGCAGGTGTGCCGCCAGATCGAGCACGGAGACCCCCGCGTAGCGGCGCGCGCTCACCGGTGTCCACAGGTGCTCCAGACTGTGCAGCCGCAGCAGCTTCGGACGTGCCGGCCACTGGAGGTCGGTGCAGGCACCGCGTAGAGCCGCAGTGACCGCATCCAGCACCAGCGCGTGCTCGCGCCGAGTCTTGTCGCACTGTGCCCCGCGGCCGGGATGCTCGGCATCGCCGGCGCCACGAGCGACCGTGCCGGCCAGAGCGTCACACTCGACCCGCGCGCCGCGCACCGAGACCAGCCGCTCCGGGGAGGCGGCGACCAGGCTGGAGGCACCCTGCGCGACCGCCATGTGGGTGCCTTCCGGGGTCAGTCGGGCCAGCGCTCGCAGCACCTCGGCCACGACGAAATGCCGGTCGCGGCTGACGCCCACGCTGCGCGCCAGCACGACCTTGCTCAGGCGGCCCGCACGTATGTCCTGTAGGGCGTGCTCCACCATCCCGCGCCAGGCCTGCGGCCCGGGCAGCTCGAGTCCGCGCTTCAGGCGCCCCGGTGCCGGCGGCCACGCGACCCCTTCGTCCAGCAAGCATTGCAGGTCGCCTTGGCAGCGGCGCCACTGCTGTTCTGGCGTGGCATCGCCACGCGGGCAGCAGGTGAAGGTGAGCACCGTCTCGTCGTTGCGGCACCTGAGGAGCAGCGCCGGCACCCTTAAGGTGGCATTGGGCAGACCCTGCCAAGCGCCATCCATGGGGTCGTCTCGATCGAAGGCGAACACGATCAATGCCCAGGGCGGCTGCGCCACACCCTCCGGATCCAGATGGGTCCAATCGCGCCGGTACCGGCTCAGGGTCTGGTCCAGGCGCTGCAGACGCCCAGCCCCGGCGGCCTGGACGCAGGTGGCGCTGCCCACGGCGATGGCGCAGCCCCCCTCGGCTGGCCGTCCCCAATAGATATAGTCTTTGAGCTTGGCCTGAGGCCCGTCCAGGCGCAGCTGCGGCACGGCGACGGAAACGCTCAGCAGGGCGCGGCGTCGGGGCGCGCCGCGCAGCACGGCGGCGACCCGATCCATCAAGCTGTGCAGGGGTCGTGAGCGACCGCCTATGGATCCGGAAGCTGGCATAGAGATAAGAAATACGGGCTGCTCTCCCGCCGCCGCAGTCGCGACACGACTACTCGGATAGGTTAGAGGTCCAGCAGGATCTCACGCTCCTCGGCGGAAGGCTCGAAGCCCCGCTGGCCATAGTGCTCGAAGATGGCGTTCACCACCTCGTCCGGAGTATCACGGACCTGAAACAGTTCCAGGTCCTGCTCGCCAATGGTGCGCTCCTGAACCAGGGTGTGCTCCATCCACTGGATGAGACCATCCCAGAAAGGGCGGTGCACCAGAATGATGGGTATGCGGCGCGTCTTCCCAGTCTGCACCAGAGTCAAGATCTCCGCCAGCTCATCCAGGGTGCCGAAACCGCCCGGCAGCACCACGTAGGCCGAGGCGTACTTGACGAACATCACCTTGCGGGAGAAAAAATGCCGGAAGCTCAGGGAGATGTCCTGGTAGCAGTTGCTCGCTTGCTCCTTGGGGAGACTGATGTTGAGCCCGATGCTGAGAGCCTTGCCGGCTTGGGCACCCTTGTTGGCTGCCTCCATGAGTCCCGGCCCGCCGCCGGAGACCACGCAGAATCCGGCATTGGAGAGGGCCTTGGCGATCTCTTGGGCCAGGCGGTAGTAGGGGTGCTCGGCGGTGTAGCGGGCGGAGCCGAACATGCTCACCGAAGGCCGGATGCGGGCCAGACGCTCGAATCCCTCGACGAACTCCGCCATGATCTGGAACACCTTCCAGGACTCCCGGTTGAGCCGGGCGTCGTCGGAAGGCATCAGGCCGGGGTGATTGTCTCTGGCTTCGTTCATACCGCGTCGTTGCGCCTCGCTGTTGTTCCGCCGTACTTTTAACACAAACCCCAATCCAGGGCACCGCCCAGACAGGACCCCCGCATGACCCAAGCCCAGCCCAAGCCCTTCGTCCTGGTGGACGGCTCCTCCTATCTGTTCCGGGCCTTTCACGCCTTGCCGCCGCTCACCAACTCCAAGGGCATGCCCACCGGCGCCGTCTACGGGGTCACCAACATGCTACGCAAGCTGCTGGTCGACTACGACCCGGAATGCCTGGCGGTGGTCTTCGACGCACCGGGCAAGACCTTCCGCGACGACCTGTTCGCCGAGTACAAGGCTCACCGGCCACCCATGCCGGAGGAGCTCCGCGCACAGATCGAGCCCCTGCAGGCATTGGTACGGGCGATGGGTCTGCCACTGGTGGTGGAGCCTGGTGTGGAGGCGGACGACGTGATCGGCAGCCTGGCGGTACGCGCCGCCCAGGAGGGCATGCCCACCCTCATCTCCACCGGGGACAAGGACATGGCCCAGCTGGTCAACGCGCAGGTAACCCTGGTCAACACCATGACCAATACCCTGCTGGACCCCGCGGGCGTAGAGCAGAAGTTCGGCGTGCCCCCGGAGTGCATCGTCGACTACCTGGCGCTGGTCGGCGATTCGGTGGACAACATTCCCGGAGTGCCCAAGGTCGGCCCCAAGACCGCTGCCAAGTGGCTGGTGGAGCACGGTAGCCTGGATGAGATCATCGCGCATGCTGGCGAGATCAAGGGCAAGGTGGGGGCGAGTCTGCGAGCGAGCCTGGACCAGCTCGGCCTGTCGCGGGAGCTGGCCACCATCCGCGTGGACCTGGAGCTCCCCGAGACTCCGTCGGAGCTGCGCCGGCGGCCGCAGGACATCCCTGCCTTGCGGGAGCTGCTGCAGGAACTCGAATTCAAGTCCTGGCTCGAGCAGCTGTTGCAGGATGCCCCCACCGATGCCGCGGCCTCCGCCACACCCCATTATGCCGCGGTGACCGACACCGGGGAGCTGGACCGCTGGCTCAGCCGGCTGGAGACGGCCGAGCTTTTCGCATTCGACACCGAGACCACCAGCCTGGACTACATGGTAGCGGAGGTCGTGGGCGTGTCCTTCGCGGTGCGTCCGGGCAAGGCCGCCTACGTTCCCCTGGCCCACGATTACCCAGGGGCGCCGACCCAGCTCGACCGGGCCGAAGTCCTGGAGCGGCTGCGCCCGTTGCTGGAGGACCCGGGGCGGACCAAGGTCGGGCAGAACCTGAAGTACGACATGAGCGTGCTGGCCCGCCACGGCATCGAGCTTGCAGGCATCAGCTACGACGTGATGCTGGAGTCCTACGTGCTGGATAGCACGGCCACCCGCCACGACATGGACTCCCTAGCTCTGAAGTACCTGGGCACCCGCACCATCCACTTCGAGGACATCGCCGGCAAGGGGGCCCGCCAGCTCAGCTTCAACGAGATCGCCGTGGAGCAGGCAGCGCCATACGCGGCTGAGGACGCCGACGTCACCCTCCAGCTGCACCGCGCCCTATGGCCCAAGCTAGAGGCCGAGCCGCGGCTGCGGGCCTTATTCGAGGAGATCGAGGTGCCCCTGGTGCCGGTGCTCTCCCGTATGGAGCGCACCGGCGTGCTGGTGGACGCCGGGATGCTGCGCCAGCAGAGCCGGGACCTGGCCCTCGGGATGCGGTCCCTGGAGGAGCAGGCCTACGTCGAGGCCGGCCAGCCGTTCAACCTGGGCTCGCCCAAGCAGATCCAGGAGATCCTGTTCGACAAGCTCGGCCTGCCGGTGCGGGAGCGCACCCCCAAGGGCCAGCCGTCCACCGCGGAGAGTGCCCTGCAGGAGCTGGCGCTGGACTA
>CAYQDX010000091.1:0-12596 GCA_964416345.1 uncultured Ectothiorhodospiraceae bacterium
CCGGCAGCGGCTGGAAGACCTCGCCCGTGCCGTCGTGACCGCGAAACAGACAGGCGTGACCGCCGGCGGCCGCCGCCGCTGCGCGCACGGACTTTGCGGGGGCATCGGACTTCAGCCAGCGCAAGGCGCCGCCCCACTCCGTGAAGGTCTCCCCTGGCAGGTGCAATGGTGCGGCGGCCGGGGGCACGGACACCCGCCAGAGGGGCTGGGCGCCGGTGAAGAAGGGGTGGGTCTGCTCCTTCACCGCGCGCCAGTAGGCACTCGAATCCGGCGAGAATTCGCCACCGATGTGTGCCAGGGCCGTCTCCAGGGAGCGCTCGCCGCCGCACAGGCGCACGTAGAGGTGCTCGCCGTCATGGGCCGTGGCGGTGATGCCGAGGGGCTGGCCGGCCCAGCGGGCGAGATGCTCGACGGCCTCTGGAACGCACAGGCGATGGGCCACGGTGCGCTCCATTGCGGCCATCGGGCGTACCCGCAGGGAAACCTCCAACAGTAGTCCCAGGGTGCCCATGGCTCCGGCCATGAGCCGCGAGAGATCGTAGCCGGCCACGTTCTTCATGACTCGCCCGCCGAATTCCACGATCTCGCCGCGACCGTTGATGAGTCGGACTCCCAGCAGGGCATCGCGCACCGCCCCGGCATAGGGCCGCCTGGGACCGGACAGGCCGGCGGCCACCATGCCGCCGACGGTCGCCGCCGGCCCGAAGGCCGGCGGCTCGAAGGGCAGCTGCTGCTGGTGCTCCGCCAGCAGGGCCTCCAGCTCGGCGATCCTCGTGCCGCAGCGCGCCGTCACCGCCAGCTCCGTGGGCTCGTAGACCACAACCCCCGTGTGCGCGCCGACCTCCAGGGGCCGGCACTCGAGTGTGGGCCGGCGCCCGTAGAAGGCCTTGGTGTCTCCACCGCATATGCGCAGCGGCACGCGGTCGCGCAGCGCCTGGCCGACCGCCGCCTGCAGCTCGGCGCCGAGATCCTGGTCCGCGATGGCAGTCAAAACCGGGGCAGCTCCGGATGGGGCAGATGGCCATGATGCACGTGCATGGCACCGAGCTCGGCGCATCGGTGCAGGGTGGGCACGGCCTTGCCCGGGTTCAGTAGCCCGCGGGGGTCGAAGGCGGCCTTGACGGCATGGAACTGGGTCAGCTCGGCGGGACCGAACTGGACACACATCTGATCCAGCTTCTCCATGCCCACGCCGTGCTCACCGGTGATGGTGCCGCCCACCGCCACGCACAGCTCCAGGATGCGGCCGCCGAACTGCTCGGCCCGCTCCAGCTCCCCGGGGACATTGGCATCGTACAGAATCAGCGGGTGCAGATTGCCGTCTCCGGCATGGAACACATTGGCCACGCGCAGGCCAAATTCGGCCGACATCTCGGCGGTCCGCCTCAGCACCCGGCCCAGGTGACGACGGGGAATGGTGCCGTCCATGCAGTAGTAGTCCGGCGAGATGCGCCCCACCGCGGGGAACGCCGCCTTGCGGCCGGCCCAGAAGCGCAGCCGCTGATCCTCGGTCTCTGCGGTGCGCACGTCGCTCGCCCCGCTGGCCAGCAGTAGCTTGCGCACCGTCATGACCTGCTCGGAGACCTCGGCATTGGTGCCGTCCAGCTCGCACAGCAGAATGGCCTCCGCATCCACCGGGTAGCCCGCATGCACGAAGTCCTCGGCGGCACGAATCGAGGGGTTGTCCATCATCTCCAGGCCCGCGGGAATGACGCCGGCGCCGATGATGGCTGCCACCGCCTCCCCGGCGGTCTCGACGGTCCGGAAGGCGGCCAGCAGCACCTGGGCGCGCTCGGGCTTGGGCAGCAGCTTGACGGTGACCTCGACGATCACCCCCAACATGCCTTCCGAGCCGTTGAGCAGCGCCAGCAGGTCGTAGCCGGGGGCGTCCAGCGCCTGGGAGCCCAGCGTCAGAAGCTCGCCGTCGATGGTGAGCAGCTTGAGCTCCAGCACATTGTGCACGGTGAGCCCGTATTTCAGGCAGTGCACGCCGCCGGAGTTCTCTGCCACGTTGCCGCCGATGGAGCAGGCAATCTGGGAGGAAGGGTCGGGCGCATAGTACAGCCCGTAGCCGGCGGCGGCCTCGGAGATTGCCAGATTGCGCACGCCGGGCTGCACTCGGGCGCTGCGGTTGCGGGGGTCGATCTCCAGGATGCGGTTGAGCTTGGCGAGCCCCAGCAGCACGCCGTGCTCCAGGGGCAGTGCACCACCCGATAGCCCGGTGCCGGCGCCTCGTGTCACCACGGGCGCGCCACGCTCGCGACAGATTCGCAGCACCGCCTGGATCTGAGGGACGTTCTCTGGCAGGGCCACCGCCATGGGCAGGCGGCGGTAGGCGGAGAGGCCATCGCATTCGTAGGGGCGCAGCTCCTCGGTCTCGCTCAGCACCGCACCGGCCGGCAGCGCGGCGCGCAGGGCGGCGATCAGCGCCGTCTTCTCGGCCAGGGTCAGGACGGGCAGCGGGCCTGGGGTTGTAGGGTTGTGTGTAGGCTGAGCCATCGGTGATCTCGCGTATCGCGGGCAAGCCCGCGCCTGGGTGTCCGTGTCTATCTAAGAATCATCGCATTCAACGTCGTCTACCGGGAAGCTGGCCCTTCCGCAGCGTTCGCAGTTGACATAACTAGAGCTCAAAGGAAGAGATACTCTCGCAAAGGCACAAAGGATTCACTGATTATCAAGCTCTTCACCCTGCGTGCTTGGCGCCTTAGCGAGATCAGGTTCTCTCCGGCTTCGCCGATGAGACGGGAATCGCGGGCAAGCCCGCTCCCACGAGCCTGGCTTAGCCGTTGGCGGCCTGGGCCGAGGAGGCGGCCGGCGCGGCCAGTCGCCGGTGTACCTCTGCCAGGGCATCCTGGTCGCCCACGTTGCCAGGGAAGATTACCACCGGCAGTCCGGGAAAGCGGGGATGATCCTCCGGGCAGCGCACCACCGAGCAGCCGGTCAGGATCTGACCCAGCAGGCGGGAGGTGCGCAGGGCGAGTCCATCGCTCAGGACGTCGTTGGAGGTGATGCCGCCCTTGCTGATGAGAAAGCCCAGCGTCCGGGGCAGGCCGCGCACGACATCCATCAGCAGGGCCGAGACCCGCTCTCCGAAGGCCAGGCGGGCCCGCTGGTCGGCGAAGGTCTTCTCGGTGCGACTGGTATAAATGACCGGCGTCTGGCCACGGACGTGGATGAGCGCGGCGGCATCGAGCACGGATTCCAGCAGGGACTCACGCTCGCCATCGAGGCGCTCCACGTCGATCTCGATGGGCGCCACCCCGGGCTCGGCCAGCAGGCGGCCGAGCTGCTGCGTGGACTTCCTGACGTGGGAGCCGACGATGACGGCGCCGGGACGGCCGCCGCGCACATGGCGCGCCATCTCCCGTGCCGCCACCGGCTGCGGGGGCAGCCGAGCGAGCGAGGTGAGCAGGCTGGCGGCGCTGCGGAACAGCAGCCGCTTGCCTTGGGCGGCGGCTGCTAGTACCGCCTCGGCGAAGGCGTCCAGGTCCGCCTGCTGCACGGCGTCCACCACCCCGCAGGCGTTGTCTTGCAGGCCCAGCAGACGCTGCAGCAGGGCCTCGCCGCCGTCGGCTCGACCGAAGCGCTGAACCGTCCCGGCGGCAATGCGCCCCCCAGTCTTCTCCTCGACATAATCCGGCAGGTAGCTGTGACGGTAGCCAAACACCGAGTCGTGGGCGAACTCGGTCTCGTGGGCCGGCATCTCGCGGCCGTCCTGCACCACGTAGTGCACGCCATCTCGGGTGATGCGGCCCGCCTCGATGAAGGCCGGCACCAGGAAGTGGGCGTCGAAGGGTCCCAGCGTCTCGGCGATGACGTCGGTCTCCACCGGGTAGTGTCCTCGCAAGGTGGAGTCGGAGCGGCTCACCAGCAGCGGATTGATCTCGTGCCCCGCCGCGGCCAGCGCCTGGCGCAGGTTGACGCAGACCTCCCGAGTCACTGCGGCGGCCCGCGGGGCATCCATGCCCCGCGTGTTGGTGAGCACGAAGAACAGCGGCGCCGAATCCAGCAACGCGTCCCTGAGGGTCTTGACGTCCCAACGCGTCAGCAGCAGACAGCCGTGCACCGTCTGCGAGCCGGTAGGATCGTCGTCCAGAACGATGATCTTGCTCTCGACCATCGCCAGACTACCGGCTCAGGGCCAGGACGCGCCCGGCGATGTCTGCGCCGGTCATGCCGTTGAGCTGGAACAGCTCGCCGGCCGAGGCGGTGGTCTCGCCGCGCTTCCATGCGTAGAGGTCGCGGCGCGGTGCCCGGGTGCGCAGCAGCACCGGCTCCAGCGTGGCGCTGCCGCCGCCGGTGACGCCGATCAGCACGTCGCCATCGAACATGGCGTTGAAGTGATCGTCGTCCAGGAAAGCGTTGTCGGGCTGTGCCGCCAGCTCCCAGGCCACGTCGCCGGGCCGGTACAGCCGGCGGGGATTGGCCACGCTGACGATGCGCACCCGCATACCCTTCGCCTCCAGCAGATCCCGGGCCTCCAGCACTGGTAGCAGCACCATGTCGCCGGCGGCCGCCAGGACCACCCGCTCGCCGGTCTCGGCAGCGCTCTCGTACAGCGTGACCGCGCCGCGCTCGATGCCCTGGCGGGCCTGCTCCAGGGTCGTATGTATGGGCAGCGGACTCTTGGATGCCACGATGACCACGCACTTGTTGCTGGAGCCGATGGCCCACTCGTAGGCGACCTGGATCATGTTGGCGTCGCAAGGGTAGAGGGCATAGGTATTGCCGTTGCGCATCATCGCCGCAAAGTAGTTCTCGATCTCCGGGCGCTGGTGCGTCCAGCCGTTGCGGCCCTGCTCCAGGGCACCGGCGGTGAGCATGCATACCATGGACGGCGTCCTGCGCCGCAGCTCGGCCATGGCCTGGGCCACGGTCTGGACGATGGGCCAGCCATTGATGGCGAAGCTCTCATAGGACAGCCACAGGGCGCGGGAGCCGAGCAGGGCCAGGCCAGCGGCGAGGCCGGCGCAGGCATCCTCGCTCAGCGGCTCGTAGACTTGGCCGGTGGGCATCTGGTTGTACAGGGGGTCCGCCGTCGGGTGACGGATCTTTAGGGCGTCATTGATGTTCTTCATGGCCGAGGCTTCGTTGCCGTCGGCATTGCTCACCAGGAAGCGCTGATCGGATTGGCCCACGGCGGCGACCAGGGCACCCATGGCCGTGGAGGGCACCTGCTGCGTGCCGATGGCAAACTCCTGCAGCGGCAGCTGCCCCAGGGGCGTGAGCGCGAGCTCCTGCTCGGTCACGGCGGTGTGGGCGGCGGGTCCGCCGCCGGCCCGACTGAAGTTCTCGCGCACGATGGCCCAGGCTTCCGGGCACAGGGCGCGACGCTTCAGACCGTCGATGATATGGGGCTGATCCAGCGTGTCCGTGGGGTATAGGTTGTGGGACTTGGCACCCACGGTGTGCACCCCTGCGCCCTTCATCTGCTTGACGATGAATGCGGTGAGGCGCCCGCCCAGGGCCGAGCGGGCGGCCTCGTCCATGCCGGTGAGCACCGCCCGAGTGAAGGCCAGGCGTCTCTTCAGCGAGAAATGCGTGCTGTCGGCGTATGGGCCGGCCTGGCCGGAATCGTCGTAGTCGCTGGCGTCCACCAGGATCACCTCCTCGAAGCCATGGCCTCGCCAGTACGCGAGCATCTGCTCGTTGCTCCAGGTGGAGCACATGGCGTGATGCTCCTGGCTATAGCCGTTCCAGATCAGCACCGGCAGGAAGTTGGTGACCCGGGGAAAGGCCGTGTGGAAGTGCATCATGGCATTGAGCACGTAGGGCTCGCCCATGCCGCCGTCACCGATGGTCACCGGGAACAGGGTGCCGGGATGCAGCAGCGCGCCGGCCATGGCGAAATGCTGGCCCTGGCCCAGGGGACCGGCGGGGGCCAGGACGCCCGGGATGGCGCCGGAGAGGTGGCCGAGCAGGCCGTGGCGCTCGCGAAACCGCCTGCGCATCTCGGCAACGGTGTGCACGCCCATGTCCTCCAGGGAGCAGTCCAGGAACATGGCGCTGTAGAAGCCCGGGGCATGGTGGCCCACTTCGGTGAGGATGTTGGTGTGGCCCAGCATCACCAGGGAGGCGTAGGCCTCGGCACTTGAGGCGAAGCCGCCGGGATGGCCCGAGCCCTTGGCGCCGGTGACCTGCAGCGTGAGGTAGCGCAGCGCCTCGGCACCCAGCAGAGTCTGGTAGATCGCGCCCGGATCATTCGGGCCGGTGATCGCCGTCTGTCCTGTCGGGATGGCGGGCGTCGCCGCATTGGAGGCAAGACCCGGCCAGGGCTCGCCGAAGTACTCGATGCCGTCGCAAAACGGCGGAATGTTTGGGGTGATCGCTACTGCGGGTGTGCTCATCTGGATGTCCTCTGGTTGTCGAACGGCCAGGGCCGCAACACGGCGGCCGATGGGGCAAAGCTAGAGGACGGAAGCAATTCTGAACAGCAAAATGCTTTTCACATTGCGGAATATCTTGCCGATATTCTGGCATAGAGCCATGTAAGTCCCTGACCGGGAGGAGCGCGGTACGTCCAATCTGCTAGAATTAGGAATGAGTTCCACATTATGAAATACGCGTGCTAAGCTATGGGCGTCAAGACGCGAGACTCCGGACGGCGCAACTCCCGGCCACCGGCCGTCGAGCCACAGGAGCATGGCGTAAGATGCCTGAATCCCCGCGGAGCCCCCAGCGCATACAGGTGATAGATCGGGCGGCCGCCCTCCTGGACGCCATCGCCCGCTATCCCGACCCCGTGAGCCTCAAGGTGCTGGCCGCCGAGACCGGTCTGCACGCCTCCACGGCCCACCGTATCCTGGCGGCCCTGGCCCAGAACAGCCTGGTGCAGCGGGATGTGGGCGGGCGCTATGGACTGGGGGTGCGCCTGTTGCAGCTCGGGGCTCGACTGCACAACGAGATCGACCTGCGTGCGGTGGCGCGCCCAATCATGGAAGCCTTGCGGGACCGTCTGGGCGAGACCGTGAACCTGACCATCCGCGAGGGCGACGAGGTAGTCTATGTCGAGAAGGCCACGCCCAACCGGATGATGCACGTGCAGCAGCTGGTGGGCAGCCGGGCGCCGCTACACGTGACTGCCGTAGGCAAGATGCTGCTGGGGGCCGGAGGGGAGGTGGCCTGCCGGGGCTACGCCGAGCGCACCAATCTGCCGGCCTACACCAGAAATACCGTCACTTCACTCGCGCGACTGGTGGCGGAGACCCGCCTGGCCGTCGAGCGCGGTTATGCTTTCGACAACGAAGAGGCCGAGATCGGGGTGGGCTGCATCGGGGTCCTCGTATGCGACGGCACCGGCCAGCCGGTCGCCGGGCTATCGGTCTCCGCACCCATCGATCGCAGGCGCAACGAGTGGGCGCAAGAGGTGGCGGAAGCGGGCCGGGCCATCTCGGCGAAGCTCGGCTGGCGGGAGGCATGATATTGCTGCCGGGCGGTGCCGGCGCGGGACCACGATCCCTCCGCGGGTGCCGGTGATCGCGGGGCTGCGGAGTGCTACTCCGACTCGCTTGCGCCGCCGTATCTGAGCAATTTCTCGACGGTTTGCACGACAATGTCCAATTCGATCCCGATTGAGCCCGGGCTCGGCCGACACGGGGAGGGGAATATGGGCAAATCCGAAGACGATCTGCGACTACTGCTGAAGGTACTGGGCTTTGCGGCCGACAAGCATCGAGACCAGCGACGCAAGGACCAGGACGCCTCGCCTTACATCAACCATCCCATCGGACTGGCCAACATACTTTGCAACGAAGGCCGAGTGAGCGAGGTGCCCGTCATTTGCGCCGCGCTGCTGCACGATACCGTAGAAGACACCGACACTTCTGCCGAGGAGATCGAGACGGCCTTCGGTCCCGAGATCCTGCAGATGGTGTTGGAAGTCACGGACGACAAGCGCCTGCCCAAGGCGGAGCGCAAACGGCTGCAGATCGAGCACGCCGCACACATCAGCGACGCCGCCAAGCTGGTCAAGCTGGCGGACAAGATCAGCAACCTGCGCGACGTGGCGGACCACCCACCGGCCAGCTGGAGCCTGCAGCGCCGCCAGGATTACTTCGATTGGGCCAAGGAAGTGATCGATCGCCTGCGCGGCGTCCATCCCGGACTCGAAGCGGTGTTCGACGGAGAGTACGCCAGGCGGCCGACGTGAGCGAGGTGGACAGGGAGCTGGCGGGAGGTTACCCGTACTACCAAGACATCGAATGGGCGTTCTTTGTGACGCGCGGCTTGTCCGCGGAGCTGGAGGAGCGCGGCATCACCCTGGAGGAATGGCGCGCCCTGGTGGCGACGGATCCCGTCCTAGTGCCGGACGAGGTCTACGACCAGCTCAACATCGACCGCGGCGTGCACGAGCTCTGGCGGGAGACCGGTCGCGCCAGCTGGCGGGAGCACGCGGCCCATGCGGAGCACCTGCATTTCATGCCGGGCCATATCACGGCCATCACCGCACACCGGCTGCCCAACCCGATGCTTTCCACGCGCTTTGGGGCTGCGGCGACCAAGCTCGGCACCACTCCGACCCTAAGGGACTGGCGCGCTTATGTGGAGCAGAGCAAGGTACTACGCCTGGAGGAGGAGCAGACCATCGGAGGCGAGAAGCGCCGGCTGCTTGGATATGCGCTGACCACCGCCCGCAGCGGCGGGTCCATCCGCTACGTGCCCGCCAGCATCTGGATCTACGCCGGACCGGATGTGGGCGAGGTTTCCCGCTGGGCCAAGTGCCGGGACATCGCCGGTGTCCTTGAAGCGAGGCTCATCGACGGCCGGGACTTCGAGCTGGCCGAGTCATGAGCAACTGAGATTCGGCCGGAGGGCTGGCCTCTCCTCAATGGTCGCCCCAATGGCGGATCCTACGGGCGGCCCACACAAAGGTGGGAGCGGCCTTGGCCGCGATGTCTTTGCTGGCATTAGCGAATGGGCAATCGCGGCCAAGCCCGCTCCCCGCACCGGGGATCGCCTGCGCTCAACCCTCGGCAGGCGCGTCGACCTCGGACCAGCGCAGCGTGGCGAGATCCAAGGCGTGGTGCCGGAAATGCTCCGACATTCGCTCCTCGCCGTCATGCTGCACCAGAACATGACCGCCGCTCACCCGGATAGTGTGGTCATCCACCAGGCGTGCGCGATGCCCGTGGAGCCAGCCCGGTGCGGGGCCCGTGGTGGCCAGGTGCTCGATGCCGAAGCTCGAAAGAGAGAGCCGGTACACCGGGGTCTCGCCGTAGTGCCGCGCGCCGCGATAGCCCAGCGAGCCGATGATGAGGATGTTCTCGCCCACCAGGGTGGCGGTGTGGAAGTCGGTGGGTGGGAACGTCTCCTGCGGATAGCCATAGATGCGGATGCCGCCCCTGCCGTCGTGGACGATGACGTCGTTGTAGATGCAGAAGTCCTGATCGTAGTGATCCTCGTGCTCGCCCGCGATCTCGACGATGCGGCCGTCGGGCAGCAGTGTGATCGACTGACCAAAGCGTCGCGCCGACCAGACCGGCTCGCTGGGCGCCGGGACTGCGCCTGCAAAGGCCGCCGATGCCTCCCAGGCACTGGCCCCGGAGCGTACCATCGCGACCCAGAACGGCTCACTCATCTCCTGCGGGTTGCTGCGGCCGAAGCGCCGGTGGCGGGCGCGCAGGAAATCCTCCGGTGCCACCCGCCGGTGCTCGTCCGTGGTCTCCGGTGCCAGGCCCAGCAGCAGCCGGTGGGTCTCGACGCCGAGTTTGGCGGGATCGGCGCCTGCCTCCAGCAGGCGCAGGGCAATCTCGCGGCTCGCGGAGCGGCCCAAGGCCGTCTCACCATACTGCTCCCGGTTGAGGGACACGCCCCGAGCAAGCAAGGCGTCGAGGCACGCCATTTCGCCCTGGGCCGCAGCCTCCATCAACGGGCTGACCCCAAACTTGTCGCCCTGCTCCGGGTCCAGGCCGAGCTCGAGCAGCCAGCGCAGCATCGGCACGTGGCCGTTGCCGATGGCGTAGAACAGCGGCGGCTTGTCGCACCTTCCCACGGCGCCGCGGTCCGCACCATGCGCGAGCAGCAGGCTGGCCTTGGCGATGTCACCCGTCTGGATGGCGAGCAGCCAGGGCGTGCGCTCCCAGCTGTCGCGCGCCTCCAGCGCATCCCCCGTGGCCACACGGGCCTCCACGTCATCGAGGGTGCCCGTGGCGAGTGCAAACATGAGTGGGCTCCAGCGCAGATCGTCGGCCGGGGCGCCGGCCGCCAGCAGAAACGCAACGGCATCGAAGCGCCCCTGATTGGAGGTCACCCGCACGCCGGACTCGCAGTACTTGGACCGCCCGTTCAGGGGCGCCCCGCGGGCGACGATGAGTCGCATCAGATCCATGAGCCTCGGGTCCCTCGCGATGTCCCGGCCGTGCACCGCGTCGATGAGGGCGTCGTAGCCGGCCCGGCGCCTGTAGCCGAGGTCGGCGCCGCGATCCAGCAGCAGCCGCACCTTCTCCGGGTCGCCGGCACCCAGTGCGATACACAGCACCGAGCAGCCCCGAGCAAGCTCGCCGCGACTTGTGGCGTGGACCTTTGCATCGGCATCCAGCAGCAAGCGGACCAGCCCTACCTCTGCCTCGGCACTGGCGACGGCGTGCATCAGTGGCGTCCAGCCGGCCTCATCGACTGTATTGACCAGCGCCTTCGGGCTCGGGGATCTGGCCAGCAGCGCCTTGACGCCCATGATGTCGCCATGTCGCACCCGAATGTGAATCCCCAACGCCATGCCATTTACTCTCACGGAAGCGACGTAGTAAGTCTACGGGCGGCTCAAAGGCTCAATTGACCCGAACATCCGAGGCTTGCCATACTGTCCCTGGCCACCAAGGGGCCCGCGATCCTCACTGTGGCAGGAAGATTCGAGCTGTCAAGCCGCTCAAGGACTCATGGACGCGGGAGACCGGCTAGGCATGGTGCGTCGGGCCGCGTGACCCGAATTTGGAAGTTGCCTTACCGGCTGCATGCGATGAGTCTAGTCGATCGCCCGCAAGTCGCAGCGGGCCGGCACCGATAACGAGCCATGTTGACGGTCACGCGAGCCCATCACACGCTCACAAGTCCAGCCGGCCGTTCCGGGAAGGCGGAGCGTAGGATGGCGGAGCTCACTCAACCTCCGAAGCTGAGCCTGCAGCTGAAGCGTACCGCCCTAATGCTGGCGCTCGTCTGGACGGCGGTTATCCTCCTGGGGGCGGGCTGGAATTTCAAGGGCGTCTATGAGAACACGCTGGTATCGGCGCATATCCAGGCATCGCAGGCATTCGAAAAAGACATAGTCTATCGACTGTGGGCCGCTCGCCATGGCGGCGTCTACGTGCCGCCGACCAAGGAAACGCCGCCCAATCCTTACCTTGCCGACGTCAAGGATCGCGACGTCACGACCACCTCGGGCACGAAGCTGACTCTCGTGAATCCGGCCTACATGACACGCCAAGTGCATGAGCTCGGTCGCGATCGATACGGCTACCAGAGCCACATCACCAGCCTCAACCCGATTCGTCCGGGAAACGCCCCGGACCCGTGGGAGGTGGAGGCGCTGCGGGCGTTCGAGCATGGCAAGAAAGAGGTGGCTCAGCTGGCCAATATTGGCAGCACGGAATACCTGCGCTTCATGCGACCTTTGATCACGGAGGCACCCTGTCTCAAGTGCCACGCCAAGCAGGGCTACAAGCTCGGCGACCTGCGAGGCGGGATCAGTGTATCGGTGCCGATGGCGCCCCAGTGGGCCCTCATGCACAGGCAGATGGCCACCGTCGCGACGGGCTACGGTCTCGTGTGGCTGGTGGGCCTGACCGGGATCGGCGTCGGCGCCTCCCGCGCGGCCCGACGCATCGGCGAGCGTGACCGAGCCGAGCAGGCGTTGCGGGAGAGCGAGGAGCGTTATCGCGGTGTCGTGGAAGACACGCCGGTGCTCATCTGCAAATTCTTGCCCAGCGGCGACATCACGTTCGTCAACAAGGCCTTTTGTGAATACTTCGCGAGGACGGCCGAAGAATTGGTCGAATCAAATTTCTTGACGCTGATTCCGGAAGCTGATCGACGGGGTGTGATGACCAGCATTTCGGCGATGACGCCCGAATCGCCGATTCGGTCGTACATGCAGCGGGTATTGGCTCCGGGCGGCCAGATTCGCTGGCAGTGGTGCACCAACCGCGCCCTGTTCGATGACCACGGCAAGGTCGTCGCCTTTCAGGCCATAGGCGAAGACATCACCGAGAAGAAGCGCCTGGGCGACGAGCTGGACCGTCACCGCCACCACCTGGAGCAGCTGGTGGAAGAGCGCACGGCGCAGCTGGCGGGGGCGCGGCAGCGGGCGGAGGCCGCCAACCGGGCCAAGAGCGCCTTCCTGGCCAACATGAGCCACGAGATCCGCACCCCCATGAATGCCATCGTAGGACTCACGCATCTGCTGCAGCGGGCGGAGCCCAGGCCGGATCAAGCAGAGCGGCTGGCCAAGATCGATGCGACCACCAGCCACTTGCTGGCCATCATCAACGACATTCTGGACCTCTCCAAGATAGAGGCCGGCAAGCTGGTCTTGGAGCAGACGGACTTCCCTCTGGACGCCGTTCTCGATCAGGTTCAGTGCCTGTTGCGAGAGCAGGTCAGGG
>CAYQDX010000092.1:0-12481 GCA_964416345.1 uncultured Ectothiorhodospiraceae bacterium
CCGGCCGACCCGTTGGCCCTGGACCCGGAGGAGATCGCTACCCGCGTCGCCGCCGCCGGCATCGTCGGCATGGGCGGCGCCACCTTTCCCGCCGCGGTGAAGCTGCGGCTGCGCCAGCGCTCTCCCATCCACACCCTGATTATCAACGGGGGCGAGTGCGAGCCGTATCTGAGCTGTGACGATCGGCTGATGCGCGAGCGTCCCACCGCCATCATTCAGGGCGTGCGCATCATGCTGCGCGCATTGGGCGCCGAGCGGGCAGTGGTGGCCATCGAGGACAACAAGCCCGAGGCCGCCGCGGCCGTGACCGAGGCCTGCGCCCCGGTCGACGAGGTCGAGGTCGTGGTGGTGCCCACCCGCTACCCCATGGGCTCGGAGAAGCAGATGATTCAGGCCGTCACCGGCCTGGAAGTGCCCGCCGGCGGGCTGTCCAGCGACGTGGGTGTGCTGGTGCACAACGTCGGCACGGCCTATGCCGTAGAGCAGGCGCTGACCGCCGGCCGGCCCCTCATCTCCCGGGTCGTGACCGTGGTCGGCGGCGCGGTGCGGGCGCCGCGCAACGTGGAGGCGCCCATCGGCGCCCTGGTCTCCGATCTGTTGGCCTACTGCGGCGGATGCGGCGAGCAGCCCGCCCGGCTGATCATGGGCGGCCCGATGATGGGCCAGGTGCTGCCCCACCCGCGGGTGCCGGTGGTCAAGGGCTCCAGCGCCATTCTGGCGCTCTCCGCCCAGGAAGCGGGCCCGCGCCGGCCGGGGGCCTGCATCCGCTGCGGGCGTTGTGTGAGTGCCTGCCCGGTGGGACTGGTGCCGCTGGAGATGGCGGCCTTCACTCGCAGCGGCGATCTCAACGCCGCCGTGCGCTACGGCCTGGTGGACTGCATCGGCTGCGGCTCCTGCTCCTACGTCTGTCCCGCCCACATCCCGCTGGTGCACTACTTCAACTATGCCAAGGGCGAGCTCGCCGCCCGCCAGCGCATGGAGCACAAGAACAACGAGACCCGCAAGCTGGCCGAGGCGCGCAGCGCGCGAATGCAGCGCATCCGTCAGGCCAAGGCAAAGGCCGCCGCCACGCGTCGGGCCGAGCGTGCCGCCAAGCAGGCGGCGGCTTAGGAGGAAGTGGCATGAGCCAGCCCGTGCTCATCAGCGGACCTCATGCCCACGCCGGAGCTAGCACGACCCGCATCATGCTCACCGTGGCGGTGGCGCTGCTGCCGGCCACGGGCTGGGGAGTTTGGACCTTCGGCTGGCCCGCGCTGCTGCTATTCCTCGTGACCGTGTTGGCCGCCCTGCTCAGCGAGGCGGTCGCGCTGCGGCTGGCGGGCAAGCCGGTGATGCCGAATCTCACCGACGGCTCCGCGCTGCTGACTGGCTGGCTGCTGGCCATGACCCTGCCGCCCTGGGCACCCTGGTGGATCGGCGTGGTGGGCAGCGCCTTCGGCATCTTGGTGGGCAAGCACATATTCGGCGGCCTGGGCCAGAACCTGTTCAATCCGGCCATGTTGGCGCGAGTCATGCTCCTAGTGGCCTTTCCGGTGGAGCTGACCACCTGGCCGGCGCCACTGCCCCTGGGCAGCGCCCACGCCCCGGGTCTGCTGGAAGCCTTGAGCATCACCTTCGGCGGCACCCCGATCCTGGATACGGTGACCGGCGCCACGCCGCTGGGACACGTCAAGACAGCCTTCAGCCACGGCCTGAGCCAGTCGCTGGCCGGTCCGTTCTCGGTGTGGAGCGCGGCCCTGGGCGACACCCGCGGCAGCATGGGCGAGACCTCGGCGCTGCTGGTGCTGGGGGGCGGTCTGCTCCTGCTATGGACCCGAATCATCACCTGGCAGATTCCCGCCGCCATGCTCGGCACGCTGGCCCTGGCCTCGGGGGTCTTCCATCTGGTCAATCCCGAGCGCTTTGCGGACCCGGCCTTCCAGCTGCTCTCCGGTGCCGCCCTACTGGGCGCTTTCTTCATCGCCACGGATCTGGTGACCTCCCCCAGCACCCCACGCGGCCAGCTGGTTCTCGGCGCAGGCTGCGGGGCGCTGGTATTCGTCATCCGCACCTGGGGCAGCTTCCCCGAGGGCGTCGCCTTCGCCGTGCTGATGATGAACGCCGCCACCCCGCTCATCGACCGCTATACCCGGCCGCGAATCTACGGCCGCACCAGACGCGGCGCGCCCCTGCCGGTGCGCTCCCGTCCCAAGGGCAAATCGGGGCGGCGGCCATGAGCCGAGAGCCGTTGCTGCCACGCCTGCAGGGGTC
Organism: uncultured Ectothiorhodospiraceae bacterium; assembly: GCA_964416345.1. Lineage (GTDB taxonomy): Bacteria > Pseudomonadota > Gammaproteobacteria > CAYQDX01 > CAYQDX01 > CAYQDX01. Next base: position 2,251 of record CAYQDX010000092.1, read on the forward strand.
GCTGGGCTATCACGCCGCGCTGCTCGGCATCATGGCCCTGGTCGCCAGCGGCCTGCTGGCCCTCGGCGACGCCGAGACCCGCGCCGATATCGCAGCCCGCCGGGCGGAAGACCTGCTGGCCTCCCTGTCCCAGGTGGTGCCCGCCGGCGCGCACGACAACGATCTGCTGCGCGACACGGTGCGCATTGCAGTCGCCGGCGACGGCGGGCGCGCGCAGCCCCTGCGGGTGTACCGTGCCCGCCGCGCCGGCGCCATCACGGCACTGGCTTTCCGCACCACGGCCCAGGGCTACGGCGGCCCTATTTCCCTGGTGATGGGAGTGGACCCGGCGGGCAAGCTGCTCGGCGTGCGCATCATCAGCCATCGGGAGACACCGGGCCTCGGCGACAAGATCGAGACCGCCAAGTCGAGCTGGGTGATGCGCTTCACCGGCCGCTCTCTCACCGATCCGGACCCGGCCCACTGGGCCGTCGAGAAGGACGGCGGGGTCTTCGATCAATTCACCGGCGCCACCATCACGCCACGGGCGGTGGTGAAGGCCGTCAAGGCGGGGCTGGAGCTCTATGCCCGGCACCGCGCGGAGCTGCTGGCGGACGCACCGCCGGCCACGGGGGCAGCGAAGCATGAGCAACGACTATAGACGCATCGTCCGCGACGGACTGTGGGACAACAACGTGGTCCTGGCCCAGACCCTGGCCCTGTGCCCGACGCTGGCCGTCACCAGCGGTGCCACCAACGGACTCGGCATGGGGCTAGCTACCACGGCGGTGCTGGTGATGTCGGGCGGGGTGATCTCGGCGCTGCGGCAGGTGGTGACGCCGGAGGTTCGCATCCCGGTGCTCGTGCTGCTCATCGCCGCCATCGTCACCTTGGTCGACATGGCCCTCAACGCCTGGCTGCACGAGCTCTACAAGGTGCTCGGCCTGTTCATTCCGCTCATCGTGACCAACTGCGCCATCCTGGGACGGGCCGAATCCTTCGCCTCCCGCCAGCCGGTGCTGCCCTCGGCACTGGACGGGCTGATGATGGGGCTGGGATTCACCCTGGTCCTGGTGGTGATAGGCACCGTGCGGGAGATCATCGGCAGCGGGACCCTGTTCGCCAATGCCTCGCTGCTGCTGGGCCATGTGTTCTCGTTCATGGAGCTCACCGTCATTCCGCATTACCGCGGTTTTCTCATCATGGTGCTGCCACCGGGCGGCTTCCTGGCCCTGGGCTTCATGCTGGCCGGCATCCGGCTCCTGGCCCGGCGCAGGCAGGCGGCCAGCGCAGCCGATGCCGTTTCTGCCGCCGCCTGAGCCTGGAGTAATACCCGTGAACGTCGGCGTCGCCTACACCGAGCCCGAAGATCAGCTGTGGATTCGTCTGGAGGTGCCCGACGGCAGCACCGTGCTGGATGCCATCGAGCGCTCGGGACTGCTGGCACGCTTCCCCCACATCGATCTCGGAATACAGAAGGTCGGCATCTTCGGCAAGATCACGACCCTGGACGCTCCGCTGCAGGAGGGTGACCGGGTGGAGGTCTACCGCCCCATCGTCGCCGACCCGGCCCTGGTCCATCGCCGCGACACCGCCGAGAGTCAGGGCGACGAATAAGGAACATAGCCCGGCGGCACCTCGAAGGCCAGCATCCAAGAACTCCGACTCAAGACCAACTCTCCCATGGTGCGCCGTCGAGCACGATGGGGACCCGCTCGTCTCGGGGGGCCACCTGTGCTCTCTACGGTAAGCCAAAATCTCGCCTTGCTTGCTCTGCCTGGCTCGCTCAGAGCACCGTGTTGATCACTATATGATGCTGATATTATTGTCTTTTCTTATAGGCCTGAGCGAGGCTGCAGCATCGCAATCCGGGCATTGCATTTACAAATACGAATGATTATCATGCGTCCTCAGTTTTTTTATACGACAGGACCCAAAGTCTATGCGCCCTCGATGCTTGTCACTCCTGGAGTCACTCCTGCTGCCGCTCTTGCTCGCAGGCTGTAACGGCGGCGGCGGATCAGATGCGGGCTCCGATCCCGGCGCGGCCGTGCGCGACGCCGCACCCCTGTCGGCGGCGGCGGCGCTGGGCGACAAGATATTCTCCGATCCCAGCCTGTCCGCGTCCGGGCTGCTGTCTTGTGCAATCTGCCACGATCCCGCCCGTGCGCACGCCGCTAGCGATGGCCTGGCGGTGCCCCTGGGCGGTCCGAGCATGGACACATCGGGTTTTCGCAACGCGCCCACGCTGCGCTACCTGAGCTTCAACACTGCATTCTATTTCGACGGCGAGGGCACGCCGACGGGTGGATTCAATCTCGACGGCCGCGCGGATTCCCTCGCCGAGCAGGCGAGGCGCCCATTCCTCGCATCCCACGAGATGGCGAACGGCACACCGGCCGCCGTGGTCACCAAGCTGCGCGGCGCCAGCTACGTTTCCGAATTCATGCAGGTATTCGGCAGCGACATATTCGACCGCGGTGACGAGGCCTTCGATCGCGCCGTGTTTGCGCTGCAGCAATACGAGCTGGAATCACCGGAATTTCGTCCTTTCGACAGCAAGTTCGACTATTTCCTGGCGGGCGAGGTCCAGCTGACCGACCAGGAGCTGCGCGGCCTCGCCCTTTTCAACGATCCCAGCAAAGGCAATTGTGGCGCATGCCACAGCGCTGCTCGTCTTCCCGACGGCACCCCGCCTCTGTTCACCGATTTCACGTATGACAGTTTCGGCGGACCGCGCAATGACGACATACCCGCGAACCAGGATCCCGCCTATTTCGATTTGGGCCTGTGTGGCCCGGATCGCACCGATCTCGCCGATCGCGGCGATCTGTGTGGCGCCTTCAAGGTCCCGACCCTGCGCAACGTGGCCGTCACCGCGCCCTACTTTCACAACGGGAAATTCTCGACCCTGCGCGAGGTCGTCTCATTCTACGTGCGTCGCGATACCAACCCCGAAGAGTGGTACCCCGACGCCGGGGCGGACAAGTTCGACGATCTCCCTCCCCAATACCGCGCGAACGTCAACACCACCGAGGCGCCCTATAACCGCAAGCTCGGTGATCCACCGGCCCTGACGTCCGCCGAGATCGACGACGTGGTGGCCTTTCTCAATACCTTGACCGACGGCTATCAACCATAAACCAGGAATCCGCCCATGAGACGCATTGCCCTTCCCCTGCTGATTTCGCTGTGCACCGCCTTGCCCGCCCATGCCGGCGAGGCGGAGCTGCGCGCCAAGATCGACAAGCTGACGGCCGAGCTGGAGGCACTCAAGGCTGAGATCAAGACCATGAATTCCCGGACCGAGGCCCTGGCCGACCAGCAGGAGGCCATGGCGGCGCAGACACCGGCCACCGGTGCAGTGGGCGGCGCCTCGAGTGCCTCGCCGCTGTCGGTCTGGGGCTACGGAGAGGTCAACTACAATCGGCCCACCGACAACGGCAGCGATACCACGGCGGATCTGCGCCGGGCCGTGCTCGGCTTCGGCTATCAGTTCGACGAGGCCACGCGCCTGAGCACCGAATTCGAGATCGAGCACGCCATCGCCTCCGCCGACGACGAGGGCGAAGTGGAAGTCGAGCAGTTCGTCGTGGACCACACACTGGCGCCCTACGCCAGCGTGAAGGCGGGGCTGTTCCTGATGCCGGTCGGACTGCTCAACGAGAGCCACGAGCCGACCGCCTACTACGGCGTGGAGCGCAACTTCGTGGAGACGGCAATCATTCCCACCACCTGGCGCGAGGGCGGAGTGGGGGTGTACGGCACTACCGGCTTCGGCCTGGCCTGGGATGCCGGCATCACCACCGGCTTCGACCTCGGGAAATGGGACCCAACTTCCGGCGAGGGACGCGAATCTCCCCTCGGGAGCATCCATCAGGAGCTGCAGCTCGCCCGGGCACGCGATCTCGCCACCTACGTGAGCCTCAACTATCGTGGCATTCCCGGCTGGGACCTCGGCGGCAGCGTGTTCACGGGCAAGGCGGCGCACGACAATCCCGACGTCAGCCTGGCCTCCGATTCCCGCGTCACCCTGTGGGAGGCACACACCCGCTGGACGCCCGGCAACTTCGACCTTTCCGCCCTCTACGCCAAAGGCACGATCTCCGACACCGCGGCGCTCAACACCCGCTTCGCCGGCAGTCCGACGCTCATCCCCAAAGAATTCTGGGGCTGGTACCTGGAGGGCGCCTACCGCATCGGGCTGCGCGGCGGACGCGGACTCTCGCCATTCGTGCGCTACGCGCGCTTCAACACGGGCGAGGACTACGAGCCGCTGCCTGCGGGCCTAAGCGTCGACGCCCTGCCCACGGAGACCGTGTGGACTGCCGGACTCAACTTCGAGCTGAACCGCAATGTCGTGCTCAAGCTGGACTACCAGGACTTCAAGGAGAGCACCACCGGCGATCGCGTCGACCTGGGGCTGGGGGTCGCCTTCTAGTGGCCTGTGCTCGGGTCGCGGTGAGGAGCCGGTTGCCGCCCACGGCGGGCGAGAGATAAACTCAGGGCGCCTGACGATCGGCCGCCGTTTGCTCGGCCCACTTGCTGCAGGCGATGCCTCCGCCCCGAGTGCCGCCATTTGGACCGCGGCCCGAGGGGCATCGCCACCTGAAAGAGCTGCCCCGCATGCACGAGCTAGAGCAACGCTTCCCCGCTGTGCGCTTCTACAACCCGGCGCTGACCGAGGTACAGGATGGGGTCGTGATCGGCGCCGGCACGCGGGTCGGCTCGATGACCCTGATCCACGCCGGCGCCGTCGTGGGCGCCGGGTGCACCATCGGATCCCACTGCAATATCTGCGACTGCAGGATCGGTGACCGAGTCTCCATCCAGACCGCCTGCCACATCACCCGCGGCGTGGTGATCGAGGATGAGGTCTTCATCGGTCCCGGGGTGATCACCTTGAACGACAAGCTGACCGGCGGCGCGATGCGCTTTCCCCGCATCTGCCGGGGCGCCAAGGTCGGTGGCGGCAGCGTGATCCTGCCCGGCGTGACTGTCGGGGAGCATGCCGTGGTCGGCGCCGGCAGCGTCGTCACGCGGGACGTGGACCCCGGCGAGACCCACTTCGGCAACCCCGCCAGGGCCAAGGGATAGCCGGATGTCTCACCGGGCCGGCCGTCGGCCGACCCGGTCACCGAAGCTCCAATGCCATGTTGAAGAACGGGTGTTCTCGCCGGCGCTCAAAGGATGCACAATGCGAGACTGTTACCGGAAGACCGATCCAGATTTTCAAGGGCTGTCTTGGCGTCGCATGATAATCCCTTCTCATCATCGGCTTGGCGTGGAGTGGGAGCCCACCTTCAGCCATAGATCTTGCTGATGCGCCCGATGGACGGCGTTATCGTCAACCTCGCCCCCACCGGCATGGTGCCGACCAAGGCACTGAGCCCGCGGGTTCCAATCTCGGCAAGGGAAATTGCCGACGACGTCGCCTGCTGCGTCGACCTGGGCGTCAACATCCTGCACCTGCATGCCCGGGACGACGACGGACAGCCGACCTATCGCAAGGAAGCCTACGCCCGGCTGATCGCGGCGGTGCGCGAGCGCTGTCCCGAGCTGGTCATCTGCGTGTCCCTCAGCGGACGCAAGTTCGTCACGTACGAGCAGCGCTCCGAGGTCCTCGACCTCGGAGGTGACCTGAAGCCGGACATGGCCAGCCTGACCCTGTCCTCCCTGAACTTCGGGGATTCCGCCAGCATCAACACGCCCGAGATGATCCGGCGACTCGCCGGGCGCATGGCCGAGGCAGGCATCAAGCCGGAGCTGGAAGCCTTCGATACGGGCATGCTCAACTACGCCCGCTACCTTCTGGAGAAGGGTCTCATCGCCCCGCCCCTCTACTTCAACTTCATCCTCGGGGGCATCGCCAGCGCCCAGGCGACGCCGGCCCACCTCGGCCTGATGCTGGCCCAGCTGCCGCCGGGATCGCTCTGGAGCGGTGGCGGCGTCGGCAGGGCCCAGCTCGGCATGAATACCCTGGGCCTGTTGTACGGCAACGGCGTGCGGGTGGGTCTGGAGGACAACCTGTGGCTGGACTCGGGGCGCAAGCACCTGGCCGGCAATGCGGACCTGGTGCGTCGGACCATGGAGATGGCCACGCTGCTCGGACGCAAGCCGGCTGCATCTGCCGAGGTGAGGGCGGCGCTGGGGCTGACGACGACCCGCGTCTGACATGCGCATCCTGCTCACCAACAACACCCTGGACAAGCGGCAGGGCTCCGAGCTGTATGCGCGCGACCTGGCCATCGCCCTGCTGAGGCGCGGCCACTTCCCGGTGGCCTACAGTCCCAAGCTCGGCGAGGTGGCCGAGGACATGCGCCAGGCCACCATCCCGGTCGTCGACGACCTCGGCGCGCTCGGCGCCGCGCCGGACCTCATCCACGGCCAGCACCACCTGGAGACCATGACGGCGGTGCTGCGCTTTCCAGAGACCCCTGCGATCTACGTCTGCCACGGCTGGATGCCCTGGGAGGAGATGCCGCCAGTGTTCCCGTCGCTGGGCCGGTACGTGGCGGTGGACGACCTGTGCCGGGAGCGCATCTTGACCACCCCGGGAATCCCCGAGGATCGGGTGGAGGTCATCTACAACTTCGTGGACCTGGAGCGCTTCGGGCCGCGTCCCGCCCTGCCCCCGCGACCCGAGAGCGCCCTGATCTACACCAATCACGGCGCCCCCGGCGACCCCTGCATCGAGGCCATCCGCTCTGCCTGCCAGCGCTTCGGCGTCGGACGCGTCGACGTGGTCGGTCTCGCGTCCGGCAATCCCACGGCGGCACCCGAGACGATCCTCGGCGCCTACGATCTGGTGTTCGCCAAGGCCCGCGCTGCCCTGGAGGCCATGGCTACCGGATGCGCGGTCATCGTCTCGGACAGTGGCAGACTGGGCGGCTACGTGTCGATGGACAACGTGACCGAGCTGCGGCGCCTGAACTTCGGCATTCGAGCCATGCAGAAGGCGACGGTGACCGAAGAAAGCGTGCTGCGCGAGCTCGCCCGCTACGACGCGGCGGACGCGGCCCGGGTCAGCGAGCTCATACGGACACAGGCGGACATGCGCCCGGCGGTGGACCGCTGGCTCGCCGTCTACGATCGCGCGCTGGCCGAGAGTCAGGGCGCCCAAGCCTCTCCGGCGACCCGGTTGGCGGCGGCATCCGACTATGTGCGCCTGCTCTCGCCTCAGCTCAAGGCTCGGCGTGCGGCCGAGCAGCGGGCGGAGCGGGCCGAAGTGAGCCGGGCCTGCGCGACCAGCCAGCTGGCGAGCGTCGAGGCGGCTCTGGCACAGCGAGAGGCCGCTTTGGCGCGAGGGAAGTCCGAGCTGGATGAGCTACAGGTGGTACTGACCAAGCGGCGGGCGCAGTTGGCGGATGGCCAGGCGGAGCTGGCAGTGGTGCGGGCGCAATTGACGGACGGCCAGGCAGAGCTGGCAGTGGTGCGGGCGCAATTGGCGGATGGCCAGGCGGAGCTGCAGACGATTTACGATTCGCCGGCGTGGAAGGCCATCACACGCTACCGCAGGCTGCGCAGGTGGGTGCTTCGGCTCTGACCGCATCGCCCGCAGGAGCCGGCGCGGCACCTCGAAGATGCCGCCCTTGTGTCCGACGTTGCAGCCCTTGGCAAGGGCCTGCCATTGCCTGCGGGCTGCGCCTTGCCTTGGCCCCTTGAGGTCGCTCTGGATCCGTAATTATCACCTGAATGGAGTCCTAGATTCGTTCGGCCCTGCCCGACTCCAGCGATGTCGTTGCTTGCGGACTGGCGAATACCAGCTCCGGCAACACCACCTCCCACGCGTCACACCTGAGCGCGTCGAGGTAGTCCGGTGTCGAATCTTCTTTTCGGCGCGTCATCACGGCGACGACCCGTGCCTCAATACAGCTCAGACCCGCCGGGGACTGGAAGCTCCTGGCCAGCCGCCCCACCGTATTGCCCGAGCCGTCCAAGATACTCCACCGGCCACCGTCTCCCCGTATCCACAGCGCATCGCCCGCTTCAAGCCGGCCAATGGCGTCATGCACGGCATGCGCTGGTGGGCACCGACCAGCGAAGCTGAGATCCACGTCCCCGGGCGTCAACCTTCGATAGTGCCGTGCCAGCGTCTGGTCCACCGGCGGCAGCACCACCGGCCGCCGGCGCAGGACTGCATCGCCAGCGGAAAGTGCGTCGAGAAATGGGTGTCGGTGCTCGAGCCGGGCGAGAGTCAGCACGTCGCGGGCACGCGTCATCGCCACGTAGTAGAGTCGGCGAGGCGCATCCGGATCCTCGTTTCTTCCCGCGTGATCCCAGCCGCCATCCAACACGACCACATGGCGGAACTCCAAGCCCTTGGCTCGATGTGCGGTCATCAATAGCAGTCCGTTCTGCTTGCGGCGCACTTCGCGCCCCCACTCCGCCAGCCATTCCAGAAAATGGTCGGTGGGCAATTCGGCGCTACCGACCTCCAGCGCATACTCATCGACTGCCTGCCGCAACAGCTCCCACCATGGCCCGCCGGGCTCCTCGGCGAGCCATGCACTGACATTCTCGCAATCGACCAGCTTGCTCGGTCTCCCCCGCAGCCAGCCCACGAGCCGCTGGGTCTCGCGCAAGCGCCAGACGGGGGGCTGCTCCTCGTCGGCCATCTGCACCGCAATTTGATGCTGCTCGCAGTAGCTGCGCACCGGCTCCAGGTATTTCCACTCGCGGGCCATGACCGCCACTTGGTCCCAGCGCCAACTCGGGTCCAGGCGGGAAAGCCGCCGCAGCTCGGTCATGACCGCGACCGCCTGGGCCAGCATGTCGTTGCCTGCCGGCAGGATCTGCACCTTGCCCTGGCTCACGGGATCGAGCGACTCCCACCGCCCTCCGGGCGGGCGTTTGGCCCGCGCGCGATCGATAGTGATGGGACATTGCGCCTTCATGCGCTCGCGCGCCGATGCGATCACCCGGTTCGACGCCTCGATGATGTGCGCGGTCGAGCGATAGTTCTCGATGAGGTACGCCGGTTTCGCAGCGTAGTCCTGCTCGAAACGCCGGATGAATTCCATCGAGGCACCATTGAAGGCGTAGATATTCTGGTCGTCGTCGCCCACCGCAAAAAGACTCAGCCGGCCATCCGCATCCTGCAGTGTGCGGCCAGCGAGCGCGGCGATCAGCTCATACTGCTTCCGGCCGATATCCTGATACTCGTCCACCAGAATCCAGCGAAAACCCGCCAAGAGCCGCTCCCGCTGCTCGTCGGCCTCTTCCGGGAGCAGGCCTTCGCCCTTCAACAGGGCCACCGCCTGCTGCAGGATCTCATCGAAGACGTCACCTTCCATGTTGGCGCGCCCGCGGAAGCTCGCACCCACCAGACGCATCGCCAGCGCGTGGCAGGTCAGCACCGTGACGCCTTTGGCATCGTCGCCTATCAATTCGGCCAGCCGCCTTCGGATCTCCACGGCCGCGTGACGGTTGTAGGCCAAGCCGAGGATGCCGCGCGGATGCTCCCGCCTCACCCGCACCAGGTAGGCGATCCGATGCACGAGGACACGGGTCTTGCCGGACCCGGGACCGGCCAATACCAGTACATTGGTTTGCGCACGGTCGTCTGCGACGATCCGTTGTTGCCCCGGATTGCTCAGTCCCTCCACGATTCTTCGCCGGGATTCCGGCGTCGTCTGCAACGACAGCTCCTTGTCGCGCCCTGCCAGCCAGGTTTGAAGGAAGTCGCTCTGCTCCAGGCAGAAATAATCCATCGCCAGCCTGAGGGCGTCCGCCATGGCCTGCAACGCCCGCTGGGCGTACTCCGCCATCACATGGATCTGCAGCACCTGCTGGTGATAATGGTCGCGCAGCGGCGCGAAGTCGGCCTTGACGAACCCACGCCGGTCCTGCCCGAGCCGGATGGTCATGGCCGGACGAAAGACGGCGAGACCCTTGTTGAGCCGAACGATCTCCTGCTCGTGCAGCCACAGCAGTGCGCGGTCGAGCAGCTTCGGCGGATCCTTGATCTCGGCCTTGAGCACGACGTCCGCCTCCAGGACTGCCAGCAGCTTGCCCAGGGTCGTCTCGGCCAGGATATCGGTGCCGGCGACCCGGGGCGGCACCGCAGCCAGGAGGTGCTCCAGCAGTCGGCCCGCCGCCTCGCGCCGGCGCCGGGCGGTCTCCTCCAGCGCGGCCCAATCTCGCTGCAGGGTTATCTGAACGCTCTCGGAGTCCAGCCGGCGAATGGCGATGCTTCCCCGCCCCGCGTCCTCGCTGCGGCCGTCGTAGGAGAGCCCTCTGATCAGGCGCC
>CAYQDX010000093.1:0-6163 GCA_964416345.1 uncultured Ectothiorhodospiraceae bacterium
CGAGCAGGGCGCGGCCGGTGAAAGCCAGATGCAGCATGCCCTGCTGCTGGTAGGCGTACAGGGGCCTGGAGACCACGTCGAGGCTGCGCTTGCCGGACGCCACGTCCGCCTCGAATGCGCGGCGCGCCCGCTCGTGCTCGGCGGCACGGCGGCGGCGCTCCAGCCAGGGCTGCAGATGCCGGGATATCCTGATGCGGGAGCGCACGCGCGGGGCCGCCGCGCCCACCGCCCGCTCCAGCGCCGGCAGTGCGCTCAGCGGATCCGCCAGCAGCGTGTCGTCGGCGGAGAAGAAGGGGGCCAGCAGGGTATGGGCACTGGACCGTCGCCCGACCGGCCAGAGAATCTTCACCCGCTCCTCGCGGGGCTCAAGGAAAACCTCTATGCGTGGAATACCCGATCCTGTGCGCCGCCCAGCAATGGCCTTGCCGGGCTTGGCCAGCCCCAGCAGCACCGCCTCGATGTGCTTGCAGGTCCCCAGTCCATTGATCTGGCAGTCGGGGCAGTCACATGAATTGATGGGCACTTCCAGGGAGCGCAGCTCCACCCGGTAGCCCTCCCCAGCCTGGGAGCGGGCCAGGAACGTGCCACCCACGCCATACTCGGGCTCCAGTGGCTCCACGAGAATCCCTTCATCGCGCGCCCGCATCCGCCGGCGCTCGATCTCGTCTTCATCGCTGGTCGCCCAGCCGGGAAACCGCGGGCGTGGCGGCGCCACGCGCTTGCCCGTGGCTCGGGCGCCCTTGGTGCTGGCTCTGGCCATGGCAGAACTTCCTCAACGGGGGACCGGACCACACTTTAGCCTTGCAGGCCCGGGATCGCACCCCCTCAGGCCGCGCCACCCGCCACCGCACCGCCCCAATCCGTGGCCGGCTCGTGCACCGCGAATGCCGGCCGGGGCACCACGGCTGCTGCCAGCGCCGCACGCGCCCGCCGGCCGCGCTCGAAGTCGTAGCAGCCGAGCTGGGCGATGCGCAGGGCACCGGGCGGGTTCTCGTGGCGCCACCTGGGGTCGTAGTAGTCCAGCAGCTCCACCTGCAAGCGGATGGCCTGCAGCTGCTCCGGAGCGATGACGTAGTCGCAGCGCCGCTCTCCCCACAGCACCAGCAGGTAGTATTCCGGGAGCGGGCTGTGGTAGCTCCAATCCTCGCCGGCATAGACGTTCACTATGGCTTGCAGCAGGGCCGGCTCGGGAATGCGCTTGATGTCGCCCATGCGCAGGTGCGCCTCAATGATCCTGCCGCCGAGGGTCTCCAGGTTGAGACATCCGGTGTAGCCCCTCATGTGGGCGGCGATCCAGTCGTCCAGGTAGTCGGTGACCTCCGGCGGCGGCACCACCGTCTCCCAGTAGTCGAATCGCCGGCCCCTAAGGGGATGGCCCCGAAAGCTCAGCGCGTAGACCGGCACCCCCTCGCGCAGGACGACGTCATGACTGAGGTGCTCCCCGTAGAGATGCTCGACCCAGAAGCAGCCCGGCACCGTGCAGGTGGCAAGCTCCTCGGCGCTGTGCGCCACGCAGGTGCCGGAGCCCATGCCGAAGAAGTTGTAGATGGGCTTGATGAACACCGGGTAGCGCTCCGGGGCACGCCCGCCCAGGGGGCTGCAGGCGAGCCCCTGTGAGAGCGCGATCTCCAGCTTGTTGTAGACCCAGTTGTGGTGCCGGTAGAGATCCCAGGACATGCCGCTGGTGGTGGGAATGAGCACATCCCCGGGCACCTCGACGGTATCGAAGCAGCCCAGCTCGCGCGGATCGTAACCGAGAAACGGCATGTCCTGACCCCCCGATCGTGACGAGTCGATTCCGTCGCTGCACGGCACTCAGGGCAGTGCGGCCTCGGTGGAAACGATCTTGAATTTCCAGTCCTCGGCCGCCGTCCCGGCGAGATTCAGATGCCCGGCGAGGAAGTACAGGCGCCGGGTGTCGCTGCCGTCCGGTCGGGTGCAGAAGCGATCCTGCAGGAAGAACGGCGGGGTCGACTGAGAATACAGGGTGACCCGGATCCTGGCCGGCTCCTTGCCGGCCAGTGCCTTGAGGTCCACCACGTAGATCAGCTCGTCTTTCCCAGAGCCGTTCAGGTAGTCCGGATCCGGACTGCCATGCTGCTCACCCACGGCAAAGGGGGCGACGTCCTGCAGGATCTCCAGCTCGTCGGGGTCTTTGATCTGCACGCCGATGATCCCGGCCAGCTCCACGGCCTGGGGATCCAGCACCAGCTTGTCGTCCAGCAGCACGGTCTTGAACCCCCTGGGCAGCAGGCGATTGTCCTTGAGGTGGTGGTCGATGGCGATGAAGCTGGTGGTGAGGTAGCCGTCGGGCGCAACGGTCAGCTCCTGGTAGATCTGGGCCTGATCTTGGCGGGTGATGGTGGCGTAGTGCGGCTGGTAGGGATAACCGGTCCCGGGGTCGTAATCCGGCCCGGAGCAGTCCGGCTTCTGCCAGAATTCGCCCATCACCGGCTTGCCGGTCGCATCCACGATCACCCCCTGATCATCGGTGCGGCCGGAGGCCCAGAGCACCGCGCCCTTCGCATCCAGCACTTCGAAGGACAGGAAGGCGCGGCGGAAACCCACGCCGGAGGGCAGCTTGTGCCCGGTGCGGTTGCTCACCGTGACCTGGGCGGTGAGCTTGCCGTGCGCCACCGTAGCGGAGACGCCCAGGCCCGCCATCTCGTTGGCCGCCTGGTAGAACATGGACTGGCTGGCGGTCACTAGGCCGTCCTGGGCGCTGGTGCCGAGCATGGGATCCGTGGTCGGCACGCCCAGCAGGGTCGGGAACTGCTGGAACATCTGCAGCAGGAACAGGTTGGCGCCCACCAGGGTGTGTCTGGCATAGCCTTCCCGCGGCTGCAGGTCGATATCCTGCGGCGGCAGCCGGAAGTCGGCCTCCGGGAAGTTAGTTGCATCCTCGATGGAGGCAATCTTGCTGACCAGCCTCTCAGCCTTCGGGTCGCCAGCACGCTGGTAGCTGTTGCTCATATGGCAATCCTGGCAGGAGCGGGGATCGGCGCCGTCGGGCACCTCTGCGTACACCCCCTTGCGGTAGTCGCTGAACAGCCACTCCAGGTAAGTAGCCTGCTCGTAAGCCATCTTCGGCCGGCCATCGGGGAAGGTCACGGGCTTGCTGCCGGTCAGCACCGGCAGCTTGATGGTGTGACAGCTGCCGCAGAGCTCCGACTTGGTGAGATCGGCGCTGGCCTTGGGCGTGATCTTGAAGCTGTGCTCCATAGGCTTGGGCTTCGGATCCTTGAAGGGGCCGTACAGCTCGTCCGCGGGACCGAGATCGATGTTGCCGGTGAAGGTGCGGGCAAAATCCTTCAGGGGCGGAATGGTGATGTGGTGACATACGGCACAGGCGATGCCGTCACGCGCCAGGGCACCGTAGCGGGAGAGCTTGGCCTGCGGGTTGTCCACCGGATAGGGCACCGCGTCGACCATGCTGCGGAGGAAGCAGCCGCTCTGGTCCTGGTCGGTGCAGACCGCCTTGGGATGGTCGATGTGAAACTGGTGCTGACCCATGGCGCCGTGGCACTGCAAACAGGTGTTCTGAATCGTGCCCTGCACCCCCGGATGAAGCTTGCGCTCGCTCTCGAGCTGGGCATAGAAGATGGGATCGCGTCCCGCCAGCCCCATGGGCGACTGGCGCCACTCGCCGTAGGGCGAGAGGTTGGCGAGCTTGGCGATGCCGGCCAGCCACACCGTCATGATGCTGCGCTGCACACCCGTGCCGCCGGCATCGTGGCAGCCAAGGCACTGATCGGCGGTGATAAACTGCTCCGCCCCCTGTGGGCTGGCGACCACATGATCGTAGCCCGCCGGGGGCATGGCCTGCACGTTGGTCTGCCTGGGTGGTGGGGAGCCGTCGGGATAGGCCTCCCGGTACCCGGGTGCATAGGCCACCAGCGGCGGCCGGATGCGGTTGTGCTGGAATGGCATGCAATCGATGATGTCACCGGTGAGCTTGGAGCAGTCCTTGGAGGAGGGCTCCCACAGCAGTGCCCGCTCGGCGTGGCTGGAGACCGCCGGCTCCTCCTCCGGTGTAACGTCCCGCGGGGTCTGCTGGGTAGTGAAGGTCACTGGGTCACCCGGGGCGCCCTCGACGTTGCGCAAGGCCGAGTAGGTGAGCTCGTCCTTCGCCGAGGCATGACAGTTCACGCAGTACTGGCCGAAGCCCATGTTGGGCAGACCCACGCCGGCAGGCCAGTCCAGGTGCTGGCCGGGATAGTAGTAGCCCCAGAACCAGCCGTCGAAGGCGCCCTTGCTGTCCTTGACCATCACGGCCCAGCCCTTGAACTTGGGGTTGGGCTTCCCGTCGGCGCCGTACAGTGACGGCGGGCTAGGCGGGTATTGCTGGGCGGGCGGCGCCCACATCTCCTTGATGATCATCGCCCCATCGGTGATGGGGGACAGCTTAGCCCCGCCGGACGGCGTGTCATACGCCGCGGGTGGGTGGCCGAGCGCCTCCAGGGCCTCCAACTGCGCCCTGGCGGCTTGGCGCTCGCGCTTGAGCATCCACTGGTAGACCCCCTTGGAGTAATAGATCCAGACCGCGTTGTGGGTCCCGGCGCTCGCCCCTTCCCATTGCGCCGGCTGCTCACCCTTATCGAGGTAGACCAGATGGGGGCCGGTGTTTCGCACGTACTTGTCAGAGGCCCAGCCCGGCGCGGCATAGCAGCGGTGGTCCAGGAACTGACCAAGCACGGTCTCATAGTCGTTGAGAGGCTCGCGGCTGGGCAGGGGCAAAGCGCCAGGCTCGGGACAGGTGTAGCCAGCAGTGGCGCCCAACGCCGAGTTGGCGATGGCCAGAGCGCCCAGCAACAGGGACACCGGAGTGAGAATCGCAGTCAGGGCGCGCAAGCGCGCTATCCAGCCTCTCTCGTTGGGCATTATTCGCTCTCCTTGGCGGGTACGGACGGCTGCGCGGGACTCGCGCCGGCGGGCTGTAGGCGTGAGCCGCGGCGGCTGCAAAAGTTGGGGTGGCTGCCGGACTCAGGCATGCTCGCGAGGCTCTTCCATGTTGGGTGTTGTCGGCGTCCGTCCACCCGGCAACGCTGGACCCGGTTGCCGGGAGCTGTCACTATCCTATCCCGACTCGGCCATCCAAAACAGCCTTTCGGAGCGCTGGTCGCAGGCCGCTTCCGGCCTGCTCGGGCCGGTTGCAGTTTCGTTTTGGCCGGCGTTTCAGTACCCTTTAGGCTCAGACCGTCGCGACGGTGCGCCATGTCCATCACGGTACGCAAGCTGCTGCAACACCCCCAGCTCGATTTCCAGGTCGATGCCGGCGAGTCTGGCCTGGGGCGGATCATCACCACCGCCGAGCTCAATCGGCCGTCCCTGGAGCTGACCGGCTACTTTGCGGCCTTTCGCTCGGACCGCATCCAGATCTTCGGCAATGGCGAGATATCCTATATCCACGCGCGCGAGCAGGACGCCGCCTTGCGGGACCGGCTGGATCGCATCCTCGCCGAGGGTGTGCCCTGCGCCATCATTACCAACGGTCGTCGTCCACCCCGCCTCATCCACGAGATCGCCGAGGCGGTCTCCCTCCCGGTCCTGACCTGTCCCCACAGCACTACCAAGCTCTACAAGCGGCTATGGGAGAACCTGGAGACGGAGTTCGCCCCCGAGACCACCGTGCACGGAGTGCTGATCGACATGCACGACATGGGGGTGCTGATACAGGGCAGGAGCAGCGTGGGCAAGAGCGAGTGCGGCCTGGAGCTGATCCGCCGGGGCTTCCATCTGGTGGCGGACGATATGGTCATCGTCAAATGCCTGAACGACTCGGTGCTGATGGGGCGCGGTAACGAGCTGCTGCCCTTCCATATGGAGGCCCGAGGGCTCGGCATCATCGACATCAGCCGGCTGTTCGGTGCCACCGCCATCCGCGAGACCAAGCGTATCTCCCTGGTCATCACGCTGGACGAGTGGCAGCCGGACACCGAATACGACCGCACCGGTCTGGTGGAAGACACCACGACCATACTGGATGTGGAGATTCCCCACGTCACCATTCCGGTGCGCCCCGGGCGCAACGTCGGCACCCTGGTGGAGATTGCAGCGCTCAATCAGAAGCTCAAGGACATGGGCGTGCACACCGCCCAGCTCATGAGCGAGCGCTTGCTGACCGAGATGGCGAAGGGGGCACCGGATGACTGACGGGCGCGCC
>CAYQDX010000093.1:6173-12458 GCA_964416345.1 uncultured Ectothiorhodospiraceae bacterium
TTATCGTCCCGCCGAGGACTCCCGCTGCGGGCCGCCACCCTGGGGCACCAGCGAGATGTAGGCCGTCGTCGGCACCTGCTCCGGCGGGACGAATGCCGGCGCCGGCTTGCCTGCGGGACCCAGCGCTTGCAGGTAGGCGTGCACGGCTCGCAGATCCCGGTCTGTCATGGCCTGCAGGGCATACCAGGGCATCGGTGGCCACGCCTTGGTGCCGCGCACGCGCTGCAGCCAGGCATTGGCATCCATGCCCGCCGCCAGCAAGCGCAGATTGGGGGCATAGCTGGTGCCCCATGGCCCGCGCCACCCGATGGCGTCGCCGGTGAGCCACTCGCTCTCCGGCACAGCCCCGGCGCTCTCGGAGTACTCCGGCGTGTGGCAGTCGTTGCAGGCACCGATCAGGATCAGGTAGCGCCCCCGGTCCACCAGCTGCTGATGGCTTTGGGCACGGGTCACGTTGGTGCTCGCCGGCGGCGTCTCGGACTTCACGGCAACCTCCTGAGCCTCGCTGGCCGCAGCCCCATGGGCGGCCAGACCCAACCCCATTACAAGGGCTGCCAACATTTCGGAACGCTTCATTGAGTCGCTCTCCTGGGGCGTTACTAGAGGCGCAGAATATAGCATGCAAGCGTGTCGGTCTTAGTGCGCACGAACACCAGGGTGGCGGAAAACAGAGCCACCTGCCGCCGGGGTCACGGGCAGAGCACCTGCAGGGGCGAGCAACGCGGGAGCGGGCTGGAAGTATAGCCGAATCCCCGGCTGGCAGCGCGCCACTGCGCGCGGTATGCTGGGTCGCGCCCGCAGGTGTGCACCGTCGCCACCCGCCGCAGCACACTGGAGGACAGAACTGGTGCTCACGCGCCGCACCCTAGCCATTTCGACGCGGATTCCACGGCTGGCATCCCTGGCCGTCTGGACGCTGCTGCTATGGGGGCTTGCCGCCCCGGCGCAGGCCGGGGACGCGGTGCAAACCACGGTGCCCTTCGCCACCAACCGCGACTACGTCGGCGGCGACGACCCGGAGCAGGTCTACGGTAACGAGCGCGGGAGCCTGAGCTTCGGCAGCTGCACGGTGCGCTTCTCGCCGATTCCGGGAATGGCGGCGCTGACCGAGAAGCTGCCCTTCTATGTGCCCAATGCCTTACAGAAGGTCATCGCGGCGCAGCCCATGCAGCCCAAGCACTTCTGGGACCAGATGTCGGCCGCCGCCGCCCACGGCAAACGCCTGCTGGTATTCATCCACGGCTACAACTACAGCTTCGAGAAGTCCTGTCGCCGCAGCGCGTCGCTGCAGCGAGCCCTCGGATCCGATGTGGACGTGCTGCTGTTCGGCTGGCCCTCGGAGGGCAATCTCGCCAGCTACACCCGTGACGAGGCCGACATCAACTGGAGCGTGAAGGCGCTCACTCAGATGCTGCAAGACTTGGTGGACCGGCTCGGTCCTGGCCGTGTGCAGCTGTTGGCGCACAGTGTCGGGGCACGGGGAACCGTCGAGGCCCTGGCTCGACTCAGGTGCCACGAGCAAGGCCCGGCGCTGTTCGACCAGCTCGTGCTGGTCGCTCCCGACGTGGATACCGGCGTGTTCCTGGAGCAGCTGCCGGCCCTGGTCAAGGTGGTGCGTCACATCACGCTCTATGCCTCGGAGCATGACGGGCCTCTGAAGCTGTCGCGGGAAATTCACGGCTACCCCAGACTCGGGGAGGCCGGCGAGCGCCTGACAGTGGCCGCCGGCATGGACACGGTGGACGTATCTCTGACCGGGGTCTACGAGGTGACCGGCCACCGCTATCACCTGTACAACCCCATCGTGGTCCAAGACATCGTGCGCTTGCTGCGGCGGGACGAGCCGGCGGGTCGGCGGCCCGGGCTACACTCGACCCAGCGCGGCGCGCTGACCTATTGGGAGCTCCTGCCACCAGCCTCGGACGAGACCCCGCCGCAGCCGCCGGTCGTGCCCGGTGCGCCGGACTAGGCTAGTGCCGCGTGCGGGCCGCGGGACGGGACTCCGTAGGCTCCTCGATGACCAGACCCTTGCGCACGCGCCGGCCCAGCAGCAGGCAGGCACCGGAGAAGGCACGCTCGGCTTCGCCGGCGCACCACTCCCAATCGGAAGCCGTCGCATTGACCTGGACCTGCCAGTGGCCAACGACGTGGATTTCGCCAATCTTGAGCTCGACGGTCCAGTCGTGCCAGGTGACCTCCGGCGTCTGGTCCTCCACGTACTCCTGCTCGACCAAGCGGCAGTGATTGTCGGTCTGCTCGTCCAGGGCGTTGAGCTCCGAGACGGTGAGGTCGGGGTCCACGCAAGACTCCCAGCCGGTGTGCACGGTGTGCGCCATGCCGAAGATGGCCTGGATGATTGCCGCAGGCGTCAGAGTCAGTGCCAGCGGGGTATCCCAGTCCGGCTCGCCGGAGTTGTTGGCTTCACTCATCATCCTCTCCCATTGGGCCGCGGGCATCGCAGGCCCGGGACGGCGCCCGCAGCCACGGCGGGCAAAATTGTCAGTTTGGAGCGCCTTGACGTGCCTTGCAATGCCTCAACGACCGAGCACGGTGAGGAGAAGGCGTGCCACCAGGCTCCCCACGGGCGCGTAGTCATCGGTGAGCTGGGGCAGCGCCTCCGTCGGCGTTCCGGTGGCCGGTAGGCGCAGCGACTGAGTCGGGTGCGAAGTGGTCGAGCACCCGCTCGTCCATCACTCACCCATCTCCAGATCCTCGACGACCGGTCTGGCTCCCGCCTGGGCGCACTCCTCGTCGGTCTCACTCGACGAGGCGCCGCTGACGCCCACGGCGCCATAGGTCCGCCCGCCCGCCTGGATGGGCACGCCGCCCGCCAAGAGCAGCAGCTCCGGGGCGCGGCCGATGGCCGGGTCGGTACGGGTGTCCACCAGCTGCGAGGTGAGCACGCCGAAATTGATTGCCGTGTAAGCCTTGCGCGTGCTGAATACCAGGGTGATGGGCGGGGCGACGGTATCACGCAGCTGAGCCTGTACGGTGCCATTGCGGTCGACCACCGTCACGCCTATCTGTACGCCCCTCTTACGGCACGCCTCGACAGCGCCCTTGGCGATGGCCAGCGCCGTCTCCATGGTCAGCCGGCGCACGCTCACCGAGCCGGCGGCGGCGTCCTCCGCCCCGGCGTGGAGCGGGGCTAGCAGCAACAGTCCAAAGCCGAGGCAAGCCAGTCTGCTCATTACAAGTCTCCTCGCGGTGGTGGGTGTTGCGACACCATTTTACGCAGCTTTGTGCAGCGCACCGGCGGCTCGGGCAATTCATGCGCCGCGGGCCAGGACCTCGCGCAGAAACCGGGCCGTGCGCGAGCCGCGCCGCTGGCGCGCCACCGCCTCCGGTGGACCCTGAGCCACTACCCGGCCGCCTGCCTCCCCGCCTTCGGGCCCCAGGTCGATGACCCAGTCGGCCTCGGCGATGATGTCCAGATTGTGCTCGATCACCAGCACGCTGTTGCCGGCGTCCACCAGCCGATGCAGAACCCGGATGAGTCGCTCCACGTCGGCCATGTGCAGGCCGATGGTCGGCTCGTCCAGCACATAGAGAGTGTGCGCTGCGGCAGAGCCGCGGCGTGGCGCCCCGGAAGCCGAACGCGCCTTGGCAAGCTCGGTCACCAGCTTGATGCGCTGGGCCTCGCCGCCGCTCAGGGTGGGGCTCGGTTGGCCCAGGCTGAGATAGCCCAGGCCCACGTCCTGGAGCAGGCGCAGGGGGTGCTGTACCTGCGGGTGAGCGGCGAACAGCTCCACCGCCTGATCCACGCTCATGGCCAGCAGCTCGCCGATGCTGTGCTCCAAGTAGCGCACCGCCAGAGTCTCGGCGCCGAAGCGGGCGCCACCGCACGCCTCACAGCTCACCTGCACGTCGGGCAGGAAGCTCATCTCGACGGTGCTCACCCCCTGCCCCTCACAGGCGTCGCAGCGCCCACCCTTGACGTTGAAGGAGAAGCGCCCGGGACCATAGCCGCGGATGCGTGCCTCCGGGGTCTGGGCGTAGAGCCGGCGAATGTAGTCCCAGAAGCCCACGTAGGTGGCGGGACAGGAGCGCGGGGTCTTGCCGATGGGCGTCTGGTCCACTTCCAGTACCCGCCGCACGGTTTCCCAGCCTGCCAGATCCCGGCAGCCCCGCAGGCTCGATCGACGGGACCGACGCTCGGCGCCCACCAGGCTGTGCAGATTGCCGTGCAGCACCTCCCGCACCAGGGTGCTCTTGCCGCTGCCGCTGACCCCGCTGACACACACCAGACGCCGCAGCGGAACCTCCAGATCCAGCTCCCGCAGGTTGTGCAGAGTGGCACCCGACACCCGAAGACGCGGGGCGTCGTCGACGGTGCGTCGCCGCTGGCGCAGCGGATGCCGTAGCGGTCGCGCGAGGCAGCGACCCGTAACCGATTCGGGACTATCCATGAGCGCCTCGACGCTGCCCTCGGCCACCAGGCGCCCGCCCTGGGACCCGGCGCCCGGGCCCAGGTCGATCAAGTGCTGAGCATGACGGATGGTCTCCTCGTCATGCTCCACGACTACCACCGTGTTGCCCTTGGCGGCCAGACGGTCCAGAGCCCCCAGCAGCATGCGGTTGTCCCGGGGGTGCAGGCCGATGGTGGGCTCGTCCAGCACGTAGCAAACGCCCTGCAGGTTGGAGCCCAGCTGGGCCGCCAGCCGGATGCGCTGGGCCTCGCCGCCAGAGAGCGTCGGGGCGGCCCGGTCCAGGCTGAGGTAGCCCAGGCCCACCTGGCGCAGGAAGCCCAGCCGGCCCCGCAGCTCCGGCAGCACGTCGCGGGCGATGCTGCCGGCCCGGCCCTTGAGCCTGAGACCACGAAATAGACGCTCCGCCTGCTCCACCGCGAGCGCGGTGGCCTCGGCGATGGAGCGCCCCTCGAAGCGCACCGCCAGGGCCTCCGGGCGCAGCCGCCGCCCCTGGCAGGCGGGGCAGGGCCGCTCAGTCCGCGCGGGCTCCTGCCACGGCCGCTCCTCGCCGGTCTGCTCCGCGTCGAAGCCGGGCAGCACCACACCGGCGCCCAAGCACCTGGCACACCAGCCCTGGGGCGAGTTGAAGGAGAACAGCCGGGGGTCGAGCTCGGGAAAGCTGCGCCCGCAGCCGGGGCAAGCCCGCTGGCTGGAGTAGATGCGGGGCTCGGCGTTGGTGTCCAGAGACAGCAGTCCCACCACGCCCTTGCCGTAGGCCAGGGCCTGCAGCAGCAGGCGGCGCAGGGCCGGCTCGGCGCGCGGCCCGGGAACGAGCTCTCCTAGCGGCAGCTCGATCGTGTGCTCCTGGTAGCGATCCAGGCGCGGCCACTCCGCCGTAGACAGCAGGCGGCCGTCCACCCGCAGCCGGCCGTAGCCCCTTCCCGCCGCCCAGCGTGCAAGCTCCGTGTAGTAGCCCTTGCGCCCGCTCACCAGTGGTGCCAGCAGGGTCACCGGCCGGCCGCGGAATTCCTGCTGGATGCCCGCCAGGATGGCCTCCGGGGGCTGGGGCTCGATGGAAAGCCCGCAGTCCGGACAGTACTGGGTGCCCAGCTTGACATACAGCAGGCGCAGGAAGTGGTAGATCTCGGTCAGGGTGGCCACGGTGCTCTTACGCCCGCCGCGGCTGGTGCGCTGCTCAATGGCGACCGTGGGAGGGATGCCGTAGACGGCGTCCACGTCGGGGCGCGCGGCGGGTTGGACGAACTGGCGGGCGTACGCGTTAAGCGACTCCAGGTAGCGCCGCTGCCCCTCGGCGTAAAGGATGTCGAAGGCCAGGGTGCTCTTGCCCGAGCCTGAGATGCCGGTGACCACCGTGAAGCGCTCTCGAGGCACCGCCACGTCGACCTCGCGCAGATTGTGCTCGCGGGCCTTGTGGATGTGAATCTGCGGAGCTCCCACGGCCGGCGGAGTCGATACAGTCGGGATGGTCGGCCGGCCGAGGTGCCGCTGGTAGTGGCGCAGCGCGCGGCCAGTGTGGCTGGCCGCGCAGCGTGTCAGATCCCGGGGCGTGCCGGCGAGCACCAGCTCCCCACCGGCCTCTCCGCCCTCCGGCCCCAGATCCAGGACCCAGTCGGCGGCGGCGATGACGTCCAGGTTGTGCTCGATCACCACCAGGGAGTGGCCGGCCTCAAGCAGGCGGCGAAATACTCGCAGCAGAGTGGCCACGTCGGCGAAATGCAGACCCGTCGTGGGCTCGTCGAACAGGAACAGACAGCCGCACTCGTCCGTCGGCTTGGCCAGCCGGCCCGCCAGCTTGAGCCGCTGGGCCTCGCCGCCGCTCAGGGTCGGCACCGGCTGACCCAGGCGCAGGTAGTCC
>CAYQDX010000094.1:0-12348 GCA_964416345.1 uncultured Ectothiorhodospiraceae bacterium
GCCGTCGAGCCCATGGCCATCGCATTGGCGATGGCGCTCATCGCCGGCGCAGGTTTTGCTGCGGGTGGCGCCCTGATGGACGAGGCCGGCGCAGTCGGAGGCTTGGCCGTGACAGGGCTCGTCTGCCTGTACCTCCTCTCCCGGGTGTGGCCCGTCTTTTCGGTGCCGTATCTGGCCACGCTGAATTCTTCCCTGACACGCGCACTCCTGAGGCACGTTACCGATAAGCGTGGTCTGCCTAGTCGATGACGGCGGGACGACTCGCAGAGATCGTGCTGATGGCGCCGGTCTCCCGGCTGCGGCGGGCGAGCGCCTTGCTGGCGGAGCACGGCATTCAGTGCCGTTACACCCGCCCGCGGCGCCAGGACGGCACACTACGCGTGTCCAGTGACGACGCCGAGCGTGCCCGCGCCGTGCTGGCAGCGAGATTTCCCTCTGCGGAGCGCGTGTCCCGAGCCGAGGCTGCCTGGTTTCGCTGCCACGCCTGCGGCGCGCCGTTGAGTCACGGCGCGTTCCGCTGCGCCGCGTGCGGCGCAATCGTGGGCGATCCGCAGGCTCTTTGAGCGGCCATTGATCGCCGGGTAGCTGACCTCTACGCCGAAGCTCTTTTTCTCGAAATTAACCGAGCACGGCACTCGGAAGTGCGGCATGAAAACTTTCAAAATGTGACGGTGGACTGCATAATCATTGGGTGTCGAGAGTAACGCATAAAATGCGATTATCGGTTGTCGATCTGCGGCCGGATCACGTGGAAATATTCTGGCCAACGTGGTTGTGGGGGCCCGCAGAGCTATCTATCAACTATGCTTATATTAGAGGTTGATTCTCATTACAGCGGAGGAGAGTAGTCATGCCCGACAGCGTATACAAAGTCATCGAGTTGGTCGGCTCCAGCGACACGTCCTGGGAAGATGCCGCGCGCCACGCGGTGGAGACTGCCGCAGAGCACGTGCGGGAGCTCCGCGTCGCGGAAGTGGTCGCAATGGATCTCAAGTTGGAGAACGGTAAGATCACCGCGTATCGTACGAAGGTTCACATATCCTTCAAGTACGAGGGCCACAAGCACTAAGCGTGGCAGCGAGGTCGCCGAGAGGGTCGCCCCCCCAAACGGAACCGGTGACCCTCCCGGTGTAGGAGGCCAGCCCCCTGGCCGACGCCTGGGCCGCGCTCAGTCGCCGGCCAGGAGAGCGCTGGTGATGTCGCGCATATGATGCACGATGAGCGAGAAGTGGCCCTCATTCGGTAGGAATCGGGCACTGCAGCCGGGGATGAGCCGGACGTGATGCCGGCCCATGGTGGCCGGCACGGTACGGTCCCTCTCACCGTGCCACAGTTGCACCGGCACGCGAATCTGCGCGGGGTCGAAGCCCCAGGCAGAAGTGATGGGCCCGAGCTCCTGCAGCGGACCGGCGCTGCCCTGTCTGAACGCCTCGCCGATGGAGTGCTCGATCACGTCCCGCACCGGTGGATCCCGTAGTACCCGCGCGTCGGCTGGAGAGCCGATGCGGGTGATGAGCCGCACCGCGGCTCCGGGGAAACGACCGAGGGCGGGTCCCACCAGACCACCGTAGAGCCAGCGGCTGAGACCGGGTGCGCGCTGGGACAGGCCCAGTGCGCCGCCGCAGACGAGGCTCATTCCCCGCAGCGTGCCGGGCGCGGTGAGCTCGCCCAGTCCGGAGACTATCGACACGCCGGACAGGCGCTCCGGCATGAGCGCGGCACAGGCCAGTGCGTAGGGTCCGCCGCCAGAGACGCCGAGCACGCGGAGGCGCTCGATGCTCAGGTGCTCGGCGAGGCGGGCGAGGTCCTGGGGCCAGTCGGCGATGCTGCGCCCGGGCTGCGCGGCCGAGCGGCCGAATCCCGGCCGGTCCGGTGCTATCAGGCGCACGGCCAGCTCCCTGGCGGCCGCATCCCCCAGCGCCGCCTCGCAACGGGAGCCCGGGAATCCATGGCAGTAGAAGACCGCTGTGCCCTTCGGGTCGCCGTACTCGGACCAGGCCAGCGTGCGGCCGCCGTACAGGCTCAAGGATTGGACGGCGGCATGGGGTGCTGCAGGCTCAGATGTCGCTGCCATGAGGCCGAAGGTCCTTTCCGCAGGAATTCCGTCGGCCCGGCCTGTAGCCCGGTCAGCGTGTGTCGGCCTCGTCCAACATCCGGCCGACATCCTCTACCGCCTCGCCGGCCACACAGCCGGCCTTCTTGGTGGCACACTTGGCCTGGCAGATGCTTGCCTCAGCGCTTGAATCCATGTGCCGCAAGCTGCACCAGGTGTCGCACAGTCGGTAATTGAGGTCGCAGCCACCCCACAGTGGAATCGTGGCAGCCGCGGCGCCTGCTACCAGGATGAGAATCAGCAAGATCTTCTTCATGCTCGGCTGCTCCGGCGTCGCCACTCTGCGGCTGGAATGGCCTGGCCATTGTGCCGGGTCGCCGCGTCCGGGCCAAGCCCACGGTGAGGGGGCCAATTGCGTGCCCGCGGCGCCATCGGCTAGGCTTCTGTCATCTGCCGCGTGACGGCGGCCAGCGCCGAAGTCACAGGAGCAGCCATGACCTACCAGCCCCTGCCACTACCGCCATACTTCGACCCGAAGCGCGTCGGCGAAATCTGGCGGGTGCCCTATGGCGAGCGGGCCGCGGAGGCGGAGCGCTGGGCCGGGGAGCACGACATCCGGCCCGCGAGCGACGATCGCTTCAAGCTCGCGCTGCTGGCAGTGGACGTGCAGAACACCTTCTGTATTCCCGACTTCGAGCTGTATGTGGGCGGGCGCAGCGGACTGGCGGCGGTGGAGGACAGCCGCCGGCTGTGCCAGTTCATCTACGCCAATCTGGGACTCATCACCCGCATCGTGCCGACCATGGATACCCACCGGCTGATGCCCATCTTCCACGCCCTGCACTTGGTGGACGACCAGGGCGAGCATCCGTCGCCCTTCACCCTGGTGTCCGTGGCGGACGTGGAGCGCGGGCGCTGGCGATTCAACCCCAGGGTCGGAAGAGAGCTCGGCATCGACCCCGAGTACGGCCAGCGCCACCTGCTGCACTACGTGCGCACGCTGGCCCAAGGCGGGCACTATGAGCTCACCATCTGGCCCTACCATGCCATGCTCGGCGGCATCGGCCACGCCCTGGTATCCGCGGTGGAGGAGGCCATCTTCTTCCATGGCGTGGCCCGCTACAGCCAGCCGGATTTCCAGATCAAGGGCAACAACCCCTACACCGAGCATTATTCCATCCTGGGACCCGAGGTCACCACCGGTCCGGTCGGCGAGCCGGTGGCGGCGCGAAACACGGGGCTGGTCGAGCGGCTGCTGGAGTACGACGCCGTGGTCATCGCCGGCCAGGCCAAGAGCCACTGCGTGGCCTGGACGGTGGCCGATCTGCTGGAGGACGTGGAGGCCCGCGATCGCCGCTTGGCGGACAAGGTATACCTGCTGGAGGACTGCAGCTCGCCGGTCGTCATCCCCGGCGTGGTGGATTACACGGAGCAGGCCGACGCCGCCTTTCGGCGCTTCGCCGAGGCCGGCATGCACGTCGTGCGGTCCACGGACCCGGTGCGGAGCTGGCCGGGAATAGGGGGCTAACCCAACATCTCTAATGCCCCTGCCGATCCACCTCCGCCGCCAACGCCTGCAGCGCGTCGGCAACCGTCAGCGGATACGCCGGCTCGGTGCCCAGCTCCCGCAGCTGCGCCGGCAGCCGCGCCAGCTCCGCCGCCGTGCGGCGCCGCGCATCCTCCAGGCCGGGCCGGGGCTCGACGCATCGCCCGCCCCGCATCACAGGCACGATCAATGCCTCCCCCGGCTGCTTGTCGGACGCAAGCGTCAGTAGGTCGCCGGTCATGGTCCCGGCGTCGTTGTACGTTCGGTACACCTGCTTGCGACCCGGCCAGGTGGCCTTACCTTCGGAGCGCTTGCGCCGCGGGCTGCCGGCGTACTCCTGCAGCTTGTAGGCGCAGTTGAGATAGGGCGCATCCGCCGAGGTGTCCATGCGGGTGCCGACGCCGAAGCCGTCGATGGGTGCACCGGCCGCGAGCAGGCGGTGCAGCTCGTGCTCCTCCAGGTCGCCGCTGCAGAAGATGCCCACCTCGGTGAGTCCGCCCGCATCCAGGATCTCCCGCACCCGGCGCGCGTGGGCCACCAAATCGCCACTATCCAGGCGCACGGCCTTCACCGGGATGCCCTGCGCCCGCAGCCGATCCGCCAGATTCACGACCTTGTGCGCTGCGGCCTCCGTGTCGTAGGTGTCGATGAGCAGCACCACGTTGTCCGGCTGGGCGTGGGAGAAATGCTCGAAGGCCTCCGTCTCCAGCGTATGGGCCTGAACGAAGGAGTGGGCCATGGTGCCGAAGCTGGGGATGCCGTACTCGGCCTCGGCCAGCACCGTGGAGCTGCCGCCGAAGCCTGCCAGGTAGCTGGCCCGGGCCGCGAACATTCCGGCCTCCGCGCCGTGGGCGCGCCGCAGTCCGAAGTCCACCAGCAGCTTGCCTGGGGCGGCCAGCACGCAGCGGGCCGCCTTGGAGGCAATCAGGGTCTGGCAGTGCAGAATGTTGATGAGTCGGGTCTCCACCAGCTGGGCCTGGGGGATGGGGGCGGTAACCCGCAGGATGGGCTCGTCGGGGAAGAACACCGTGCCTTCCGGCATGGCGTGCACGTCTCCGGTGAAGCGGAGATCGGCCAGAAAGTCGGCGAACGCTTGGTTGAAGTACCGGTGCCCGGCAATCCAATCCAGCTCCTCGGCGCTGAAGCACAGATCCTCCAGAAAGATGAGCGCCTGCTCCAGCCCCGCCGCCAGCAGGAAGCCCCGGTCGGAGGGCATGCGCCGCACGAAAAACTCGAACACCGCCGTCTCCGCCATGCGCTGCTGGTAGTAGGCGTGGAGCATGGTGAGCTGATAGAGATCGGTGAGCAGGGGGCTGGATTGCAGCTGCATGTCTACGTCCGTCGGATTTGGCCTCTCTGGCGCCATTCTAGCGCGCGCCGCTCGACCACGACCCCACCTCCCTTTGGAGTGCGGGAGCTCGCTCCCGCTATGCTCAGCGGCGGCCCGCCGCCATGCCCGTCGGCTACCGGGAAGGCTTCGGGACTGCCCCGCCGTGTTGCCAGCACATCCGGCCCGCAGCCGACGTTTGACCTGAGGTGTGGAAGTCCTAGAATCGATGGCAGCCAGCCATTCGTAACTTCGTCGAGGGCAATTGCGGTTAGACTATGGCCTTGCCATTCGACTGGGGCAGCCCATGCCGCCGCGTCTGAGGCTTGATGGGGAAGCTCCGATGTCGTGAGGCCTACACTGGAGGCAAAGCATGCTCAAGTATCAGTTGCGGACAGCCATATTGATGACCCTGGTCTCTGGTAGTGCCCTCGCCCAAGCGGGACCGTTCCAGTACTCCTGCTCCAACATCGGCTTCGGCATCGACGCCAACCAGCCGGCCCTGACTGCCGTGTGCCGCACGGATGATGGCAAGTTCAAGCCGTCGTCCTTGATCCTTCAGGGTATCAGCAACGTGAACGGCTCCCTTACGCAAGGCGAAGGCAAGAGTACGTTCCAGGAGACATGTGGCAATATTCAGGTCCTCGTCGACGGGCCTTATGTCTCGCTGTCCGCAATTTGCAGGACGGAGAAAGGGGAGTACGGATCCACCTCACTCTCGCTCACCGGCATCACCAATGACAACGGCAAGCTCGCTGCGCCGTGAGGGGTGGACATGCCGGGCCATTGGGCACGACCACGCGCCCGCTGTCCGAGCGGGCGATCAAGGGCGGCCGTGAAATGGGATCCACCATCGGATTTTCTGGTGGTAGATAGGTGCAAAGAGGTCTAGGTTGTCATCGAGACGGGGGTGTGGCGCTCGGGGTCGGTGGGACCTGAGGTGCTTTTCGGTTAGGGTGCGCGCTGTCAATTTCCGTCTGCACTGCGATAGTGCGAGGTCTTGGGGCGACGATGAGCACGGGAATCCTTACCGAGCCCATGACCATGTTCACGGACTACCTGATGGCCGTGGAGTGTCTTTATTTCTTTGCTCTGCTGCGGCGCAAGAATCGGGGCGGGCACCAGATCTCGAGGGCATTTTGGGCGTGGGCTTTCCTGTTCTCGGCGGTGGCTTCCGCATCTGGAGGAACTATGCACGGGTTTGCCGCCGTGCTACCGGGCGAAATGAAGCTCGCGGCGTGGAAGCTGACCCAGTTCGCTGCGGGGCTTGTATCGTTCTACGTCACGGTGGGTACGGCGAAGGCGATTCTGGCACCGCCCTACCATCGCCTCGTGCTCGCCTTCGCAGCCGTGAAACTGCTGGTTTACTGGATCTGGACTGCGGCTCACGACGCGTTCATCTTCGTGATCATCGACTACGGTTCCGCGCTGCTGCTGGTGCTCGCGCTAGCGGGCTACGTGTGGTGGCGGCGGCGCAGCGGAAACGAAATCGACTTCATCCTCGGTGTGGCCATATCGATCCTGGCCGCCGTGGTGCAGGCAAGCGGATTCTCCCTGCACGAGAACTTCAACCACAACGACCTCTACCACGTGATACAGATGGTCGCGCTTTATTTCTTCTTCCGCGGCGCGCGCCCGCTGACCGATCGAGCGGAGCCATCGGCGCCCGCGCCCGCCACCGCCAACGGATGACTTGGGACGAATCGATACGACGCCCCGGCTTGCCGACGAAGTCGTCCGCCGTGCCGAATTAGTGGCGCACGATCCAGGTGTGGCAAGCCTCCGTGCTTGTGCCGGCAGGGAGTCCCCCGGGAAAGCTGTCCGTTCCTTGCGTGCTCCCGTTCGGCATGGTGCGTCACCAGCAACGGTCCAGCCGCTCCAGCAGGGCCTGTAGCTCAGCGGCCTGCTCCGCTCTGATGATGGCTGCCGGAGCGCCCAGCCCCAGTAGACGAATGAGATTCCAGCCTCCTCTCCCTCCGGGAGAGGAATGAGGTGAGGGGATTTCAACAGGATCTCTAAGCCCCGAGGTTCTTCGTAGATGTGTCTTGGCACGCATTGCGGGTCTCGTGTGGCTGCGCCACTGCCGGGCTGTGATGCTCGGCGGGACAGACGGCGTTCCAAGAGGGGAGATTCGTAGTCTTCGACGAATGCATTGTGGACGCGCCGGGCGAGGATGCTCCCCCGCGCGCATCCGTGCGACCTGCTCGACGATTCAGTCGTTGGGCCCGCGCGGCAGGATCCTGACCGTCGCCGATCGGGCACGCGCACCAATCATCGGGCCGAGGTACGGGCTGCCGTGGTACTTCGTCCGATAGGCATCGTCGATTCGGACGTTGATCGGCCCGCCGACCGGCTCGAAGGAGACCTCCCTGGCCATGTCGGCGGCAGTGATCCGACCGGCCTTCTGCCGCACCGCGGCCTGGTACCGATGGGAGCGCTGCCCGTTGTAAGCGCGCACATAGAGGCCGTCATCCACGGCGACGGACCAGATCCACGTCGGGGTCCCGTAGCTCGCTCCGTCCTCACGGAAAGGTGAGATGTGCAGGGCATCGGCCTCGGCGATCTTGCGCAGCTCGTCTTGCGACCATGTGGTTACTGCGGTGGCCCCTCGAAGCAAAGCGCCGTCAAGGGCGCAGCAGCGTCTTGATTACGCGGCGCTCGTCCATCGCGCGGTAGCCCTCCGCTACCTGGTCGAGGGGCAGGGTGAGGTCGAACACCTTGCCGGGGTTGATCTTTCCGCTCCAAACCTGGTCGATCAGCTCTGGCAGGTAGCGGCGCACCGGCGCAGGCCCACCGTGGAGGCGAACATGGGTGAAGAACAGCTCCTCCCCCTTGAGCGCGACCCCGTGCGGGACGCCGACGTAGCTCACGAACCCACCCGGGCGGGTGGAGCGGATCGCCTGCATCATCGACTCCTGGGTGCCGACGCACTCCAGCACTGCGTCAGCGCCGATTCCGCTGGTTAGCTCCTTGATGCGGGCCACGCCCTCGTCACCGCGCTCGGTCACGACGTCGGTCGCGCCGAATTCGCGGGCGAGCTTTTGCCGCGACTCGTGGCGGCTCATGGCGATGATGCGCTCGGCCCCCATGTGCTTGGCGGAGAGCACACCGAGGAGGCCGACCGCGCCGTCGCCGACGACCACGACCGTGCTCCCGGGCTTCACGTTGGCGGCGTCGGCGGCGAACCAGCCGGTGCCCAGGACGTCGGAGGTGGAGAGGAGGCTCGGGATCAGTTCGTCCGGGGGCGTTTCGGGGGTGGCCACCAGCGTGCCGTCCGCGAGCGGGACGCGCAGCAGTGGCGCCTGCGCGCCGCCGACGAATTCCACATGCTGGCAGGATGTCTGGTAGCCGATGCGACAGTGGGGGCAGCTGTTGTCTGAGGCGAAGAAAGAGCCGATGACGAACTGACCGGGCTTGATCGAAGTGACCGCGCGGCCGACCTCCTCGACGATGCCGCAGTACTCGTGTCCCATCGGCGTTGGCTCGGTGACGGTCTGGATGCCGCGGTACGGCCATAGATCGGAGCCGCAGACACAGGCGGCCGAGATGCTGATGATGGCATCGGCCGGCTTTGCGATGGTCGGGTCGGGCCGCGTCTCGAAACGCACGTCGCCCGGACCATAGAGCATGGTTCCACGCATGGTTTATCTCCTCGTCCGTCTGGTGCCCGCTACCGCGTCGTGCTCAGCGACCACTGAGTTTGAGGATGTCCTCGGGAAGCCGGGCCCCTTGCACGGTGATTTGGGACGCGGCGCGCTCGATTTCTTGGAGATCGTCCGATGTGAGCTCGACCGCGACGGCGCCGAGGTTCTCCTCCAGCCGATGCAGCTTCGTGGTGCCGGGGATCGGCACGATCCAGGGCTTTTGGGCCATCAGCCAGGCGAGGGCAATCTGGGCCGGTGTCGCCTCTTTGCGCTTTGCGATCACATTGAGCAGATCGACCATGTCCCGATTAGCTTGTCGCGCCTCCGGGGTGAAACGCGGAAACTGGGCCCGGAAGTCGGAGCTGTCGAACTTCGTCGATACGTCGATCTTGCCGGTGAGGAAGCCCTGCCCGAGTGGACTCCATGGCACGAAGCCGATGCCGAGCTCCTCGCATAGCGGCAGGATTTCCGGCTCGGGATCCCTCGTCCACAGCGAGTATTCATTCTGGATCGCCGTGACCGGCTGGACGGCGTGAGCGCGGCGAATCGTCTGTGCGCTGGCCTCGGAAAGGCCGAAGTGCTTGACCTTGCCTTCGTGAATCAGCTCCTTCACCGTTCCCGCCACGTCCTCGATGGGCACGTTCGGGTCTACACGATGCTGATAGAACAAGTCGATCGCATCGACGCCGAGCCGTTTGAGCGAAGCCTCCGCGACCTGCTTGATGTGCTCTGGCCGACTGTCCAGGCCGGAGCGCGTTGCGCCAGAATCGATTGCGAAGCCGAATTTCGTGGCAATCACCACCTGTTCACGATAGGGGGCGAGGGCTTCGCCCACGAGCTCTTCGTTGGTGAAGGGGCCGTAGACCTCCGCCGTGTCGAAGAAGGTCACGCCACGCTCGACGGCTGCGCGAATAATCTTGATTCCTTCCTGCCGGTCAATCGCTGGGCCGTAACCGTAACTCAGGCCCATACAGCCATAGCCCATGGCGGAGACTTCCAGGTTACTGATTCCGAGTTTGCGCTTTTGCATCGTCTGATCTCCCATCTATTTTGCCGGCTACCGGCCGGTCAATTGCTCGATGGCGTCCGGGTACCGGGCACCCTGCACCGTAATTTGTGAGGCGGCGCTATCGATCTCGCGGAGATCGTCGGCCGTGAGCTCGACCGCAACAGCCCCGATGTTCTCCTCCAGCCGATGCAGCTTCGTGGTGCCCGGGATCGGCACGATCCACGGCTTCTGGGCCAGCAGCCAGGCCAGTGCGATCTGCGCCGGTGTCGCCTGTTTCTGTGCTGCGATGCTGCCGAGCAGGTCGACCAGGGCCTGGTTCGCGTTCAGTGCTTCCGGTGTGAAGCGAGGCAATGTGCTACGGAAGTCGGAGCTGTCGAAGGTCGTAGTCGCGTCTATCTTCCCCGTCAGGAAGCCCCTGCCCAGAGGACTGTACGGGACGAGGCCGATACCGAGCTCCTCGAGGGTCGGAATCACTTCGGCTTCCACGCGGCGCCACCACAGCGAGTATTCGCTCTGGACGGCAGTGACCGGCTGCACGGCGTGGCCACGCCGAATCGTCTGGACGCCCGGCTCGGAAAGGCCGAAATGCTTGACCTTGCCTGCCTGGATCAGCTCCTTCACGGCACCGGCCACTTCTTCGATGGGCACCTCAGGGTCGACGCGGTGCTGATAGAACAGGTCGATGACGTCGGTCCGGAGTCGCTTGAGCGAGGCCTCGGCCACCTCTTTGATGCGCTCCGGACGGCTGTTCAGACCAGGCCGCCCCTTCATTCCCCGCGGGTCCTTCCCCGGAGCGACATCGAAGCCGAACTTGGTGGCGAGAACCACCCGCTCGCGTAGCGGCGCAAGCGCCTCGCCGACGAGCTCCTCGTTTGTGAAGGGACCGTAGACCTCCGCCGTATCGAAAAACGTGATGCCGCGCTCCACTGCTGCGTGAAGTAGTGAGATCATCTCCTGCTTGTCTTTGGGCGGGCCGTAGGAAAAGCTCATGCCCATGCAGCCGAGGCCCAGGGCCGAGACTTTCAGGCCGCTCGTTCCCAATGTGCGCTTTTGCACGGTCGTCTCCTTTGGTGTGGCTGGGGCTACCCAGGTGATGGTCAAATCCTACGCTCGAAAGCACAAGGACGGGTTGACCAATCCTACTCGATTCTTGCCTGATTCGCCGAAGCCCTGGACAATGGTTGTAACCCAAACTGGCGTGGACTAGTATTCAGGCAGGAGGTATCGATGAACTGGCAGGCGCCACAGGTTGTGAAAAAATCCCCTCTCCCTCAGGGAGAGGGCTAGGGTGAGGGTTGTAACCAGCTGAATGCAAACCATCACGCTAACCCTTTCCCCGAAAGACGGCGAGGGAAGATATTTTTCACAGCCTATCAGATCAGCAAGTTGAGGTGACTGGGATGATTGCTGCACTCGAGGCTTTGGGGCAGGGCATTGCCCGATGGACCGAGAATGGTGTACGGCGCACGACTGCGGTTCCGGGCTTGTCACTCATCCGATACGATGAGCCGACCGAGCCGGTGAGTGCCATGTACGAGCCGAGCATCTGCCTGGTCGCCCAAGGGGCCAAGCGCGTTCAGCTCGGAGACGACATCTACGTTTACGATGCGCGCCGCTATCTGATTACATCAGTGCATCTGCCCACGGTCGTGCAGGTCACCAAGGCAAGCCTCAAGGCGCCTTACCTCGGGCTCGTGTTGAAGCTGGATCAGCACGAGATGTCACAGCTGATGGTAGACAGCCACCTGCCGCCGCCGCGTGAGCAGCAGTCGACCCGCGGCATGGCGACCGGCGAGGTGACGCCGGCGCTGCTCACCGCCTTTCAGCGCTTGGTCGACCTGCTTTGCGAGCCGCAGGACATCCCCATCCTCGCGCCGATCATTCAGCGCGAGATCATTTACCGTTTACTGGTGGGGGATCAGGGCGCGCGCCTGCGGCAGATTGCTTCGGCGGGAAGTCAGAGCCACCAGATAGCGCGGGCTATCGATTGGCTAAAGGCGAACTTCACCAAGTCGCTCAGCATCGACGACCTTGCGGCCCAGGCCCGCATGAGCAGCTCGACATTTCATCACCACTTCCGGTCGATGACCGCCTTGAGCCCCTTGCAGTTCCAGAAGCAGCTGCGCCTGCAGGAAGCCAGGCGCCTGATGCTGGCCGAGCGTCTGGATGCGGCAACCGCAGCATTTCAGGTTGGCTACGAGAGCCCTTCGCAGTTCAGCCGTGAATACAACCGGCTGTTCGGGGCGCCACCGTTGCGCGACATCTCCAACTTGCGGCAACTGGCGACCGGCGAGAGGGCGTAGACGGCAACGGAAGCCGGCGACAATCCCCCTTTCCATGCCACCCAAACGTGTCGTTCTCCGCCGAAGCGGCACTGCCGGCCGGCAGTGCCGCTGCGTCTGGTCTCTCTGCCAAGTCATTTCAGACCGGTACCCGACGCGACCTTCCTGATGCAAGAGAACCGGGCTGCAACGTTCCCCTATGTTCCGTTGACTGCCAAGGTGCGCCTCTCTTAGTATCACCCAATCAAAACGAGCCAAGGAGGGAGGTGAGCATGTCTCGCACGGTGACCCTGCTGTTCGCCGCGCTTGCCGCAGTCTGCGCCAGCGCCTCCGAGCACAAGCAATGCGACCATCCCTCGGGCGCTATCCCGCTCACGGGAAAGAGCTGCGATAAGCAGCTTGCAGCCCCGCAAGTCAGCTGCCTAATACCCAATGAGGTACAGGGGGGCCTCGCCCAGCCCAACCTCAACACCGTGCAGCGCGCTGC
>CAYQDX010000095.1:0-12224 GCA_964416345.1 uncultured Ectothiorhodospiraceae bacterium
TGGCGGCGAGATCGGCGAGATAGTCCTCGTGCTCGCTGAACCGGCTCTCCAGCCCCTCCAGCTGCACCAGCAGGCGCGAGAGCTGCTCATCACAGCGCTCCGGCGTCTCGGCGAGCCCCAGGGCGTTGGTCACGCTCTGGGAGTAGAGCAGGAACTGCGCGCCGAACTCGGCGCGCGCCTCCCCGGCGCGCAGCGCCTTGGCCTTAAGATCCAGGCCCGCCTTCGCACCATTGAGCCGGGCATAGATCTCCGAGATGCCCTCCAGGATCCGGGTGCGCTTGGTGGCATCATCCATCTGCAGGGTGCCGAGCACCTCGGTGAGCAGGTCCAGTCCCTCCCCAAGCGCCTTCAGCGCCGCGGCGATAGGCGCCAGGTCCACTGCCTTGGTGCCCGCGTCGATGGCTGCCGAATGAGCTTGCAGGCGCTCGTGATAGGGTGCCAGCGCGTTGTCCCGCAAGAGAAAATCCACGCTCAGCCCGCTCAGCCAGGCGAAGCGATCCACCAGCTCCTGCTCCAGGGCCTCGATGCGCGCCAGATCCACGTAGCGCATTTCCCGCAGGGTGATCAACTGCCCCCGTCTGGAGCGCAGCGCCGAGAGCCCATCGATGAACTGGGCCACGTCCCGCAATCGCTCGGAGCGCAGCGCGCCGATCAAGTCCCGTTGCGCCTCTGCCGCTGCGGCCAGGGCCTCATCTGCCCGGCGGCGCATCGCATCCACTTTCTCCAGCTCGCCGATGGCAAGCTCGGCCGTGGCACGTATCTCGCGCAGGATGGACAGCAGATCTCCGACCTCGGGGTGGCCGAGCCAGTGATAGCTGTCTTGCACCCGGGTCGCGGTGGCCACCAGCTCCTCATAGCTCCCCATGGTGGGCTGCGGATTGTCCAGCATGCGGCGGATGGTGTAGGCATCCGAGATACCGCGTACCAGCTCGGCATTGCCGATCCTGGCGAGATAGGAGCCGTCGGTGGGCCGGCTGGCGGCATGCTCGTCGCTGGCATAGGGGGTCTGCCACACCTGGATGGGATGCACCCGGGTCGGCTCGGCGCTGTCGGCTCTGAACACCACCGCCCGGCCGTCGTCGAACAACGAGTAGCCGTGACAGACGATGGGATTTTGCAGCTCCTTGCGGATGAGGTTGTAGGACAGTAGCAGCATCCGCCCTTCGTCGTGGTGGTGAAACACGTACAGGACGTCCTCGCCGTTGGGCGAGCGCAGGGTGCGCTTGATCTCCAGATTGGCGATGTCGCCTTCGAAGAACCTCACATCGCCGCTCTGCAGATAGCAACCGCCCGGGAAGATGAGGCCGTGATCCTCAGGCAGCTGCAGACAGGCCTGGCCGATGGCGTCGATACGGTCGACCCGCCGACCTCTGGGGTTGTACACCAGGTAGCGCCAGACCCGCTCCCGGTAGGGACGCACCTTGAGCAGGATCAGTGCGCCGACTCGGGCGTAGTGGATGTCTGCGTCGCCCAGTGACTGCGTGCCGTCCTGAACGGGCTCCCGATAGATGCCCAGACCGTCCTCGGTGTTGTTCTCGACCTTGATGGTGAGGTCGCCGCCGACGGTCTCCACGAACACTTGGTCCTCGATGGAGACATGGGGATGGCGTCCCAGAACGTAGTGGTCGCGGGTGGTCACCCGCCACTCAAAGTCATGGGCCGGGGGGTAAACGTCGTCCCGCTCGCCGCGGTTGTCGATGTACTTGGGCGGCTGCCCCGGCAGCAGCGCCCAGCGGAACACCTTAACGTCCTCTCGCGTCCGGCCGGTGCGGAAGGTGGCCAGCAGCTTGCCGCTCAGCACCCGCAGGTGACTCAGGCGCGAGCCCTTGTAGTAGGCGTAGAGCTCGCGAAAGTCACGCACGAACTGGTCGTCTGCCAGGAAGGTGCCCGGCACCAGCGCGGGCGCGACCTCGAAGCCTTCGCCGCCCTGCTCCAGGTGCTGGAGGCTCAGCACGTCTTCCACCCTGGTCTCGGCCTTCAGGCCGATGAACACGTTGTAGCCGAACAGCAGCAGCCCATCCACGCCGGCGATGTCCCGCGGCACACAATTGTTCTCGGTACGGATACGCGCGCTGCCGATAACCTCCATGCGGGTGCTGCCGAACAGCGCGGTCCGGCGCTCATTGAGCGCCTGGGCCTTGTCTGAGAGCAGCCGGGCCTGCTGCTCCAGACGCCGGCGGATGACCTCGTAGGCCCCGCCCTGGACGGTCTCCTGGGCAGTCTGCTCCGACATCGGTCAGCCCAGACGCACTGCGGCCGGCACCGGAATGGATTGCACGAGCACCCGGGCGCCGCCTAGTCTTCCGCCTTCGGCGCCTCAGCCGGGCCGGTCTGGTCCAGACCCAGCTCCGTGGCCAGCTTGAGCAGCTGCTCCAGCTTGGCCCGGTGCTCCGGGGCCAGATCGCCGCCGCCCAACAGGCGGCCGAGGAATGCCGTCACCGACAGACGCTGCAGATCCTCCGTGGAGACCGCGGGTCGGCTCAGAACCTCCTTGAGGTCGCCCAGAAGATTGCCGCCCGCCTGCTGGTAGCGCCGATAGAGCTCGCCGGCAGTCTGACCGGAGCCAACGAATCGGTCCACCGACTTGGTCATCGAGATGGCATTCACCAGTCGGTCGAAGAACACCCCTTCGCCGCCCACGATGTCGATCTTGGCGTTGCTGAAGGCCTTGCCCAGCACCCCGGCCTGGGCCTCGGCAATCTCCTTGTTGGCGCCGATCGCGGCCATCTCAACGGCCTGGAGTATGTCCAGCTTCAGCCGTAGCTCCTCGTAGGCTTGACCTTCCGGCCCCATGCTCTTGATGGCATTGAACT
The DNA here is from genome assembly GCA_964416345.1 of uncultured Ectothiorhodospiraceae bacterium. Lineage (GTDB taxonomy): Bacteria > Pseudomonadota > Gammaproteobacteria > CAYQDX01 > CAYQDX01 > CAYQDX01. The sequence continues at coordinate 2,814 of CAYQDX010000095.1, forward strand.
TCTCACTCAAGCCATGGGCCTCGGCGTAGAGCCGCTCCTGTATGGCCCGGGCCTCGGCCAGGCCACGCTTCTCGACCACGGCCGCCGCGGCATCGTCCACCCGCACCTGGGCCATGCCCTGCTCCTCGGTGCCGGCCGCCACAGCCTGCATCTTCTCCTGCTCCACCCGGGCCTCGGCCAGGCCCTTCTTCTGGAGGGCCTCGGCTGCCGCCTCCTGCACTCGCGCCTCGGCCATGCCCTGCTCCTCGGTGCCGGCGGCCTCGGCACGCAGCTTCTCCAGCTGTATCCGCGCCTCGGCCAGACCCTGCTTCTCCAAGGCCACGGCATTGGCCTCCCTGACCCGGGCCTCGGCCAGACCCGTCGCAGCGGCCTCCGCCTGCACGCCTTCGGCCAGCCGAATCTTGGCCTGGGCCTCCTTGTCCGAGGCCTCCTGCTGCGCCTCGGCCAGAGTCAGCCGCTCGCGTGCCTTGAACCGCGCGGCCTGCTCTCCCGCCTCCGCTGCCTTGATGTCCGCCACCAGCAGCTTCTGCGCCTCCGCCTCCGCAGTGATGACCGTAGTCCTGGAATCCCGCTCCGCCGAGGCCACGGCACGCAGCTCCTTGATGCGCTCTTCCTCCTCCGCGACCGTGCGCTCCACTGCGATGCGCTCCCGAATCACATCGGCGATTGCCTTGCGCTCCTGCTCCAGGGCCTTTTCTTTGGCAATGGTCTCCATCTCGACGTCCCGCTCGCGGGCGACGGCCTCCAGGGCGCGGGCCCGCTCCACCCGCTCCACCTCGATGGCGACGGCCCGTTTGCGATTCTGAGCCGCGACGTCGATCTCGCGTTGCTTGTTCTCCTCCTGGACGGCGAGGTGCTCATCGGTCTGCAGCCCGGCCTGCTCCATCTTGAGCCGCTCCTCGGCGGCCACTCGGGCCGCCTCTGCCTGCTCGCGGGACTGCACCGTGGCAATCTCCCGCTCCTGCTTGGCCTCCGCTTCGGACTGCTGACGATTCAGAGCAAGGATAGCCTCCCGCGCCTCTACGTCCTTTTGGCGGATGCGCATCTCTTCGTCCCGGCGCTCGCGGTTGGTCTCCACGTGCTGCAGGGCGGTGAGCTGGGTGATCTTGTAGATGCCCTGAGCGTCCAGGATATTCTGGGCGTCCAGGCTCTGTAGCGGCGTCTGCTCCAGATAGTCGATGGCGGCGTCTTCGAGCACGTAGCCATTGAGGTCGTGTCCGATGACCTCGATGATGCTGTCACGGAACTGGTCACGCTTCTTGTAAAGGTCCTCGAAGTCCATCTGCTTGCCGACGGTCTTCAGTGCTTCCGAGAACTTGGCGCTGAACAGCTCCTCCATGGTCTCCTGGTCGGAGGCACGGGCACAGCCGATGGACTGCGCGACCTTCAGCACGTCCTCGCGGGTCTTGTTGACGCGCACGAAAAAGGCGACCTTGATGTCTGCCCGGATATTGTCCCTGCAGATCAAGCCCTCCCGTCCCCGGCGATCGATCTCGATAGTCTTCAGGGAGATGTCCATGATCTCCGCCTTGTTGATCACCGGATAGACCACTTTCCCGGTGAAGGTCACCACCGGCTCGCTGCGCATGGTGTTGACGATGAGCGCCTTGCCCTGCTCGACCTTCTTGAAGAACTTCAGCACCAGCAGCAGCATCCCGACCAGGATGATGAGCACGGCGCTGACGAAAAGCAGCACGGGATAGATGAACGAGGGCATCGATGGGTTCTCCTCCAGCTTGTTCTTGTGCGATCCCGGGGAATCGACTGCCGAGGCTATTGCAGCAGGGCTTCGGCTTCCGCATCGTCGTGGGGCACGATGTCGTAGACGTTGTTTGTGCTGTCATAGCCGATGATGAGGGCGCGTGCGCCCTTGCCCAGCTGGTTTGGGCGGCGGCAGCGCACGGGCAACAGCAGATCGGCACCGTCATCCTCCAGGCGGGCTTGCCCGAAGCGCGCATCCACCCGCAGCGTGGTCACGACACAAACCTTGCCGACGAGCGAGCCGCGGCTGCGTGCCGAGGTGGTGACGAAAAATCGCTGCAAGGGACGGATGCTGAGGGCGCTCAGCGCCACCGACAGTGCCAGGCTCAAGACGATCACCAGGATCGCCAGCCAGCCCCGGAGGACGGGATCGGTCGCATTCCGCAGCAGCAGGTCGGTCGCGAAGAAGGCCAGCAGCCATGCCCACAGCACCAGCAGGCTGAGTGCCACCGTGATAGGCACCCCGGCGAGGCCCAGCGACACCAGCAGGCCGCCCAGGGCCCCACCTGTTTCCGCGGGAGCCTCCGGGCCGGCGGCGGCATCCAATCCATCGAGAACGTCGCCACCCACCTCGGCGTCGCCGCCGACCTGGATGTCCAGCATCTCGATGTCCAGGGCACCGAGCACGGCGAGCACCCAGTAGACCAGCACCAGAGCCAGCAGGACCGTGAATATCACGGTGGGAAATGCAAATAGCGCCGTCAGGAACTCACCCACTGGCGTCTGTCCTCCGAGTGCCCCGGCGAGGGACTCATCTGCACCCGATTCCGGGGCACTGTAGCACACGCCTCTGCGGCCTCCCACGATCCACGGTCGGCCCTGCTATCAAGCGCGGTGCAACCACGGTATTCTTGCCATCGAATCTCTGTCCGGTATCCTTATGAACCCCCAAGAGAAGTAGCGGTCTCATTATTAGCGTTTGCTTATTCAGTGCGAAATCAGGAGCTCAAGTTAGCCATGAGTGCATACCAACCGTCAGTCGCCAGGCCGTTGACCGGTGTCCTGGCCACCAACAAGCTCATCAAGAACACCTATATACTGCTGTCCCTGACGCTGCTCTTCAGCGCGCTGATGGCGGGGGTGGCGATGGCCACGAATGCCCGACCGTTGATGGTGGGCTGGCTGGGCGTGATCGTCTGGATGGGAGCGGTCTTCGGCCTGACCATGGTCATCAACACCATGCGCAACAGTGCCTGGGCGCTGCTGCCCACGTTCGCGCTGACAGGCTTCCTGGGCTACACACTGGGCCCGATTCTGAGCCTGTACCTCGCCTTGCCGAATGGCAGCCAAATCGTGATGACCGCCCTGGGTATCACCGCAATCACCTTCCTGGGCTTGTCCGGCTACGCCCTGACGACCCGTCGCGACTTCAGCTTCATGCGCGGGTTCCTGATGGCGGGCATGATCGTGGCAGTCGTCGCCATCCTGGCGAATCTGTTCCTGCACGTCGCGGCGCTGTCCCTAGCCGTCTCTTCGGTGGTGGTGGTGCTGATGGCGGGCATGATTCTGTATGACACTAGCCGCATGGTCAATGGCGGCGAGACCAACTACATCATGGCCACGGTCGGCATGTACCTGAACCTCTACAACCTGTTCCTCAATCTGCTGAGCCTCGTGGCCGCCTTCTCAGGCGACGACTGAATCGTGGCACGGCCGCGGAGCTTGCGGGACGCGCCCGGGGGCTAACGAACCCTGGGCGCGCCCACCGGCGCGCTGTAGACCAGAATGGTCTTTCCATCCACGGCTATTCGTCCCTGCTCCTCCAGGCGCTTGAGCGCCTGCCCCGCCTTTTCCCTGGAGCATCCCGCGATGCGGCTGAGCTCCTGACGACTCACTTTCACCTGCACGCCCCGAGAGTGGGTGCGGGCATCCGGCTCTTCGCAGAGGTCGACCAAGGCCTCCTCGATGCGTCCGACCACGTCTGCGAAAGCCAGGGACTCCACCTTGCGGTGGGAGCGCAGCAGACGATTTGACAGCTGGCGACCCAGCACATAGAGGATGTCCGGATAAGCATCCTGGAGCTCATTGTCGGCCGCCCGGCGCAGGCGCTCGTAGGTGATGCCGGCGACTTCGCAGGGAGAGCGGGTGCGCACGGAGACCCCGCGCTGATTCGTCACGTTGAGGAACACGCCCATCTCCCCGATGAAATCCCCGGCATTGACGTAGGCGAGCACCATCTCATTGCCGTGCTCCGTTGCCAGCTCCACGCTGGCGGAGCCGTCAATCAGGTAGTAGAGCGTATCCGCCGGATCCCCCGGGGCAATGATCAAGGCCTTGGCCGGGTGGTGGCGGCGATGGCAGATCTCGAGAAAGCGCTCGATGGACTGCTCGATCCTTGGTCGATTTTCGCTGGCTGGCACCATGATGTTTGCTCAGCTCGGGCTCCCACTGCCGATTCGGACTCTTTCGGACTCTTCGGACTCTAATGTTCGTTGCAGTCTCATGGCGCGTCAAGTCGCTCACGACTTCACGCATTCAAGAATCAGATAATATGACTTCTTTCTAATCAACATCGTAGTGGACTATCCTAGAATTTGGTCTAAGATAATTGCACAGGTTCAGGATGCATAGCAAATCGTAGCGCTACGGGATGGCGCCTCCCTAGGAGGGTCCGGGCAGTGCTGGTCAAAACGTCGCATCGCAGGGGTTCCCTGGTCGCTCTTACCGTCAGCGCCTGCCTGAGCGGCTGCATGGCGAGCACCCTGGAAAGCCTGCGCCACCCGCCTTCGGCACAGGAGATCCGTGCGGCCTTCGTCAGCTCCGGGCAGAAGCTCATACACCAGCTGCGCCAGCTGAGGGGCAGCGCGCCCACCGCCCAGGCCGTAGACTACCAGACGGCCATCACGCTCGAATCGCTGCGACTGACGCCACGTTTCGTGGCCGACCGCCGGGCTTTCCTGCGGGAAGCCGACAAGCTGCGGGGAATGGTGGCCAGCGTTCCGGCGCCGGCGGTGCCCCGCGATAGCGCCGCACTGCTTTACATCGCTTCCCTCGCCCGGGGCGAGACCACTGCACTGGGCACGCTGAGCCACGCCGAGCGGGCCAAGATCCGCGAGCTGTGCGGCCCTGGGACGACCGCCGACACCGACCCCGTGGAGGCCGGTCTGCGCAAGTCCTGCTTTCTCTGGGTCCTGGGAGACGCGCCCAAGTCCAATGCCATCTACGACAGCGTCGCTGGAGAGTCGGCCGCCATGCGCGCCCAGACTCCCGCACGCACAGGCGATAAGTATGCTCGAGCCGCGTCGCCATTCGATGTGTTCATCATGCGGCTATCCCGGGAGGCGGGTGTCGATCTCTACTCGCATCGCCAACGGCTGGCCGCAGGATCGGTGACCCAGCCTACCACCTAGCCACAGGGTCGGTTAACCGAAGCGCTGGCTCTCTACCCGCCAGCCCTGCTCCCCGGCGTGCAGCACCAGAAGTGACGGCCCGCCGTAAGTACGCACCCGACCGGCGGCGCCGGGATTGAGCACCCACGGCAAGAGGGATTGGTCGCACACCATCCGGTGGCTGTGGCCGTAGACCACTGCGCGCGCATGCTGGCAGCACTGCCGCAGCCGGGCATGACGCTGGTGCACCGGGCCGACGCGGTCACCGTGGACGACGGCCAGCCGCCCGCCCGGCAGGTCCAGGAAACCCGCTGCCGGCAGACGCGCCAGCACTTCGACATCCTGCTCCGGCCATTTAGCCCCGACGTCGTTGTTGCCCCTGATGGCGAGAACCGTCTCCAGGCGTGGTCGAAGCGCCCCCAGCACCGCGGCGCAGCCCACGTCTCCGGCGTGCACCGCATAGTCACACAGCGCAACCGCCGCGGCGACGCGCGGGTCCAGAAATCCGTGTGTGTCCGCCACCAGGGCGACCGTGACCATCATGTGACTTTGCATGGGCAAGGACAGTAGCGTGACATCGTAGGACCAGCGGGCACGGAAGCGCACGATGGACCACCGAGTCCGGGTGATAATTGCAGAAACTCGATGATCCTGTGGATAGCGGAAATGGTGGGACCCCGAGGCGTCATAGCGGCCGGCCACCCGGAGACCAGCCGGGCGGCCCAGCTCATACTCGAAGCCGGAGGCAACGCCTATGACGCGGTGGTCGCCGCTCATCTGACCGCCTGTGTGGCCGAGCCGGTGCTGGCATCGCTGGGCGGTGGAGGCTTTCTGCTTGCCCATCCCAGCGGCCAAGCACCAGTACTCTACGATTTCTTCACCCAAACGCCCTTGACCCCGCCGGACCCAGAGGCGGCGGGCTTCTACCCGATTCATGCCGACTTCGGCACAGCCACTCAAGAGTTCCACATCGGCATGGGCTCCATCGCCACCCCGGGATGCATCAGGGGTTTGTTCAGGATCCACAGGAACCTGTGCACTCTGCCCATGGCCGAGCTTGCCGCGCCAGCCATCACGCTGGCCCGCCGTGGGGTGCGAGTCAACGGCTTGCAGGCCTACATCACAAGCATCATCTCACCCATCCTGCGCTCCGGCAGCGCAATCTCGGCCCTGTTCTCCAGCGCCGAGACGCCCGGCCGCCTACTGGGGGAAGGGGAGCTGCAGCGCATGCCCGAGCTCGCCGACACCATTGAGCACTTGTGTCGGGACGGCCCGCGTCTGTTCTACGCCGGCGAGCTAGGACGACGGCTCGTGGCGGATTGTGAGGCCGAGGGCGGCCATCTCAGCATGCAGGATCTGCGGCGATATCGGGTCCAGCTACGCCGCCCGCTACGACTGCGCTACCGGGACATGACCCTGCTCTTGAACCCGCCACCTTCCTGCGGCGGAGTCCTCATCGCCTATTCCCTGACCCTGCTGGGCGCAGTGGAGCTAGGCGGCTTGGGCTTCGGGAGCCTCGAGCACCTGCGGGCCCTGGCCCACGCCATGCAGCTCACGGGGGAAGCGCGCGCCGAGGCGGCGGCGCGTCGGACCGAGGCCGGCGGGGCCGGCTGCGCCGGCCTGAGTCCCGCCACCCTGCGTCGCCACCTTGGCCGGATACACAGCCATCCGCGCCGCACACGGGGCACAACCCAGATCAGCGTGATAGATGGCGTAGGCAACCTCGCCAGCATGACCGTGTCCAACGGCGAGGGCTCCGGCTACATCATCCCCGGCACCGGCATTATCCTCAACAACATGCTCGGCGAGGAAGATCTCAACACCCAGGGCTTCCACCGCTGGCCACCCAATCGACGCTTGTCCTCCATGATGGCGCCTACCCTGGTATGGACGGCCGACGGCCGCGCCCTGGCACTGGGCTCAGGCGGCTCCAACCGGATCCGTACGGCTCTGCTGCAGGTGCTAAGCAACCTCGCAGATTTTCGCATGTCCGTGCGACAAGCTATTCATGCACCGAGAATTCACTTGGAGCACGGGCTGCTCAGTGTGGAGCCCGGCATCGCCGCAGAGACCTTGCACTCCCTGCAGAGCCACTACCCGCGCATCCAGCAATGGCAGAGTGCCAACCTGTTCTTCGGCGGCGTGCACACGGCCTGCGCCGATTCCACCCACAGGCGCTTCGAGGGTGTGGGCGACCCGCGGCGAGGCGGCGTGGCCATCGTGGTCCCCAATCCGAATCAGGCCGATCCCTGACCCGGCGTTGCCGCCCCGGTCGCCTGTGCGATCTGGCGCGTCGCGGCAATCTGACTCCAATGCTCGAGCACCGAGCGGAGGTTGTCGATCTTCACGGGCTTGGTGAGAAAATCGTCCATGCCCGCCGCGAGGCATTTCTCGCGCTCACCATCCAGCGCATGGGCCGTCAATGCCACCACCGGCAGTCGGCCCCCCCCAGCCTCGCGCTCGCGCAGGCGGCGCGTCGCCTCGTAGCCGTCCATCTCGGGCATCTGGCAGTCCATGAGCACCACGTCGTAGCGCTGGTCATGCAGTGCCGAGAGAGCCTCTCGACCGTTGCACGCCACGTCGGCCGCATAGCCCAACTTCTTCAACTGGCCCAGCGCCACCTTCTGGTTGATCACGTTGTCTTCCACCAGCAGCACCCGCGCGGCGACACCGGTGACCGGCTGCTCGGACCGGACCGGCGCCTGGGCGACCGGCTCCGGCAACGGCGCCTTCTCTCCGCTCAATGCGGCGCGAATGGCCTCGGCGAGGTGCCGCTCTTTGATGGGCTTGGTGAGATATGCGTTGGGCTGCCAGCGCCCGCGTGCAAGATCGCTTTGGCGCTGAGACAGCAGCACCAGGCGCGGCGGAGTCCGCTGCAGCTCCGGCAGAAGCACGCTCAGATCCTCGCCCTTTTCCGCACCTGGGGTTTCCACGTCGAGGAACAGCAGGTCGTAGCGCCGCTCGGCAGAGACCACCAGAGTCGCCTGTGAGCGGGCTGACTCCAGGCTGGGAGCGCGATCCACATCCATGCCCCAGCCGGTGAGATGGTAGTGGAGCACCTCACGGTAAAGACTCGCCGGCACAACCACGAGCGCACGCAGCCCCTGCACCCCGGGCGGGCCGAGGGCGGAGCGTGCGGCGGACTCCTGTCGCTGCAATGGACAAGTGAACCAGAAGGTGGAGCCCTTGCCCGGCTCACTGATCAGCCCGACGGTCCCACCCATACGCTCCACCAGGTTCTTGGAGATGGCAAGTCCCAGGCCGGTACCGCCATGAGTGCGGGTCAGGGAGCCGTCCACCTGGTAGAAGGCACTGAACAAGCGAGCCTGAGCCGGCCTGGGAATGCCCGGCCCGGTATCGACCACGGCGAAGCGCAGCACCAAGCCGGTCTCATCGTCGCGCTCGGAGGTCACCCGCAGCAGCACGTGACCCAGGGAGGTGAACTTGACTGCGTTGCCGACCAGGTTGGTCAGCACCTGACGCAGGCGTCCCGAGTCACCAATCAGCTTGCGGGGCGTGCCGTGGTGAATGACCGCACCCAGCGCCACACCCTTGTTGGCGGCGCTTTCGGCAAAAAGGTCGGTCAAGCCATCGATGAGCTCGGTGAGCTCGAAGCCGGATTGGCGGATGCTGAGCTCCCCCGCCTCCATCTTGGAGAAGTCTAGGATGTCGTTGACGATGGCCAACAGCGCATCGGCACTTGCCCGGATGGTCTCCACATGGCCCAGCTGCTCACCGGTGAGGCGGGTATCGAGCAGCAGGTCGGTGATACCAACCACGCCATTGAGCGGCGTGCGGATCTCGTGGCTGACGTTAGCCAAGAATTCAGACTTGACCCGCGCCGACTCCAGGGCGGCGTCTCGGGCCCGGGCCAGCTCCTCGGCCGCTCGCTTGCGCTCCGTGATGTCGCGGACGAACGCGGTGTACAGGCGCTGGCCACCCAGCTGCATCTCGCTCAACGCCAAATCCATAGCAAATTTCGCACCGTCCTTGCGACAGCCGACCAGCTCCAGTGCCCTGCCGATGACCTGCCCCCTGCCGGTGCGTATGTACTCCGCGACTTCGTTGTCCTGGCCCTCCTGGGGCATCAGCATCGCGATCTCGTGGCCGACCACGTCCTCGGGCGGGTAATTGAAGATAGCGGACGCCGCCGGGTTGAACAGCTCAATGACGCCCCACTCATCGATCACGATGATGCCCCCCAGAATCTTTGAGTTAGGCACAATCACCTTTTTGCCGTCCGGGGCGCGCACCACCGTGTTGAATATCTCCAGGCTCTCCACCACCCCCTCCACCCCGGCCACGTTCACCGCGTCGCCGA
>CAYQDX010000096.1:0-12139 GCA_964416345.1 uncultured Ectothiorhodospiraceae bacterium
CCCTCGCAGCAGCGGGGTCACCTCACCTTCGGCTCCTTCAACAATCTGCCCAAGCTCTGCGACACCACCCTGGAGCTGTGGGCCGAGCTGATGCATGCGGTGCCGGACTCGCGCCTGGCGCTGAAGTCGCTCTATCTCGCCGACGACCAGACCTGCACGGACCTGCGCGAGCGCTTCGCCGCCCGCGGCATCGAGGCGGCGCGGCTCAGCCTGCTCAAGCCCAGCTCGCCCCTCTCACGCTATCTCGCTGATTACGCCCGGGTGGACATCGCGCTGGACCCCACCCCCTACAACGGCGGCACCACGACCTGCGATGCCCTGTGGATGGGGGTGCCGGTGGTGAGTCTCGCCGGCGGACACTTCTACGGGCGCATGGGGGCCAGCATACTCAATGCGGTAGGACTGCCCGAGCTGGTGGCCGCCAGCCCTGAGGCCTACTTGGACATCGCCCGCGGGCTGGCGCTGGATCCTGCGCGGCTCGCCGCCCTGCGGGCGGGCATGCGGAAGCGGCTGTTGCAGTCCTCCCTCTGCGACGGGCCGCGCTTCGTGAGGCACCTGGAAGATGCGCTCTGGCTCATGGCAGAGCGGGGCACCGATCGTCCTCCCCAAACCGATCGTCATCCCCAATAGGAGCATGCCGATGAGCAAGCAACATTCCACCGTCATCGCCAACCCCTGGCACTTCTTCCGCTCCGGGGGCTTCGATCAGGTGCGCCTGAACCGGGGCGCCGACCTCATGGCGCTGGATCGGTTGGACCAGAAGCTGTGGGCGGCACTGAGCTGTCCCACCGAGGGTCTGGAGCTGGACGCGGCGACCTTAGCGCTGCTCGACACGGACCACGACGGGCGCATCCGTCCCCCGGAGCTGATCGCGGCCATGCACTGGGCAGGCTCGCTGCTCAAGGATCCGGACGACCTACTGGCCGGCGCCCCCACGCTGCCCCTGGCGGCCATTCGTGAAGACACCGAGGAGGCGCGCACTGTGCTGCGCTCGGCCCGCGAAATCCTGAAAAATCTCGGCAAGCCGGAGGCGAAGGTCATCTCAGCGGCGGACACCGCAGACACCAGCAGAATCTTCGCCGAGACCCGCTTCAACGGCGACGGAGTCGTGCCCCCGGAATCCGCGGAAGACGAGCACACTGCGGGCGTCATCCGGGACATCATGGCCTGCGTGGGCTCGGTACCGGACCGCAGCGGCAAGCCGGGCGTATCCGCCGAGCAGGTGGAGCAGTTCTATGCGCAGGCCCTGGCCCACGCCCAGTGGTGGGACCGGGCGGAGGCCGACGCCGAGACCCTCCTGCCCCTCGGCGAGGCCACCGCCGCCGCGGCTGAGGCATACGCCGCCGTGCAGGCCAAGGTGGAGGACTACTACACACGCTGCCGCCTGGCCGAGTACGACGCCGAGGCGGCCGTCCACGTGAATCCGGGCCCCCCGTGCTACGAGCCCCTCTCGTCGCTGGCCTTGTCCAGCGCCAGCCCGGAGCTCGCTTCCCTGCCCATCGCCGCGGTGACGACAGGATGCACGCTGCCGCTGCGCAATGGTATCAATCCCGCCTGGGCCGACGCCGTGGAGCGGCTGCAAAGGGAGGTGGCAGAGCCGGTGCTGGGCGCCACGGAGACCTTGAGTCTGGAGCAGTGGCGGGATCTCGGCGCCCGCTTCGCGGCTCACGCGGCCTGGCTCGCCGAGAAGCAGGGCGAGATGGTGTCGCCCCTGGGTGTGGCCCGGGTGCGGGAGCTGCTGGCCGATGACAGCCAGCGGCGCATCGAGGCCCTCATCGTCCAGGATGTGGATCTGGCGGACGAGGCGGATGCCATCGCCTCCGTGGACCGACTGGTGCGCTACCACCGGGATCTTTACGCGCTCGCCAACAACTTCGTCGCCTTCCGAGACTTCTACACCCCCGACCGCCACGCCATCTTCCAGTGCGGCACCCTGTACCTGGATGCACGCAGCTGCGATCTGTGCATCCAGGTGGCAGACGTGGCCAAGCACAGCGCGCTGGCCAGCCTCGCCCGCACCTATCTGGTGTACTGCAGCTGCACTCGGCGGGGCAGCGGCGAGACCATGACCATCGCCGCCGCCATCACCGACGGGGACGCCGAGAACCTGAGGGTCGGTCGCAACGGCGTGTTCTACGACCGCAAGGGCCGAGACTGGGACGCCACGGTGACCAAGATCGTCGAGCATCCCATCAGCGTACAACAGGCATTCTTGGAGCCCTACAAGCGGGTCGGCCGCATGGTTCACGAGCAGGTGGAGAAGATGGCTGCCGCCGGAGAAAAGGCGATGGAGACCCGCACCGCGGCCGGCATCGCCGAGGCCGCCAAGCAGACCGAATCCGGCAAGCCCATGGGGCCGACCCAGCCCTTCGACGTGGCCAAGTTCGCCGGTATCTTCGCCGCCATCGGGCTGGCCATCGGCGCCATCGGCACCGCCATCGCCTCCGTGGTGACGGGCTTTCTCAGGCTGAGCTGGTGGCAGATGCCGCTGGCGGTCGTGGGCCTGGTGCTGGTCATCTCCGGCCCCTCCATGGTGATCGCCTATCTCAAGCTGCGTCGCCGCAACCTGGCGCCCCTGCTGGACGGCAACGGCTGGGCGGTCAACACCCGGGCGTTGATCAACATTCCCTTCGGCGCGTCCCTGACCCAGGTGGCCAGTCTGCCCCCGGGCGCCGAGCGCTCGCTGCGGGACCCTTACGCCCACAGGCGGACTTCGTGGAAGACCTATGCCGTCCTGCTGGCCCTGGTGATCGGAGCCGGCTATCTATGGGAAGAAGGTCAGCTACAGAAGTGGTGGGCGCAGCTGCAGTCCCATTTCCATGTGCAGGGCGCCCCAGCGGGGACGACGGGCCTGGCCAAGCCGGCAAGTTAGCCTAGACGACGGATCGAGACGAAGGAGAAACCTGCTCTCGCCAAAGACGCAGAGGAAGGCGGACATCGTTCCCGCATCTGCGTGCCTGGCGCCTTTGGGGGCGGCAATGCTTTCCAAGGTGCCTTCGCCATCGCCGCGAGCTATAGCGAGTCGAGGTAGTTGCGGCCGAGCTGGCGGACCTGGGTGCGAATCCAGGCCGCCCGCTCGCGCACATAGGCCGACGGCGCCGCCACCCGCAGCCGCACGGGATTGGGCAGCACGGCCGCGAGCAGGCTGGCCTCCCTCAGGTTGAGGGCGGCGGCAGGCTTGTGGAAGTAGCGCCGGCTCGCGGCGCCGACGCCGTAGGTGTTGCCGCCGAGCTGGGCGACGTTGAGATAGATCTCCAGGATGCGCCGCTTGGGCCACAGGGTCTCGATGACCACGGTGAGATAGGCCTCCAGCCCCTTGCGCACCCAGCTTCTGCCACCCCACAGGAACAGGTTCTTGGCGACCTGCTGGGACAGGGTGCTGGCGCCGCGCGGGCGGCGGCCCGGATGCGCCAGGGCGTTGCGTATCTCCACCAGGTCGAAGCCGTGGTGCTGCGGGAAGCGCTGGTCCTCCGCCGCCACCACGGCGAGCGCCGCCACCGGAGCAATGTGATCCCAGGGCACCCATTGCCAGCGGGCGTAGGGCCGCCGTGCGCCGTCCAGCCAGGCGCCGAGCCGATGCTGGAGCATGAAGGAAGAGGCGGGCGGATCGATCCAGCGCAGCGCAGCCACCGGCGCCACGGTGAGCATCAGGAAGGCCACGGCGAAGATCAGCCCAATGCAACGCAGGCGACGGCCGAGCCTGCCCGAGATCCTGCTCATACGGCCGCCTCGTCCGGTCTTGGATTGCCCCTTACGATGGTAAGTTATTCCCAAGCGCCTCAACCACTGCGGCTTTCGGTCGAATACGGACATGATTCCCGAAGCAGCTCTAGGAATAACATGTAACGTATTGAGGTTAAGTGGAATATTGAATTCGGCTATTTACTAGCCAAGATTCGCCAGCCCACGGGCTGCGGGGCACCTAAGAGTATTTCCGCAACTTATGCCCTTACTTATCCACAGATATTGTGCAAAATCGCCGGCCGCTACGCCGACCCACAGCCGGCACGGCGGCGAGCGAAGCTATTGGCGGCGATGAACACCCGGGTCACCTGTCCGTAGCGGGCGCGCACCCGTCCCTCCATCTCGCACACGGCGTCCTCCACCTCGGCGCTGGTGAGCGAATCCTTGAAGTCCACCCTCAGGTTCAGCAGCACGTCCTGAGGCCCCAGGTGCATGCTCAGCACCTCCAGCACGCCGGTCACGCGGGGGTCCTGCCCCAACAGCGCCCGTACGCCGGTGAGCACCTCGGGGTCCGCCGACTCACCGATGAGCAGACCCTTGCTCTCATAGGCCAGCCAGATGGCCACCGCGGCGAGCACCGCACCGATGAGAATCGAGGCGATGGCATCCAGCTCGGGCAGGTCCAGCAGATCGCCGGCCGCCACGCCGGCCAGGGCAATGATCAGCCCGAGCATGGCCGCGCTGTCCTCGAACAGCACGGTGATGAGCGTGGGGTCCTTGGAACGGTGCACCGCCTCCAGGGTGCCCCGAGCGCCCTTGGTCTTGCGGAACTCTCGGTAGGCGACCCACCAGCTTCCGGCCTCGAAGGCGGCGGCGACCAGCAGCACCACGTAGTTCACATAGGGTGAAGTGAGTGCCACGGGATGCTGCAGATGGGTGATGCCCTCGTATACAGAGATCCCCGCCCCCAGGGCAAACACTAGGATCGCGACGACGAAAGACCAGAAATAAAGCTCCTTGCCGTGGCCGAAGGGATGCTCCGGGGTCGGTGGGCTCGCCGCGCGGCGCATGCCGTAGAGCAGCAGCACCTGATTGCCCGAGTCCACCACCGAGTGGAAGCCCTCGCTCAGCATGGCCGAGCTGCCCGAGATGCCCGCGGCGATGAACTTGGTCGCCGCAATGAGCCCGTTGCCGATGAGGGCGGCGATGACCGCCTTCTTGGACGAATGCCCGCTCAAACCAAAGCCCCCCTGAGCCCGCGCCCCTCGCGATGCGGTGGAGGTTACGCGAATGCCGGGAGGCTGTCAGCCCGGCGGCGCCGCAACCACCTAGGCGAGCCGAATCCCTGGGGGATCCTACCGCTTGCACGGCGGGCGTGAGAAGATCGAGTCTGACTCCACTTGAAGCGGAGCCCATGGTAATGACCGCTGGCATGCCGGCCCCCGTCTATCTCGACTGCAACGCCACCACGCCGGTCGATCCCTGGGTGGTGGAGGCCATGCTGCCGTATCTGCGGGAGCATTACGGCAACCCGTCCTCGGATCATGCCTACGGTCACGTCGCGAGCACCGCCGTGGCTCGGGCCCGGGCCGAGGTGGCGGCGCTCATCGGCGCCCGCCCGGAGGAGATCGTCTTCACCGGCTCCGCCACCGAGGCCAACAACCTGGCGTTGTGGGGAGCGGCGAAGGCGCTGCTGCCCACCGGGCGCAGGCGGTTGCTGACCTCAGCAGTGGAGCACGCCTCCGTGGCCATGCCCCTGCGGACCATGTCACGCTGTGGCTGGACGCTTGAGGAGCTGCCGGTGGATGGCAGCGGCCGCCTCCTGACCGAGGAGGCGCTGGCCGCCATCGACGAGCAGACGGCCTTGGTCTCCGTGATGCTCGCCAACAACGAGACCGGCAGCCTGCAGCCGGTCCAGGAGCTCTCGCCGGCAGTGCGTGCGCACGGCGCCCTGCTGCACGTGGACGCCGCCCAGGCGGTGGGCAAGATTGCGGTAGACGTAGAGGCGCTCGCCTGCGACCTGCTGACTCTGGCCGGCCACAAGCTCTATGCACCCAAGGGCGTAGGCGCCCTGTATGTGCGCACGGGCACGCCGCTAGAGCCCATCATGCAGGGCGCCGGCCACGAGGGGGGGCGGCGTCCCGGCACCGAGAACGTGCCCCACATCGTCGCCTTGGGAGCAGCCGCCCGTCTGGCGCGCGAAACCCTTGGGCGGGAAGTCCCCGACCTGCGTGCATTGCGGGATGCGCTGCACACGCGGCTGAGCGACGCGATACCCGGACTCGTCCTCAACGGTCATCCGAGCGAGCGTCTTCCCGGCACCCTCAACGTCTCCTTTCCCGGTGTCGCCGGCTGGGCGCTGCTGGCCGAGGCGAGATCCGTCGCCGCCTCTACCGGCACCGCCTGCCACGCCGCCGAGCACACCCTCAGCCGCGTGCTGGCCGCCATGGGCTGCACGCCCGAGCGTGCCATCGGCGCCGTGCGCCTGTCGCTCGGCCGCTACACCACCGCGGTAGAGATCGACACTGCCGCCTCCGCCCTCATTGCCGCCTGGCGGCGCCTCCAATGAATCGCGTCTAACCCCTATTTCAAATGTGATTCATTGGATGAGAGTGATGGGCTCGGGGCGGTCGCTGCGGGCGGCGATCCGGCCGACGATGGCGGCGGTGAGGTAGCCCAGGGTCCGCAGCTCGGCGAGGCAGGCCTCGGCGCTGTCCGCGGGGACACCGGCAAGCAGGCCGCCGGCGGTTTGGGGATCGAACAGCAAGGGATAGCGCGGGTGGCGGGTGGCCTGCACCAGGTCGCGCACGGCGCGCCGCAGGCGCAGGTTCTGCGGCTGCAGGGAGGACAAGATGCCGGCGGCGACGGTCTCCATCGCGCCGTCGAGCAGTGGCACGGCCTCGATCTGCAGCTCGGCGTCGACGCCCGCGGCGCGGGTCATCTCCACCAGATGGCCGAGCAGGCCGAAGCCGGTGACGTCGGTGCAGGCGGTGGCGCCGTAGCGGCGCAGGCAGCCGGCGGCGGCCTGATTGGAGACCAGCATGGAGGCGATGGCTGCGTCGATCCAGCGGCCCTTGGCGCGCCTGCGCATGTCGGCGGCAAAGAGAGTGCCGGTGCCCAGCGGCTTGGTGAGGATCAGGGCATCGCCGGGCTTGAGTCCGCCTTTGCGCAGCACCCGATCGGCGTCCAACAGCCCGTTCACCGTGAGTCCGAAGGCCAGCTCGGCGCCTTCGCTGGAATGCCCGCCGGCGAGCACCGCTCCGGTGGGCTCGACCGCTGCCAGCGCGCCGGCTATGAGCTCGTAGAGGGTCTGCTCCACCACCCGCTCCCGGCCATAGGGCACGGTGGCGATGGCCAGCACCGACTGGGCCTCGGCCCCCATGGCGTAGAGATCTCCGAGGGCGTGATTGGCGGCAATCCGGCCGAACGCGTAGGCATCGTCGAGGAAGGCGCGAAAATAGTCCACGCTCTGCGCCAGCACCCGGCCGGGCGGCACTTCCAGCACCGCGGCGTCGTCCGGGGCGTCGAGACCGATCAGCACATCTGCGCGCCGCTGCGCGGGAAGGCGCTGGATCACGCGGCTCAAGACCGTGCTGCCGACCTTGGCGCCGCAGCCGCCGCAGCGCATGGCCAGGGTCGAGAGCTCCTTGATGGCGGCACCGTCGGCGATCCCCGCGGCGATGTCCGGTCCCGGCTCGGTCGCCATGGCCGGCAGCCGGTTGTAGCGCTCCATGAAGCGCCGGTCGATCCGGTCCTTGAGCCGCCACAGCCATCGCCCCTGCAAGGACCAGCCGCCCCGCGAGGCAATCGCGTACCGGTCCCCCGTGCTGATGAGGCCGAGGAAGTTGCGCTGGGGCCGGTAGCGCAGGAGCGTGCGTCCCGCGGCGGCGCGGCGCAGGTTATCGGCCAGCACCGGCCCCTGACGCACCGCGAGCACCCCGGACTTGGGCCGCGGCTCTGGCATGGCCGCCGCGTCGCCGGCGACGAATATGCTAGGGTGGGAGACCGATTGCAGATTGGTATCGACGCAAATGAACCCGCGCGCGTCCACGGCCAGACCCGCCGTCCGCGGCCAGTCGGGCGCCGAGGCCTCTGTCACCCACAGTACCGCATCCGCGGCCTGCAGCTCCCCCCCTTCCACCACC
The DNA here is from genome assembly GCA_964416345.1 of uncultured Ectothiorhodospiraceae bacterium. GTDB lineage: Bacteria > Pseudomonadota > Gammaproteobacteria > CAYQDX01 > CAYQDX01 > CAYQDX01. The sequence continues at coordinate 7,830 of CAYQDX010000096.1, forward strand.
ACCGCCTCGGGCCGGACCTCCATCACCCGCTGGCCCGTGTACAGCTCGATGCCACGCGCCGCCAGCACCCGCTCGAAGCGACGGCACACGCCGGGGTTGTGGGTGGTGAGTATCTTCGGCTCGTCCGTGAGCAGCGCATAGTGCAGGCGAGCCGGGTCGCCGCCGCGCCCGGCCAGGAGCCGGTGCAGCCGGTACTGGGTGGCGAGGGCCAGCTCCACCCCCCCGGCCCCTCCGCCCACCACCAGGATGCGGAGCTCGCCCCGGCTCGCCAGCACCCGGGCCTGCAATGCCTCCCAGCGTCGCAGCCAGAGATCGACGGGTTTGATGGGCATGGCATGCTCGAGGGCGCCCGGCACATCGATGGTGCGGGGACGCGAGCCGGTGTTGATGGACAACAGGTCGTAGGCGACGGGCGGGCGGCCGTGCACCAGCACTCTCTGCTCGGCCGTGTCCAAGCCTTCTACTTCGGCGTGGTAGAGTCGCGCGCCGGCGAAACGGGACAGGGGGCCGAGGTCGATGTGACATTCGTCGTAGCCATAGTGCCCGGCAATGTAGCCCGGGAGCATGCCGGAGTACGGCGTGTGCACGTCGCGGGTGATGAGGGTCAGGCGCAGCCCGGGCACGGGGTGCATGCCGAAGCGCCGCAGCACCGCCACGTGGGCGTGGCCGCCGCCGAGGAGCACCAGCTCCTTGACCACAGGGGTCCCGGCCGAATGCATGGCGCTAGACCGTTGCGCGCAGCAGGTGCACGCTGAAGCGCTGCTCGGAGTCGGTCCATACCACCTCGGCCGTAAACCCCGCCCGCGCGGCCAGGGTGGAGAACTCTGCCACCGTGTACTTGTACGAATTCTCGGTGTGGATGGTCTCACCCGCCGCGAATTGAAACCCCTCGCCCGCCACGGTGACCGTCTGGCGCGCGAGACTCACCAGATGCATCTCCACCCGCCCGTGCGCCTCGTCGTAGCCGGCCTTGTGCGCCCACAGCCGCGACTGGAAGTCGGCACCGAGCTCCCGGTTGATGCGCGTGAGCAGGTTGAGATTGAAGGCCGCCGTGACGCCCTGGGCATCGTCGTAGGCGGCATTCAGCATGGCCTTCGCCTTCTTGAGATCCACCCCGATCAGCAGAAAACCGCCCTTCCCCACGAGCTCGGCCACCGCCGCCATGAAATCCACCGCCGCCTCCGGGCCGAAGTTGCCGATGCTGGATCCTGGGAAGAACGCCACCCGCGGCCCCTCCGGCGCGGTGGGCGGCACCTCCATCACGCGGGTGAAATCCGTGCAGGCGGCATGCACTTCCAGCCAGGGATACTCGGCGGCCACCTCCCCGGCGGCCACCCACAGATGCTCCCGGGAAATGTCCATGGGCACGTAGGCACAGGGTCGCAGCCCCTCCAAGAGTATGCGCACCTTGGCGCAGCTGCCGCCGCCCGGCTCCACCAGCAGGCTACCCGTCCCCACCCGCTCGGCAATCTCGGCGGCATGCTCTCGCAGCACGCCGACCTCGGTGCGGGTGAGATAGTACTCCGGCAGCTCGGTGATGGCATCGAACAGCTTGGAGCCCGCCGCATCGTAGAAAAACTTGGGCGGTATGGCCCGCGGCCGGCGCCGGAGCCCGGCGAGCACGTCGGCACGGAGGTCGGCAGGGGTCGGGTGCAGGTCGTGGAATTCGAGGGTTGCCTCTATCATGGTCGATTCAACTCAGAGGGCGCAGGTACGGAATCCGGCGAAGACGTCGTTGCGCTCCGGCGCGTAATAATTACGCCAGGTGTTGCGGATCAGGCGGCGCCGGGTGGCCCAGCAGCCGCCGCGCAGCACCCGTGTGTGGCCGAACAGAGGCTGGGAGTAGTCCTGGTACATGTCCGGCGTGAAGCCCGGATAGGGCTCGAAGACCGTGGCCGTCCATTCCCAGACATTGCCGATCATCTGGCGGCAGCCGAAGGCGCTGTCCCCGGCTGGCAGCGCGGCCACATCGATGGTGCCTAGCGCCTCGGCGTCCAGATTGGCCCGGCTGGAGTCCGGCGGCGCATTGCCCCAGGGATAACGCCGCTTGATCGGCGCCAGCGTCGAGCCCTCCGGCTCACCGGCGGCGGCCGCCTCCCACTCCAGCTCGGTGGGCAAGCGCCGGCCCGCCCAACGGCAGTAGGTCTCCGCCTCGTGCCAGCTCACGTGGATGACGGCGGCATGCGGCGGCAACGGCTCCCAACGGGCGAAGCGCCGCAGCTCCCATCCGTCCGCGGCGCGGCGCCAGTAGATCGGGTGCTCCAGGCCGGCGCTCGTCCGCCACTGCCAGCCCGGCTCGCTCCACAGCTCCCGCCGGCCATAGCCGCCGTCGTCCACGAATGCCGCGTACTCGGCATTGCTGACCGCCGCCCGGGCGATGCGGAACGGCGCCACCTCCAGCGGGTGCGCCCACTTCTCATTGTCGAAGGCGAAGCCGTCCTCGGGCCGAGCGCCCAGCATGAGCACACCGCCTGGGACCTCGGCGTCGCCGGCGAGGCCCCCGACAAGCCAGTCGGCCCGCCCAGCGCCCCCGATGGCCGGCGTCGGATAGCCGAGGGTCTGGCGGGTGTAGGTGTAGGCCTCGGTATGCATGTCTTCGTGGAACACCGCGTACTGAGCCAGGTAGTCCCGCTTGGCGTCGGGCGGATCCTCCTCCAGATGGACCTGAATGCGCTCCAGCACCCCACGCATGTAGGCCAAGGTCTGGGGCAGGTCCGGTAGCGGAAGGTCCCAGCGCCGGTCATGGACGGTGCCGATGGAATCATACAGTTGGTCCACATCGGGACGCCCGGGCGCCTCGCCAAGGTGACGGCGCAGCACCCAGTACTCGTAGAAATAGGCCGCGTGACCGATTTCCCAGCGCAGTGGATTGACGATGGGTAGCCGCGGGCCGATCAGCTGGGCGGCGTCCAGGCCATCGATCAGGGCCAGGCTACGGGCTCGGGCATCCTCCATCTGGGCGACTAAATGCATGGACATGATCTATCCAGCGTTGCTGTCGAAGCGCGGATGGTCGCAATATTCGTCCACCGTGTCACCTCGCAGTTGCCCCGACCTGGTCGATTGTAGACACTGCCCGTCAGCTGCCCCGGCTTCAGAACGGAGGCCAGCCACTTTCATCGACACATGGCGGTGATGCGATGACCAGATACCCACAGGACCTTGCGAACCGGACACGGGCGTCGGGCATCCCGCGGAAGAGCGCCTCCGCGGTAGCGCTGTCGCCCAGCCGCCCTCCCTGGCCCGGCCCGCCGTGCCCCTGTCACCCAAGGGTGCCCCCGAGTCCGAGCCAGGCACCCGCCTGGACCGCACCGGCCGTCGAGCTTACAGGGATGGGATGTACTTGCAGCGTGGCGCGGAGGCCCCATGCGAGAACCTTCAGGTCAATTGATACCGTCGCGGCCGACCACGCTCCAACCGCAGCAGCACCGCCGCGACCGCGCACCCCTCGGTGCACATGACGCCGAGATCGCGCACCAGGGGACGGTATCAAGAAATCGTCTGACCACCACGGATAGCACACCAACAATCACTTGAGCCGCACCACCAAGTCTCGCGATGCTAATCTCCGTTCTCGCCACCGCCATCATCTTCCTCGCCGATCTCGTGTCCCTGTACGGCTGGGGTCGAGCCATCCTCGCCGCTTCCGGCCAAGAGCAATTCACGTTTCCGTTCTACGCCGTTGCCGTGGGCATGGGCAGCCCGGCGGCGACCCTTTCAGCGGCGCGGGGCTGGATAGCCTGGGCGCCCAGGGCCTTCTTCAGTCCTTCGCCGCCGGATTGGGGGCATATCAATATGTCGCCTTGTTCGACTATGCCTTCTGCTTTCTGGTTGCCCTCGGCCTATGTGTCGAGCTCCACCTGCTCCTGAACCTCCGGCATTACTGGCCTGCGCTTTTCGTCTTCCTCATAGTCAACCCTCAGCTGGTCAATATCTCTGCAGTCTATTCCACGGCCCTGCTCGACCTCGCCGTCACCGCAGCACTATGTCTCCTTGCCCAGGACATCGACCGCGGGACACCCCTTGGCTATCGCCGCCTTCTTCCCGCGGCACTGTTGTTCAGCGATTTTCTAGGCCTGAAGTTGACAGTGGTCCCGTTCGCCGCATGCCTTTGCGGACCATTCTTGCTCTGGATAATCGTCAACGCCGGCAAGCCTGCGCTGCTCACTTCCCTCAAGTTCTGCAGCCTAGTCATCCTCTGTCTCGCACCGTGGCTATTGCTATACACCGACAAATATCTCCTGGCGTTGACCGCCTCCGCAGCCACATCACCTGAAGCGGAAGGATATCTCAACGCCCCGCACCTTCTT
>CAYQDX010000097.1:0-12084 GCA_964416345.1 uncultured Ectothiorhodospiraceae bacterium
ATCAAGGAGCTGCACATGGCTGAGATTGTCGAGATACGCGGCCGCGAGATCCTCGATTCGCGCGGCAACCCCACCGTGGAAGCCGATGTCATTCTGGTCAACGGCAAGATGGGTCGAGCCGCCGTGCCCTCCGGGGCATCCACCGGCACTCGCGAGGCGGTCGAGCTGCGTGACGGCGACGCTGCCCGCTACGGTGGAAAGGGCGTGCGCCGGGCGGTGGAGCACGTCAACGGCGAGATCCGCAAGACCCTGCTGGGCCGCAACGTGGAGGCCCAAAAGGAGATCGACGAGACGCTCATCGGACTGGATGGCACGGCCAACAAGGGGCGGCTGGGGGCCAACGCCATCCTGGCGGTGTCGCTCGCCACGGCCCGCGCGGCCGCCGAGCACCTGGATATTCCCCTCTACCGCTACCTGGGCGGCAAGGGCAAGCTGCGCATGCCGGTACCTATGATGAACATCATCAACGGCGGTGTGCACGCCGACAACAGCGTGGACCTGCAGGAGTTCATGGTCATGCCGCTGGGTGCACCGAGTCTCGCCGAGGCCGTGCGCTACGGGGCCGAGGTGTTCCATGCCCTGAAGAGTGTGCTGAAGAAGCGGAGCTTGAATACCGCGGTGGGAGACGAGGGCGGCTTCGCGCCGGACCTGCCTTCCAACGAGTCCGCCATCGAGGTGATCCTGGAGGCCATCCAGCAGGCCGGCTTCCGGGCCGGTGAGGACGTCGCCCTGGCACTGGACCCGGCCAGCTCCGAATTCTACCGGGACGGCAAGTACGTGCTCGGCTCCGAGGGCCGGGCCCTCACCTCGGCGGAGCTCGTAGATTATTACGCGGCCTGGGTGGATCGGTATCCCATCGTCTCCATCGAGGACGGCATGGCCGAGAGCGACTGGGAAGGCTGGGCCATGCTCACCGAGCGCCTGGGCAAGCACGTGCAGCTGGTAGGCGATGACCTCTACGTCACCAATACGCACATCCTGGAGGAGGGCATTGCCAAGGGCATCGCCAACTCCATCCTGATCAAAGTGAACCAGATCGGCACGCTCACGGAGACCCTGGCCGCCATCGATATGGCAAAGAAGGCGGGGTACACCGCCGTGGTCTCCCATCGCTCGGGAGAGACCGAGGACACGACCATCGCGGATCTGGCGGTGGCCACCGGGGTCGGCCAGATCAAGACCGGCTCGCTTTCCCGCTCGGATCGTGTCGCCAAGTACAATCGGCTGATCCGCATCGAAGAGGCCCTGGGGGAGCAGGCCGAGTTCCCCGGCCGCGGCGCCTTCTATAATCTGCCTTGAGTCGTCCGGAGACTAGAGACGACGTGGAGCCCGGACGTGTCGGCCATCGATGCGGGCGGAGCGGGCGACTGGCCCATCACCGGCCCCCGCACCGCTGGGCGCGCCATGGCGCAGGGTCGGGGGCTGGCTGCTCGAAGCGTTCGTCTGATGAAGTGGGTGATTGTCGTCCTCATTTTGATGCTACTGGCCCTGCAGTACAAGCTGTGGCTGGGTGACGGCGGCGTGCTGCACTTGTGGCAGCAGCAGCAGCACCTGCGCGCCCTGCGGGAGCAGAACGAGAAGCTGACCGATCGCAACCGCGTGCTGGAGGCCGAGGTGCGGGACCTCAAGCACGGAACGGAGGCTATCGAGGAGCGTGCCCGCAGTGAGCTCGGCATGATCAAGGACGGCGAGACCTTCTATTTGATCGTCGATGAGTAGCCTGCGATTCTGGGCCGTGGTGCCTGCCGCCGGGGCGGGCACACGCATGAGCGCGACACGGCCCAAGCAATACCTCACCCTGCTGGACGCCCCCGTCATCGCCCATACCTTGCAGCGGCTGTGCACCCATTCGCGGATCTCCGGGGTGATGGTTGCGTTGTCTCCGGGCGACCCCTACTGGGCGCGACTTCCCCGGCCCGCCGGCTGTGCGCTGTGGACCGTGGAGGGTGGCGAGGAGCGCTGCCACTCGGTGCTCAACGCCCTGCGCGAGCTCGCCGCCCGGGCGGCCGCCGAGGATTGGGTGCTGGTGCACGACGCCGCCCGTCCCTGCCTGCGCCGGGCCGATCTGGATGTGCTCATGGATACCCTGTGCGATCATCCCGTGGGCGGGCTACTGGGCATGCCCGTGGCGGACACGCTGAAGCGCACCGACGCCCTCGGTAGGGTCGTGGAGACGGTGCCGCGTGCCGGTCTGTGGCGGGCCGCCACTCCCCAGATGTTCAGGCTCGGGGCGCTCGCTGAGGCGCTGCAGGCGGCCTTGGACCAAGGCCTCTTGGTCACGGACGACGCCTCGGCCATGGAGCTCGCCGGGTGGCGCCCGCTCATGGTCGAGGGCCATCCGGACAACATCAAGATCACGAGGCCCCAGGACCTCAGCCTGGCGGCGCTTTATTTGGGTCAGCAGGCGAAATGAGAATTGGGCACGGCTACGACGCACACCGCTTTGCCGCGGGCAGGGCCTTGGTGCTGGGCGGAGTGCACATCGATCACCCGCTCGGGCTGGCGGCCCACTCCGACGGGGACGTGATAGTCCACGCCGTTTGCGATGCGCTGCTGGGTGCCGCCGGACTTGGAGACATCGGCCGCCACTTTCCGGATTCCAGCCCCGAATTTGCGGGCGTCGACAGCCGGGTGCTGCTGCGCCGGGTGGTGGCGCTGCTGGAAGGACAGGGGCTGGCGCTCGGTAATCTGGACGTCACGGTGGTCGCTCAGGCCCCACGGCTCGCGCCGCACGTTCACGCCATGCGGGATCATCTGGCGGCGGATCTGCACGCCGACCCCGCCCGCGTCAATGTCAAGGCTACCACCACCGAGGGCATGGGCTTCACCGGTCGCGCCGAGGGCATCGCGGTCCATGCGGTGGCGTTGTTGGTCGAGCCCTGAGCCCATGAGTGGCATACACGGTGCGGTCCTGGCATGACGCCGGGCGACCTCACGCTGCTGGAGATCGGCCTCACCGCCACCGGCTTCGGACTGCTGGCGGGCTACCACCTCCACTTGCTGTATCGCCTCAGGACGGCCCCGGAGTCCACACTCATCGGCCTCAATGAGCTGATGCGCATCGCCTGGGTGGATACCATGGTCTCCGAGCAGCAGGACATCGTGGCAGTCCAGACCCTGCGCAACTGGACCATGGCCGCCAGCTTCCTCGCTTCCACCGCCATCGTGCTGTCCTTGGGGATCCTCAACGTGGCGCTTACCACGGACAAGATCGCCGCGTTCGCCCACGCGCTGAACGTGTTCGGTAGTCGCGACATCACCCTGTGGATCATCAAGGTGGTGGTATTGTCGCTGGACCTCCTCTACGCCTTCTTCAACTTCACCCTGGCCATCCGCTCTAATAACCATGTCGTGTTCCTGATCAACGTACGTGGTCCGGGAGCCCCCGACCGACAGACGGTGGCCAAGGCCCTGAACCGAGGGGCGCGCTACTACACCTGGGGCATGCGTAACTACTACCTCACCGTCCCGCTGGCTATGTGGATGCTCGGCCCGGGCTGGCTGCTCGCCAGCGCCCTGTTCCTGGTGCTGGTGCTGCGACGCCTCGATGCGCCGGAGTGAGCCACCAACCGCGTTGTTGACCCCAGGGTGTGGGAGGGGAGCCCTCTCGGCGACCGCCGTGCCGTCTGGCTCAGCGAGCTCGGTCAGTGGCTGTTCGCCTACGATTGCCGCACCTGCGCCAGCGCGCGTCGCAGCGTCTCGTCCCGGCCGTAGTTGTCCTCGCGGAAGTGCACCGTGCCGTCCGCATCCACCCACGCGGTCCAGTACTGTACGTAGACCATGATGGAGTGCGCCAGAGGCACTGTCTTGGTGATCTGCTCGTCAAGGATGACCCGCACGCGCTCGGGCGGCCAGCGCGGGTCGTTCGCGAGCAGGTAGTGGGCCAGCTCCATGGGCTTCTGGATGCGTATGCAGCCATGGCTGAACTCCCGCACGGTGCGCGCAAACAGATTGCGCGACGGCGTGTCGTGCAGATAGACGTTGAACCGATTCGGGAACATGAACTTGACCCGCCCCAGGGGATTCTCGGGACCGGGGTCGGCGCGAAAATGGAAGGGCAGCCGAGAGCCGCGGATGCTCCGCCAGTCCACCATGGTGGGGTCCACTTCGACTCGGTCGGCGCCCCAGCCCAGCAGCACCTTCATGTGGTCCTCTTCCAGATAGCTCAAGTCGTGCCGCAGCTTGGGCAGGATCTCCTCGCGCGCGATGCTGGGCGGGACCTGCCAGTAGGGGTTGAGCACCAGATAGGTCATCTTGGCACTGAACACTGGCGTCCTCTTGTAGGGCTTGCCCACGATGACGCGCATGCTCAGGAGCGTCTTGTCCTGCTCCACCACATCCAGGGTGTATTCCGTCACATTGACGCGGATATAGCGCTCCCCGAAGGTCTCGGGCTGCCAGCGCCAGCGCTCCATGTTGAGCTCGATTTGCTGCACACGGTCGGCCGCGGACATGTTCAGGGAGCGCAGGGTCTTGCGGCCTACGGCCCCGTCCGGATCCAGGCCAAGGCGCCCCTGGAAGCGTTTGACTGCCAGCTCCAGGGCATCGTCGAAAAGCTCGCTTGAGAGGGCAGTGCGCGGCAGCTCGGCCGAGGCGGCGAGCCGGGCCCGGAGCGCTTGCACCCGAGGGCCGTTGTCGCCTTTGCGCAGGGTGGGTCCCGCGGGCACCTGCGGGAGGCCGCCGGCTCGTTGCAGCGCGCGATAGATCTTCAACGCCTGCCGGAGCCGGCGGTAGCCCTTATGGGGGGGCGCCAGCGCCGACAGGGTCGCCACCACGCCGCCACCGTCCAGGGCCGAGCGCAGCAGCAGCGCGCAGTCCACACGCCGGGGCGTGGCGATCCACTGGTCGTCGATGGCCTGGGGCCGGATGCGCCCGCGCAGCATATGGTCCGCATAGGTGACGAAGGCGTCGCTCAACAATAGATCGACATCCGCGAGACCCTTCGCTCGGGCGCTGCCCGGCACGGGCTGCTGCAGGGCGGCGAGCCCCGCCTTGATGGCGGTCAGGTGATAAGATTCCGGGTCCAGGCCTTCATCCGGTGCGTGCTCGATGACGCGCACCAGCTCGGCCAGCGGGGTGTGTGGCTGCCAGTTCCAGATCGGCTGGTAGGCGCGCTCGGCGTAGATCTCCAGCAGCATGTCCCGACGATGCAGCCGCTGTCCCGCCACCCGCGTGTGGACCGGCTCGGCCGTCGTCTCGGACCACGCTCGGATATAGTCCGCCACCGCGGCGTAGTCACTCTGGGCCGCCACAGGGCCGCCGGCCAGTGTGGCGGCTATGGACAGGATGATGGCAATGAGCCGGTGCATGGCAGGGAGATTCCGGGTGAGGGTGGCAAACAGAGGGCTCGCCTGCATATCTCTAGGGCGCCCGATGCGCGGGGCACCATACCACGGAATGACAGTGCAATGAAGGCGGCTAGCGAAGCTTCATGGGCTTGCCGGCGAGATAGGAGGCGCCGGGATTCACGGCGTAGCGCCCCGCCAGGGCGGAGCGGCCCAGCAGCATGCGAAACTTCATCGTGTCGCGCGCACTCAGGGTGATCTCCACCTGCAGGGTGTGTCTGCCGATGATGACGGGAGTCAGGATGACCACCCGCCGCTCCCGATGGCCGCCGGAATCCGAGACCTCCCGCTCGTCCAGCACTGGTGCCGTGCAGATTTTCTCCACGTGCGTGCGCCGCTGGCGCGGGTGCAGACCAAAACGTACCCGCCGGCAACCTGACTCTTCGTAGAGCTCGACGAAATAGGCGTGCAAGGCGGAAGTGCGAGCCCCCGTATCCACCTTGCATTTGATCCGCTGCACGCCCAGGGCCGGCAGCCCGACCCATTCGCGCCAGCCGAGCATCTCGAGCGTGCGGCCCCTCTCTGCCGCCACCTCTATTTTCCCTCCGGCAGTTGCGGTCACTTCGATAGGTTACGGTTGCTCGAGGGGCGCTGGCCAGGGGGATTGCCGGTCCCGATCAATATCCGCTGGACTTCCAGATGACCGCGGCATCCCGTCCGGCGGCGGCCCTAGGGGCCACGAGGAGCCAAGCGCAAGCTCACCCGTCGGCGGAATGAAGCTGGTCTCCCTCGAAGCGTAATGCTAACCTCATGACGTCACAAAGATGCCAGGAATTGCAGCTCCCATGGGTGATGTCATCGAGTTTCGCCGGCCTAAGCCCAAGTCCCGCGGCGCGCTGTGCCGGGAAGGTTTGCACAAATGGGTGGTGGTGCAGGAGCGTCCCTTCGATGTGCACTCGGGCAAGCTGATCACGACTTACAAGTGTGCCCACTGCGGTCGCATCAAGACGGAGACGCGCTGATGGGACTCAATCTGCACACACTGCCGCTGGATGCGGTCATCGCCCTCGTCGCCGGGATCGTGATCCTGGTGGTGCCGCGGGTGCTGAACTACGCGGTGGCCGCCTACCTGGTCGCCATCGGGGTGCTGGGCCTGCTGCGGGCCTGGCAGGGGCATGCGGTACAGCCGGCGACGGTGGCCGCACTGGTGGCCGGCATCCTGATCCTCATCCAGCCCAAGCTCCTGAACTATGTGGTGGCCATCTATCTCATCGTAGTCGGCCTGCTCGGGGTGCTGCGCTACTGAGCCGACTCTTCGATGCAGGCGGCCAGGCCCGTCGCCAGATCCGGATAGCGCGGCAGCACCCCCAGCTCCTCGCGCATGCGCCGGTTGTCCAGGCGCCTCGACTCCTCCAGGTAGGAGAGCATCCCCGCGCTCATCCGACTTCGCGCCTCGGCCAGGCCGATGGCCGGCGGGCGGGGTAGGCCGAGGGCGTCCGCCACCCGGTTGAAGTAGTCGGTCATGGTGCTGGGATGGCCATCGCAGATGTTGTAGATCCCGTCGGGCCGGCCGCGGATGGCTGCGGCCAGGCAGGCCCGGGCCAGATCCTCGGCGTGAATGCGATTGCTGTAGGGGGATTCCTCTTCGCGCAGCACCGGCAGGCCCTGGCGCAGTCGCGCTACGGGCAGGCGGCCGGGTCCGTAGATGCCGGGGACGCGGAGGATGACGACGGGCACTCTCCGTGCCTGACCGCAGGCCCGCAGCGTGGTCTCGGCATGCAGCCGGCGTTTGGCCCGGTCCGCTTGGGGTGCCGAAGGCCAGTCCTCCGCCACCCAGGCACCGGCGCAGTCGCCGTAGACGCCGGTGGTGCTGATGAGCACCACCACCTCGGGCGGGGCGGCCGGGTCCAGACTGGCGATGAAGGCCTCCATGCGCGGATCTTCGACTCCACTGGAGGGCGGCGGGGCGAAGTAGTAGATACGGGTGTCGGCGGTCCGCAGGTCTTTCAGCGTGGAAGGATCGTCGAGGTCCACCCGCAGTGGGTGGATGCCCAACGCAGCAAGCGATTGCGCACTCCTCACGGATTGCACCAGGCCCCACACGACGCGACCCTCGGCCTGCTCCAGTGCCGCCACGCGGCGACCGATATCGCCGCAGCCCACGATGAGAGCCTCTGGCATCGATGAATCTAGGGGTGGCGCGTCTTGCCACGCGCCACCCCCTGCTCATCAGACTGACTGCACCTGGATCTTGCGCGGCTGATGGGCGACCTTCTTGGGCAGCCGCAACGTCAGCACGCCGTCCTTGAGGTTCGCCTCCACCGCCTCGGTGTCCAGCTCGCTGCTCAGGGTGAAGCTGCGACGGAAGCGGGTGGCGCGCACGTCCGCGTACAGGGCCTGCATGGACTTGGGCATTGCCAGCTCCACGTCACCCTCGATGAGCAGACTGTCGGCGTCCACCTGGACGTTCAGCCGCTCCCGATTGACCCCGGGCATGTCTGCATGCAGCGTGATGCCGGAGGGATCCTCGTGGATGTCCACCGCCGGCAGCAGCGTCAGGCCGGAGTCGCTCTGTGTCTGGACTTCCTTCTGCTCCTCGCCGCTCACTTTCTCGATGTCACTCATGGCACACCTCCAAAGACTCACTTGACCGTGATCTGTCGTGGCTTGGCGCTCTGTCGCCGGGAAACCGCGATTTGCAGCACGCCGTCGCTGTATTTGGCCTCGACCTGCTCGGGGTCAACGTCGTCGGGCAGGGTGAGGACTCGGCGGAAGCTGCCGCCGTAGCGCTCCCGCATGTGGTAGCCGGCCTTCTCACTGGTCTCCAGCTGCGGGGTCGGGCGCTCGCCGACGACGGTCAGCAGATTGTTCTGAATCGAGACGTCCAGCTTCTCCGTATCCAGCCCCGGGGCGAACACGTAGATGTGCACGCCGTCATCCGTGCTACCGACATTGATGGCCGGGAAGCTGCCCCGGGCCACCGATCGGATGCTGCGCACCGGCCAGCCGCTCAGGGACGATCCGATCTCACGTTGCAGGCGCAGGAAATCGTCCAACGCCGTATCGAAATCCAACAGGTTTCCGAACATTGTCCACCTCCAGTTTGCGTTGGCCGCGCAAGGCTCCGCGGGCCAGTCTACGCGACCTTCCGGTCGCCTTATCTCTATGGATTAAATGGGGCAGGCTGTTAGAGATTCAAGCCCCCGCGCGCGCAGCGGGCCGCAAAGCATCGGGGGGCTCTGACCCCTGCTCCCTGAACTGTAGGGCGGCCAGCCGGGCATAGAGGCCGCCCTGAGCTACCAGCTCCCGATGGGTGCCGGTGGCCACGACGGCACCGCGTTCCAGCACCACGATGCGATCGGCCTTGCGCACCGTGGCCAGGCGATGGGCGATCACCAGGGTGGTGCGGCCCACCATGAGCCGGTCCAAGGCATCCTGCACGAGGCGCTCGCTCTCGGCATCCAGGGCACTGGTGGCCTCGTCCAGCAGCAGCACCACTGGGTCCCTCAGGATGGCGCGGGCGATGGCGACGCGCTGGCGCTCCCCGCCGGACAGGCGCACGCCGCGCTCGCCGAGGAAGGTGCCGAAGCCCTGGGGTAGGGCGTCGAGGAACTCGGTGGCGTGGGCGGCCTCGGCGGCGGCCCGCAGCGCCGTCTCGTCCACGTGCTGCGCCCCGTAGTGTATGTTCTCCCAGGCGTCGGCGCCGAAGATCACCGGATGCTGCGGCACCAGCCCGATACGCCTGCGCAGCTCGGCTGGATCGGCCTCCCGCAGGTCCACCCCGTCCAGCCGGATCCAGCCCTGCAGCGGATCGTAGAAGCGCAGCAGCAGCTGAAATACGGTGGACTTGCCCGCCCCGGAGGGACCCACCAGGGCCACGGTCTCGCCGCGGCGCACGCTCAGCTCAAGCCCCTGCAGGGCCGGCGTCTCGGGGCGCGAGGGGTAATGAAAGCTTACGGCCTGGAAATCCACGTCTCCGCGCGGTGGGCTCGGCAGGGGCTTGGGCGCGGATGGCGCGACGATCCGGGGCGTGGTGGACAGCAGCTCCACCAGGCGCTCGGCGGCGCCGGCCGCCCGCAGCAAGTCGCCCACCACATCGCTCAGGGCGCCTACGGCGCCGGCCAGCAGCACCGCGTAGAAGACGAAGGCCGAGAGCTGGCCGCCGCTGAGCCGGCCCGCCAGCACGTCGTGGCCGCCCACCCACAGCACCGTGCCCACGGCGCCGAACACCAGCAGGACCACGATGCCGCTGAGCGCGGCACCCAGGCGAGAGCGTCGGACGGCCGTCCTGAAGGCCTCTTCCACGCGCTGGCCATAGCGCGCCCGGTCCACCGGCTCGTGGCAGAAGGCCTGTACCGTGCGAATGCCGTGCAGCACCTCGTCCACGTAGGCGCCCACGTCGGCGATGCGGTCCTGGGCGCTGCGGGACAGCCGGCGCACCCGGTGGCCCAGCAACCACAGGGGGACGACCATCAGGGGGATACCGAGCAGCACCAGGATGGTGAGCTTGAGGCTGGTCACCGCCAGCATGGCCGTTCCGCCCACGAACAGCAGAACGTTGCGCACGGCGATGGCGACCGTGGATCCCACCACCACCTGCAGCAGTGCGGTGTCGGTGGTGAGTCTGGAGATGACCTCGCCGGTGCGCGTGGCCTCGAAGAACGCGGGCTCCAGGGCCAGCACCCGGGCAAACACCGCCCGGCGGATGTCCGCCACCACCCGCTCGCCCACCCAGGTGAGCAGGTACACCCGCCCCGCAACCGAGGCGGCCATCAGCAGCACCACGCCGAGGAACAGCAGCACCACGGAGTTCAAGGTCTGGGGCGAGCCTTGGCCCAGACCCTGGTCCACCACTTGGCGCAGCACCTGGCCGAAGGCGAGCACCGTGCCGGCGGCCGCTACCAGCGCCGCGCTGGCGCCGATGACGGCCCACCGGTAGGGCAGCGCGAAGCGCAGGACGCGCCCCAGGGCATGCAGATTGCGGCTCGCGGACCGCTCCTCCAGGCCGGCCCCGAGCTGGGATCGCCGGCTCAACGCCGCCCCAACAGTGCCTCGGTGACTGTCGGGTCCACCGGGGCATAGTGCAGGAACTCCATGGAGAACAGGCCCCGGCCCTGGGTGGCCGAGCGCAGCTGGGTCGCATAGCCGAACATCTCCGCCAGCGGCACCAGGCCGCGCACGATCTGAACCCCGCCCGGTCCCGCGCCGGTGCCGGTGATCTCGCAGCGACGGGCCGCGAGCTGACCCAGTACCTCACCCACGTCCGCCTCCGGCACCACCACCTCCAGCTTGAAGATGGGCTCCAGCAGCACCGGGGCACCTTGCACCAGGCCCTCGTGCATGGCCATGGCGGCGGCGGCCCGGTAGGCCAGATCGGTGGAGTCCACCGGGTGGGTGGAGCCGTCGATGAGGCGCACCCGTACGTCCGTGACCGCGTAGCCCGCCAGGGCACCGCTGGCCGCGGCGTCGCGCACGCCCTTTTCGATTGCCGGGACAAATTTGGGAGGAATGGCTCCACCGCGGATCGCGCTCTCGAACTGGATGCCGCTGCCTCGCTCCCCGGGCGCCAGGGCGAGCACCACGTGGCCGTACTGGCCGTGGCCGCCGGTCTGGTGGATGTGCTGGCC
The DNA here is from genome assembly GCA_964416345.1 of uncultured Ectothiorhodospiraceae bacterium. Taxonomy (GTDB): domain Bacteria; phylum Pseudomonadota; class Gammaproteobacteria; order CAYQDX01; family CAYQDX01; genus CAYQDX01. The sequence goes on from CAYQDX010000097.1 coordinate 10,913, forward strand.
CTCGGCGCGGGCCACCGGCACCGTGATGGTCTCCTTGTAGCTTACCCGCGGCTTGCCCATGCGCACCTGAACCTGATGCTCCTCCCGTACCCGCTGCATCAGCACCTCCAAGTGCAGCTCGCCCATGCCGGCCACCAGGGTCTGGCCCGAGTCCTCGTCCATGCTCACGATGAAGGTGGGGTCCTCCTCGGTGAGTGCCCGTAGAGCCTCGTTCATGCGCTCCTGGTCGGCCACGGTGCGCGGCTCCACCGCCACCTTCACCACAGGCTCCGGGAAGCTGATGCTCTCCAGCAGCACCGGGTGCTCGGGATCACTGAGCGTGTCGCCGGTGCACACCCCCTTCATGCCCAAGGCCGCGGCGATGTCGCCGACCTGCACCTCATCGGTGTCCTCGCGCCGGTCGGCATACATGCGCACCAGCCGGCCGATGCGCTCGCGGCGATCCCGGGTGACGTTGTGCACCTGGGCGCCGGTGCGCAGCGTGCCGGAGTAGACGCGCAAGTACGTGAGGTGGCCGGAGTAGGGGTCGTTGCTGACCTTGAACGCCAGGGCGGCTACGGGGCCTGCCGGGTCCGGGGCGCGCTCGGCGGGACGTCCGGTGCGAGGATCCTCGCCCTGTACCGAGCCCACGTCCAGGGGCGACGGCAGCAGGTCCACCACCGCATCCAGCACCGGCTGCACGCCCTTGTTGCGCAGGGCGGAGCCGCATAGCAGGGGGAACAGCCGGCCCGCGAGGGTGGCACGGCGCAGTGCCCCGACCAGCTGCTCGGCGCTGGGCTCGACACCGTCCAAATAGAGCGCCAGCAGCTCATCGTCGGTCTCCGCCACTTGCTCCACCAGCTCGCTGCGGGCACGGCCGGCTGCCTCCGCTAGAGCCGCCGGTATGGGGCCACACTCGCGCTTCGCGCCGAGCTCATCCGCCCAGCGCACCGCCTGCATGCCGAGCAGGTCGACGACCCCCTCGAAGGCGGACTCGCTGCCGATGGGTAGCTGCAGGGCGACGGTTTGGGCCCCCAGACGCTCGCGTATGCTGGCCACGGCGCGGTCAAAGTCGGCGCCGACGCGATCCATCTTGTTGATGAAGCAGATGCGCGGCACCCGGTAGCGGTCCGCCTGGCGCCACACGGTCTCGCTCTGGGGCTCCACGCCCTGCACGGCGTCGAACACCACCA
>CAYQDX010000098.1:0-11851 GCA_964416345.1 uncultured Ectothiorhodospiraceae bacterium
CCACCAGGCCGATGGCCAGCACCAGGCCGAACAGGCTCAGCACGTTGATGGAGAAGCCGACCATGTACATGCCGGCGAAGGCGCTGGTCAGCGCCACCGGCACCACCAGGGTGGGAATCAGGGTGGCGCGCAGGTTCTGCAGGAACAGGAGGATGACCAGGAACACCAGCACCACCGCGGCGCTCAGGGTGTAGAGCACCTCGTGGATGGAGATGCTGATGAACTTGGTGCTGTCATAGGGAATGAGCCAGCTGATCCCGGGCGGGAAGTAGGTGGCCAGCTGCCTCATCTTGGCCCGGATGGAGTCCGCCACCTCCAAGGCATTGGCCTCCGGCGCAAGCTGGATGGCGAATCCGGCGATGGGGTCGCCGTTCAGGTGCACGTCATGGCCGTAGGCCTCCGCGCCCAGCGAGATGCGGGCGACGTCCTTGAGGCGCACGGTGCTGCCGTCGGGGTTGGAGCGCAGTATGATTTGGCCGAACTCCTCCGGGCGCGTGAAACGGCTGGCGGCGGTGACCGAGGCCGTGAAGCCCTGGCCCTGCGGGGCCGGCTCGGCGCCGAAGCTGCCGGCGGCGACCTGCACATTCTGGTCCCGCACTGCCTCCAGCACGTCCTTCGCCGACAGCCCGTAGCCGCGTAGCTGGTTCGGATTGAGCCACAGGCGCATGGCATAGCTGGAGCCGAACTGGGTGGCACCGCCCACGCCCGGCAGGCGCTGAATGGGGTCCAGCACCTGGGCGGAGATCAGGTTGTTCAGGGCGTAGGTGTCCAGGCTGCGGTCGTTTGACTGCAGTGCTATCACCATCAAAAAGTCGTTGTTCGCCTTGTTTACCGTGATGCCGTTCTGCACCACTTCCTGGGGCAGCCGCGGCTCGGCGACGCTGAGACGGTTTTGCACCTGCACGGCCGCGATGTCGGGGTCGGTTCCGGACTCGAAGGTCAGGGTGATCTGTACGGTGCCGTTGGAGCGCGAGGTGGACTCGAAATAGAGCAGGTTGTCGACTGCGGTAAGCTGCTGCTCTATGACCGAAGTCACGGTCTTCTCGATGACCTGCGCGCTGGCGCCCGGGTAGGAGGCACGGATGCTGATCTGGGGCGGGGCGATGGGCGGATAGGCGGACACGGGCAGCTGGAAGATGGCCACTGCGCCGCCCAGAGTGATTAGGATCGCCAGCACCCAGGCGAACACCGGTCGATCGATGAAAAACCGTGGCATGGGGGATCCCTCAGGGCTTGACGGGCGTGGTGGCGGAGGCGACCTTGGCGGGAGCGCCGGGCTGCACCTTCTGCAGGCCTGAGACGATGACCCGATCGCCATCGGCGAGCTTGCCGGTGACGATCCAGTCGGTGCGGGTCATCCCGTGGAGCTCGATGGGCCGCTGCTCCACAGTGCCGGCCGCATTGACCACCAGCACATAGGCCCCGGCGGTATCCCGGGAGACGGCCGCCTGCGGCAGCAGGTAGGCCTCATCAAGCTGGCCGACGGTCAGACGCAGGTTGACGAACATCCCGGGCAGCAGTCGATGCTCCGGATTGGGGACAACGGCGCGCAGGGATACCGCACCGGTGCCGGGATCGACGGCGAGGTCGGAGAAATCCAGCCACCCTTCGTGGCCGTAGGTCGTCCCGTCGGGCCGCAGCAGCTCCAAGCGGGTCCCGAGTCGCGGCATGGGCGCGCCGGAAGCCTCGGCAGCGACATTCCGCAGCTCCTGCAGCTCGGCCAGGGACTGGCTGAAGTTGACGTAGATGGGGTCGATCTGCTCGATAGTGGTGAGCTTGGTGGCCTCGTCTTGTCCGACCAGAGCGCCCTCGGTGACCATGGCGCGCCCGGCCCGTCCCGCAATCGGTGCGGTGACCGTGGCGTAGGCCAGGTTCAGCCGGGCGACCTCCACGTCGGCCTGGGCCTGCTTGACGGCCGCGGCCGTGGTGTGCGCGTTGGCTACGGCCGCGTCCAGATCCTGCTGGGAGGTGAGCCCCTTGGCATGAAGCTCCGTGTAGCGTTTGGCAGTGAGAGCGGCGTTGGTGGCGTCGGCCTCGGCCTTGGCAGCGGCAGCCTGCTGAGCATGCAGGGCGGCTTTCAGGGGCGCCGGATCGATCTCGAACAGCAGATCACCCTCCCTCACGTCGGTGCCTTCGGTATAGACCCGGCGCAGGATGATGCCGGCCACCCGTGCCCGCACCTCCGCGACCCGGGTAGGTGCCAATCGACCCACCAGCTGCCGTGTGAGCGGCACGGCTTCGTGACGCGCGGTCACCACGGCCACTTCGGGGGGCGGCTGTTGTGTGGCCTGCGGCGGGGGCTTGCTGTCGCAGGCGGGGAGCAGCATGGCAGCGGCCAGAACCGCGGAGCCCAGCAAACGAGGTGACATGGTCTTACCCTTCGCGTGCAAACATGGGGAAGAGCGTTCCAACCAGGCTAGATACCGCTGTGGCCACATTCGTACCGGTTGGTTCCCTGGACCGGCGGCCGGGGGGCTGGTTGGCCGGGGTGGCCGCGCGCGACGATGCGGCCGCTCGCAACGGATCCTATGTCAGGTGACCGGCGGCAATCTACAAAACTATACTGGCGGCCATGCATCTGCGCGGCCACGCCGAGGCACCGGCCAACCATCCGCACACGGGCATGCCGAGACGAGCGATGCGGCATCCGCCGTCACGGGCATGTCCGCGGCCCACAACGCCAGTCGAGCTTCACGAGATGTGCACACCGCCCCCCAGGAGGCATTCCCTAAGGCCGAGTGGAAGAAGGGCTCTGACCCCTTTTGGGAGCTAGCGGCCTGCGGGTATCCTGCAGCAGACCCGGGTGCCGCCGCCGGGCACGTACCCAACGGTGAGCGTGCCTCCGATGATGCTCGCTCGGTAGCGCATGATTTGCAGGCCGAGTCTGCCCGGGCGCTCGTCTGCCGGCTCCATGCCGGTGCCGTCGTCCTGAACCGACAGCGCCAATCCCTGCCCGTCGTTGCTCAGCCGGATCTCTATCTCCTGCGGCTGGCCATGCCTCAGCGCATTATGGACCGCTTCCTGGGCGATCCGGTAGAGGTGCACCGCCAGGGTGTTGTCCGCCACCTTGACGGAGTCGGTTCCTACGAAGCGGCAGTCCACCTCGGAGGTATTGTGCACGCCGTCGGCGAGCTCGGACAGGGCATCGCTCAGCCCGTCCGGGTCGATCTCCACGGGGGACAGTCCGCGGGCCAGGGCACGCGCCTGGGCGAGGGCGTCTTGCAGGTGTCCGACGAGGCCCTGCACCTCTTCGGCCTCATCGCTGCGCCCGGCAGTCGCCAACTTGTGCTGGACACTGCCCGCCAGCATGGCCAGAGCGGTGAGCTGCTGGCCGATACCGTCGTGGATATCACGACCGATGCGCTCCTGCTCCATGGTGCTCGCGTCGATGATCTCCCGCTCCAGGGCCTTGCGCTCGCTGATGTCATGCAAGAGAACGAAGAAGCCCTTGGTCTGGGCCGCGGCATCCTTGTCCGGCACGCAGACCACGTCCACCGTGTGCACTCTGTCCGGGAATTGGAAGGTGCCCTCATAGCGGTCGGATTCGCCCGCCAACACCTTGTCTATGTGGGGCTTGGCGACGGCATAGTTCTCCGGGCCGAGCAATTCGCGCACGCTCTGCCCCACAATTTGGTCCGCCGGCTTGTTGTGCCAGTCTTCGTACTGCCGGTTGACATAGCGATAGACCTCCCCGGCATCGACATAGGCGTACATGGACGGCACATTGGTGACCAGCGTGCGCAGTGCCGCCTCGCGCTGTGAAAGCTCGGCGGTGCGCTCCAGGATGCGCTGCTCAAGCTCCTGGTTCAGCGCCTTGAGCTGCGCTTCACTCTCCCGAAGTCGCTGCTCTCCACGGATACGGGCGGTGATGTCCACGAAGGTGATGACGACGCCCTCAATGCGGTTGTCCTGCGTGCGGTAAGGCTGAATCCGGCGCAACAGGTGACAGCCGCCGTTGGTCTGGATTTCTTTTTCCAGAGGCGCAAGCCGCTCCAGTACGGCCCGGGCGTCGGTTAGCAGTGTGTCGTCTCTGAACTTTGGCGAAAAGTCGCTGAGCACCCTTCCCAGGTCGGTGGCCCGCAGGTTGAACAGGCGGGCGGTGGGCGGGGTGAACCGCTTGATGCGCATGGACGGGTCGAGAAATACGGTCGAGATATCGGCATTGCTCAGCAGGTTGGTGATGTCGTTGTGGCTTTGCTCCAGCTCGTCGACCTTGTCGCGGAGCTGGCTGTTCACCATAGACAGCTCCTCGTTCAGCGACTGCAGCTCCTCCTTCGAGGTCTCCAGCTCCTCGTTGGCCGACTGGAGCTCTTCGTTCATGGACATTATTTCTTCATTCGAGGCCTTGAGCTCTTCGTTGGAGCTTTCCAGCTCCTCGATGGTGCTCTGGAGGTCTTGGCGGGTGACCTTGAGCTCCAGATCCAGTTGCTGCACCAGCGAGGATTCGTCAATCGTTACCCCGGAGCGGGTAGCGCCGGCTTCCGCTCCTGCCACCTGCGGCCGATCCGCAAAAGTCACCAACAACAATCCCGCGGTGGAGTCCGACTCCCGCAGGGGCTTGACGTGCACCTCTACCGGCACAAAGCCGCCGTTGCGCTTGACGTTGGCATCGTTGATGGTCACCGCCACGTGCTCGCGCACGGATTTGTGGCAGGCCGCACGCAGCTTGGTGCGCAGGCCCTCGCGGGACATGGCGATGAGGTCGCGGGTCGGCTCGCCGGTGGGCAGGTCCAGGAAGCTCAGGGTGGGTCCGAAGAAATACAGAATCTCGTACCTGCTGTTGGTCAGCACGGCTGCCGGGGCATATTCCTCCAGTAGCAGCCGCTGGGTGAGCTCGGCGAGGCTCTTACGGTGAGCAAGGAGCTGCCCGGGCACCACACCGCTGCGACCGGACCGCTCGTTGCCGGCGGTGATGGGAAATTCCACGATGTCGCGCCGTGTGGGTCCGATACGTCGGAACAGTCTCCACCTCTTGGATACGGTCTCGAACAGGTCCGCCTGCTGCCCCACCGACTCCGATGCCCCCAGCAGCAGGTGACCACCCGTGCTGAGAGCGAAGTGAAACAGGGCGATGACCTTGTGTTGCACTTCCGGCTCTAGATAAATCATGAGGTTGCGGCAGCTGATGAGGTTCAGCTTAGAGAACGGGGCGTCGCTGATTAGGTTCTGAGGCGCGAAGACTACCATCTCGCGCAGCTGCTTGCTCACCTGATAGTGGTCGTGTGTCTGGATAAAGAAGCGTTGAAGCCGCTCGGCGGACATGTCTCCGGCGATGCTCTCCGGGTAGACACCCTGGCGCCCGACGTCCAGTGCCTCCTCGTCGATGTCGGTGGCGAATATCTGGACAGTGCCGGGCCTCTGGCACCGCACGAGACCCTCGATCAACAGGATGCCGATGGAGTAGGCCTCCTCGCCCGTGGAGCAGCCCGGCACCCAGACTCGCACCGGGGCATCCGGATCCGATTGCTCCACCAACGGCCCGATGACCCGTTGCTCCAGTACCTCATAGGCTTCCGGCTCACGGAAAAAGCCCGTCACACCGATGAGCAGGTCGCGGAACAGCCGCCCGGGCTCCTCGGCGTCCGAGCGCAGCCGCTCCATGTAGTCACCGAGCCGGTCCATATGGCAGACGCTCATGCGCCGTTGAATCCGCCGCAGGAGCATGTTCTTGCGGTAGCTGCGGAAGTCGTACTTGGTGCGCGCAAAAAGCAGGGACAGCACGCGGCTCAGCTCTGTTCCGGCGGGCGATGGCTGCCGCCAATTGCCGCCGCGGCTGGCATGAGCGACGTATTGGACCAGGGCCTCGGGCATCGCCTCCGGCGCCAGCACGTAGTCCGCCAGGCCGGCGGCGATGACACTCTGGGGCATCTGCGGATATTCGGCACTGCTCGGCTCCTGCGCCATGGTCAAGCCGTCCTGCCCTTTGATGGCCTGCAAGCCCAGCGTGCCGTGCGAGCCGGTCCCGGAGAGGACGATGCCGATCGCCCGCTCCTGGTAGGCATCCGCCAGGGAGCGCAGAAAGAAGTCGATGGCCGGCTGACGTACGGGAGATCTCGGCGGGACCGACAGCCGCAGTATGCCGTGTGCGACGGCCAGGTAGCGGCTGGGCGGAATGACGTAGACCCGGTCTGGCTCCACGGCCATGCCGTCCTCGGCCTCGAGCACCGGCATCGGTGTTTGTCTGGCCAGCAGCTCAACCATGAGGCTTTCGCGGCTGGGATCCAGGTGCGGGACCAGCACGAAGGCCATGCCGGTGTGGGCGGGCACCGCCTGGAGGAAGCGCTTGAAGGCGTCCAGGCCGCCGGCAGATGCGCCGATGCCGACTACTGTGAGGGCGGCGGGAGCCGGGCCTTCTTCGCCTTCGTTGGGGAGGGTTGTCTGATCGGTCTTTGCCTTGCCGGAGGTGCCGATTTCTGGTGGCTTCTGCATGGGATTACCGTATCAGCCCTGCTCGTAGACCCACTGTGCAGCATAACGTATCAGCTCGCTGCTGGAGCGCATATCGAGCTTCTTCTTGATGTTTTCCCGGTGCGACTCGACGGTCTTGCCGCTGATATGCAGCTGCTCGGCGATTTGAGACGTTGAGAAGCCTCGGCCAATCAAACTGAAGACCTCCAGCTCCCGGTCGGTGAGGTCGCGGACGGAGCACAAGCCAGCGGCCGACCCTGTGTCGGGTTGTCGGTAGGTCATGCACTCGGCCATCCGTCTGCTCAGATAGATCTTCCCTGCGAGCACCTGCCGGATGGCGTCGATAACGTGGGCAGTGGCCTCCTGCTTATTGATATAGCCCATGGCGCCTGCATTGATGGCGCGCTGTGCGAACAGTGATTCCTCGTGCATTGAGCAGACCAACACCCGGATGTTGGGCTGGCTGCGGCTCAGCCGCTTGACCAGCTCCAATCCGCTGCCGTGCGCCAGGGAGATATCCACGATGGCCAAGTCTGGGACCGTATGGCGCAGCAGCGTCAAGGCCTCGTGGAAAGTGCCGGTCCCGCCGCACACCTCCAGGCCGGGCTCGCCCTCGATCAAGGCTGCGATTCCGGCCCGCACCAGTGGGTGGTCGTCGACGATCAGAATCCGTCGTTTCCCTGGCCCATCATTGGGTTGGCTTCTGCTCATCGGGCAGCTACCGGCGAGGCATACGAGTGAGCTCCATTGCACCATCTTAGCGCATGCTCGCCCCATGCAGTGGTGTTATCCAAGGGCGAATCATCGGCGTAGGTAGCCGTATGCCGCCGCTTTCTTATATCGGGGAAACCCCTATGGATAGGCCTTCGGCGGTACTACAAGATAGAAGGCTGTGCTCCATGTGTCATATGGCAGGCGGGCACGACGTGGCCGAGCCGGTTGTGTGAACCTACGGGGAACTAAAGCACTATGGAGCGACGTTGGGGCAGTAGGATAGAGAGATTTCTAGGGGTCGAAGTTTCACACCAGGGACGGATTCTGGGGCGGTATGTGAGCCGCAACGCCAGCTTGGGTGGCATGTTTCTGGATAACTGGGGCCTCGATCTGTGTTGCAACGACGTGGTCGATCTCCGGCTGGACATGCGCGGGGTGCTGCAGAGCATCCGGGCCCTCGTGATTCATCATTCTCAGCGGGGCATCGGCCTGCAGCTGATGGATCACAATCCGGACTACCACCGAAGCGTGCACGCCTCTGCACACCTCGGCGATACTCGCCGTCCATCGACCCGCCAGCGTGGGACGGTGGTGGCGGAAGCGGAAGATGGTGCGTGCTCCATCGAGATCATTGAGACCTGGCCCGCCACGGAGCGGGCACCGGCGTCGACGGCATTGCGACTGCAAATGGGCGAGCAGCTCGACGGTTCGGCCTTCCTACAGATCTGCGAAGCACGCCAGTTGCTGAGCGAGGAGACTGTGGACCAGGTCCTGGTCGACTTGGCGGCGACACGGTACGTGCTCGATTCCGGGCTGGCAATGCTGCTAGCTCTGCGTGCGCAGGCGGGTGACGTGCAGGACCACATCTACTTGCTCAATTGCAGCCCGAAGGTGAAGAGCAGGTTGGCTGCCGTGAGGCTCGAATTGCAGTTCTTTGTTGGCTAGCACATCCCCAGGGGAGCGGCAGAAATGCAGGCGCCTACCAGGACAAGTGACAACCAGCATCACATGTTTGGGCGGTTGAGGAGCTACTCCAAGCGCTTAGTCGTCCGTTGTCCTCCGCGGACGGAATGGCGCCCGCCCTGTTTTGGCACTTCCGCGCTCTACAACTGTCAGAGCGTGAATTGCCCTTGCCGCCAGGAGTGTGGGGGCAAGATTTCCCCCTGGCTTCCCTCTTCGTGAGCAGCCTATGCGTGCCATGCGGACAGAGGGCGCCCTGCGTGAGCTGAGAGAGGACATCGCCCAGATGCTGCGGCTGTTGCAGCTGCGACAAGACGCCATCGTCGGTCTGGACGGCGACCAGAAGATTCAGTTCCTCAATCAGGGCGCAGAGAACATCTTCGGCTATCCTGCGGCCGCTCTCATCGGGAGACCGGTCAGCGCGCTGTTGTCCTCAGGCCCGCTGCCCATACGGATGGCGCAATCGGGAGAGCAAGCGGTGGCGGTGTGGGCGGGCGGAGAAGACAAACCATTTCGCCGCTTGGTGGGCCTGCGCGAGACAGGGCAGGAATTCCCCGTGGACGCTTCGATCTCGAGCTTCCTCTACGGCGGAAAGCAGACTTTGGTAGTGATCTTCAGGGACGCCACGGAGCAGGTGGAGACCGAGCGTCGACTGCGGTATCTGGCAGAGCACGATCCCCTCACTCAGCTGCCCAATCGTGCGGTCTTCCTGGATCGCTTGTGCACCGGAATCAATCGCGCGCGGCGTCACGGCTGGCATATGGCGCTGCTCTATATCGATCTGGACGAATTCAAGCCAGTGAACGACAGCTTGGGGCATGCTGCTGGCGACGACGCGCTTCGAGTGGCGGCGGCCCGACTGGCGCTGGCGGTGCGTGATACCGACACGGTGGCCCGCTTCGGCGGCGATGAGTTCACGGCCATCTTGGAGGATGTGCGCAGTCCCAATGACGCCATGGAGGTCGCAGTCAAGGTGCGGGCCTTGCTGGCAGCGCCGTTCGTGGCGGCAGGCAAGCACCTCCGCTTGACGGCGAGCGTGGGCATTTCCCTGTGTCCCCAACATGGGACGGAAGCGAGTGAATTGCTGAGCTACGCGGAGCAAGCCATGTACACGGCCAAGGGTCGCGGGGGAACAAAGATCTACGCCGCCGAAACATCTCGGCCCGCTACCCTTGGCGCCGGACGGGGAGCGACCTGCGGCGGCCGCCGCGGCCCTGACACGCAGACCGGCTCATCTGGTTGTTAAGAAGAAGGGTCGCAGCCCTTTCCTTCGGGAGAAGATAAAGGGCTGCGACCCTTTTTCTATGCTGGCCGGCCATCTATACGCTGTTTACACGGTCCTGGCGCAGGGCGGCTCACCCTCGACAGTCGGCTCAAATGCCCGCGGCACCCCCTATGGGTCGGCGGGGCTCGCTTCAACGAGACACTCCTGTCAATGGAAAGGCATCTAACCCGGAGGAGGGCAGCCACGATGCGCATACATGCCCATTTCCTGCCGGTGGCCGCGCTCCTTCGGCATGAAGACCTGCCAGGGCAATCCCGGTGATATGGCCAAGACGCTGAAGGCGGGCGGGATCAAGCTGGTCATCCACACGGTGGGATTCGGGGCAGCGCCGCGCGCCAGCTCCAATGCATCGCGGGGGCGGGTGGCGGCAACTATTACGACGCGAAGAGCAGCGCAGAGCTTGTGAAGGCCTTGTTCGAGGTCCGTGCCCGCCGTCGTCGACAGGCCGGCGCCGAAGCCATCCGCCCCGCCCAAGACGACGAGCACCACCGTCCTGCACATCGGACCGGGCACGATCCGGCTGGACGCCACCTGCTCGGCGGGCAACAGCTGGAGCAAACCATGCCGCGGATCACGCTCGCCATGAAGCAATCTTCGTCCGGCTCGACGCCAAGAAGGAATTCGTGTGGTACGGCCACTCGAGCGGCAAGTAGGAGCCCGTCCCGCTTCCTCCCGGGCGCTATAGGCTCGACTGGTGGGAGAAGGAGCACAGCACCGAGCGCACGACACTTCTAGTCTGACGTGGCAGGAGCAGACGCTCAGAGGTTGTGAGAAAATCCCCTTTCCCTCAGGGAGGGCTAGGGTGAGGGTGGTAACTCGCTGAATTCAAAGCCCCTCACCCTTTACTCCACAGCCTCTCACACTGTCCTGCGCATCGACGCTTCTTGGGCCGGTAGCACCATGACCTCACAGGCCGCATGCGCCCGTATAGTCGCGACCGTTGAGATGAGGCGGGCGGTGATGCCCTTGTGCTCATGGCCGGCGACCACGATGAGGTCGACTCCGTGTGCGTCGGCGTAGTGGATGATCTCGCGACCTGGAGCGCGGGCGCCGAAGATGACCTCGGGCGTCGTTTTCGGGTAACCGATGCGGGCGACTTTGGCTTGCAGCTGCATTCTCGCCCTTTGCTCGTGGAATTCCTTGGGGTCAACGTCTTCCGGGGCGATCGCTTCGTTGGAGCGGTCCACCGGGAAATGGGCCACCACATGGAGCAGGGTGAGCTTGGCACCGGATTCCCGCGCGAGCTGGGCCGCGTATGCATACACGAGGTCGCAGACAGGGGAGAAGTCGGTGGCGCACAGGATGTGTCTGTAGGATTTCATGGTCGGGCCTCCTCCTCGTGGAGCCGGACTCGGCCGGCTTTCAGCCGCGTGCCTGGGACTAAAGCTGCCTCACCGTTGGCTGTGGAACTATCCACCATCGGCGAGTATGCACCAAGCGGCGGGCGGCGCAATAGCAAATGTGAAGAGGCAGTCAATCGCCAGGGGACGCCGGTAGGCCCTTCCAAGGTGCACGGGCGTGGATTGGCTGGCCACGCCACGGGTAGAGCTTGATCCCTGGTCCTGGATGTCAGGTCCGAGCGAAGCGACGTCGCCGTTGATCTGGATCACTATGGGTCGTCTCACCGGCGTGAAGCTGAACAACGGCACCGAGCTCCCCTGTGAGCTGGCTGTTTTTGCAGTGGGCGTTCAGCCCAACGTGACTCTCGCCGCACTGGCTGGGCTGGAGCTTGGCGGGCGCGGGGGCATCGCAGTGAATGAGCACATGCAGACCTCTGACCCCGACGTGTACGCGGCGGGCGATTGCGTGGAGTGCACCTCGCTCAGAACGGGCGAGAAGGTACTGGCTCCGTTTGGAGATCTGGCCAATCTCCAGCGGCGTGTGGTGGGACAGAACGTGGTACAGGAAGGCAGTGCGCGGTTTCCTGGCGTGCAGAAGACGGCCATCTGCAAGGTCTTCGACTACACCGTGGGGTAACCGGGCTGATGCCTCTGGCAGGACGAGCAGGGAGGCGAGGGCCAGAGCGAAAAGTCGTGCAAGCACGCCCCCATTTGTGAGGCTCTTTGCGGCTGTGGAGGAGTACCGTTTACATTCTAGTTTTTACACGAAGCGTAGATCGCACCCCGCGAGTTGTCCGCGCCAAGATACACGCTGATGGGATCGGTGCTGCTCTCAAAACCGTAGGCATCCTGTTCGAAGGACATGTTGTCATAGTTGTAGTTGCCTTCCACGTATTGGTCGGCATAGGCGTACGCGAAGCCCTTCCGCCCCAATTTATCGTATTGACACACATGGACCATCTCGTGCTTCAGGACCTCGTTTGTACGGTGCCCTCTTTTGATAACGATGAGGTCGTTCCCATAAGTCGTTGCTCCCGCCTTGTAGTTGCCGAATCCGGTGCGTCGCTTCTTGGTCACGACACGGACCTTGTCGATCAGCCTCTGGGGGAAGAAGGGTGCAAGGAAGGCCTTCTCATCGGCGCTA
>CAYQDX010000099.1:0-11816 GCA_964416345.1 uncultured Ectothiorhodospiraceae bacterium
CAGGCTTCATGCAGGAAGCGGAAGACCTACCGTGCCGTGGGCCTCTCCTTGCCCACCGCATCGACGGCCGTGTAGCCGTCCAGGCCCTTCCTGACCGCCGCCAGGGCCATGGCGCGACCGACGTCGCGACCGGCAATGAGCGGCAGCGTGGTCCGTCCTTTCGCGACCCAGGGCATCAGGTGCGAGCGCAGGCGTGGCAGCAGGATGGGCAGCATCCCCAGGCCGTAGCGCTCGGCCACGAAGTGGCCGAGACGCAGGGCCACCATGGAAGCCCCACGCTCCGCGAGGGCCTGCATGTGACCTCGATGCGGAGCACATTGGCCAGGTGAGGCCATAGGCTGTCCGGCGTGCCGCGCAGCCTGCTCGGTGGCACGCTGCGCAGCACGCAGCCGTAACGCTGCTGGGGAAGACGACGCGTCCGACGCCTTGCTCGACCGCGGCGTCCAAGAGCGCGAGGGTCGGCTGCAAGAAATACCTCCTCGAAGACTCGGCGTGGCCCCAGGCGGAGGCGTCAACCGGCGCGGAGGAATGCCGGGACGCCGGGCGTAAACGCCCGCGGCCTGATTGGAGAATGCCCTTGTGCTTTGCGGATGCGGATACTCGATGCCGTCGATCTTGAGCGTCGCCATGATCGTCCTCTCCCACGGCCGCAGGGTGCACGAAGGCAAATGACCTTTCGGGACGATTAGTAGAAACACAATCGCGGGTTAGTGCTGGCCAACGTGCTCAACCGCGAGGTGCCGGATCGGTCCCGCCTCAACGCCCCCTGCAACGTGCCGAGCGACCGCTGCAGGGGTACGCCGCACCGCCCGGATCTCACGGATCGACGGCTGAATGAGCCGCTCGTCGGACCCGGCTCCACGCGAGTCGCCGCAGCACTATGGCCGGCTAGGGCACCGTCGCCGACCATGCCGAGGTGTCCCCGGACTCGAAGCCGTCGGCGAATATCCCGCCGCCGGCGACGTCGAACGTGGCGATGCAGGTCGTCGGCAGGTCCATGACCACTACGCCGTCGCTGCAGTCGGCGGCCCCACTCCAGCCTGCGAAGACCGACACCGCACTGGGTGTGGCGCTCAAGGTCACGCTGGTGTGGTACTCGTAGGCATGGGTGCATGTGCCCCCGCAGTTGATGCCCGCTGGGCTGGATGTCACCAGGCCACTGCCGGTACCCGCCTTGGTGACGGTCAGGGCGCGGGTCTGGTGGGTGAAGGTGGCGGTGCAGTTGAGGTCGCTGCTCATAGTGACCATGCCGTCACTGCAGTCCGGATCGCCGCTCCAGCCGGCGAAGTCCGAGCCCACGTTTGCGATGGCATGCAAGGTCACGGAGGTGCCGTGAGGATACAGGGCGCTGCAGATCACGCCGCAGTTGATGCCGCTGGGTGTGGAGGTGACCCTGCCGCTGCCGGTCCCGGTGCGGGTGACGCTCAAGGTATGGTTGCTGAGATCGAAGGTGGCGGTGCAGCTGACCACCGTGCTGACGGTCACGATGCCGTCGCTGCAGTCCGCGTCGCCGCTCCAGCCAGTGAGCTCGGATCCGAGATCCGGCGTGGCGGTGAGCTGGACCATGGTGCCTGGGGTGAACGTGCTGCTGCAGGTGCTGCCGCAGTCGATGCCCGCGGGGTTGCTGGTCACCACACCGGTCCCCGTGCCCGCCAGGGCGATGAGCAGGGTGCCGTCGGGGGGCGCGAAGCACACCCGGCCGTAGGCCGTGCCCCAGCGCCCATCCTCGACAGAGGGCTCGGGTGGCATCGCGCTGCAGGCGCTGCCTGCGGTCTCTGTGCCTCGGAGGATCGCGTGCTGGTTGTAGACCCAGAAACACTGATCGCTCGGATCCACCGCGATGCCGCTATAGTCACCCCAGCGGTTCCTCGCCGGCGGGCAGGCATCGGCGCTGAAAGTGCGTATGTAGTAGTCCGTGCCCTGACGCAGATACTGCGCGCCGGAATTCATGCCTGCGGGGTCACCGGCCTGCCTGCTGGTGTAGGCTGAGCTGGGATGGATGTCGGGACCCGACACGGCGAAGCCGATGACCACGTCCTCGAAATCGTTCACCCCGATGGCCGGGAAGAAGGTGTAGGCGCCTGTGTCGAGGTCTTCGCCGCCGACGTTCCCCTGGTCCAGCAAAGCCGGGGTAGCGGGTGCGGTATCGACCTCGATCCAATGGGCGGTCGTCTGGCCGGTATCGGTACCCGTCGGAGGTCTCACTGTAGTGGTCACGTAAAGATGGTTGTTGCGCCACACTGCACTCAGCGTGCCCCTATCATTGACCTCAACCGGGACGGTGGAGCCCAGCTGAGGGGCATCTTCGAGCCCCTGGGCGGTGTCGTCGATGTTGCCGAGGCTAATGTTGGTGGGCCCCACGAAGGCGATGCTGCCGAGTGGCTTGTCCACTCTCACCAGCTGCAGGAGGGCATTGGTGCCACTGTGCAGGCCATTGTAGGCGCTCAGCCACGTTCCCACGTTCGTGGGCGCCGCGCCGAATATGTGGGCGGGCTGCGCGGTGCCGGCGACGCCGCCCAGGGGGGTGGGATTGTATACGGCGACAGATGCCGTACCACCGGCGTAGAGTCCGCTCGCCAGACCCTTGTCGATGATCCACAGGCGATTGCCCCCGAAAGTGCCGCCGTCGACCTCGAAGGCGAACATGTTGGCCGTGATGTAGACCGCCTCTTCGTCGACGGCCAGCCCGGGATAGTCGGCCCAGTGGTCAACCCCAGCGATGTTGACCTTGGAATTGATCGCGGTCACGTGCCAGGTGCCGACGGGATCGGAGTCATCCGATACCGCGACCAGGATTCTGGACGTGTTGCCCGTGCTGGTGCCGGTGTCGTTCTTCTCCAGCGCGACGACGACGAAACGGCCCGCAAACTGGTCGTAGATGACCTTGGGGTCGAAGGTGAAGTTGACCGGGCTGAGCGCGGTAAAGAAGCTATTGATGGAGTCGTCGTAGTCCAGGGTGCCGTTCTTCTGATGGAAGCGGATGGTCACGTTGGTGACGTTGACCAGGTGATCGGGGCCTGCGGCGGCGATGGGGTCCGGCGGTATGAACACATTGCCGCCGGTATGGGTGGCGTTGGTGTCGAAATCGGTCGAGTCGAAGGTGGATGCCGGTGTGGGCGCGCCGGGTTTGGGCGCTCTCTCCGTCGCCGGCTCGGGCGCCGTCGAGTCGGCGTCATTGATCTGCCGGTTCGGCGGCCCGCCGGGACCGACCAGCGGCTTCGGCACCTCGCTGGGGGTGGCATCCACCGCATCGGGGTTCGGCGCGACGGGCACGTATTTCGCCTCGGGGCTGCTCACCACTGCCGGTACTGCGACGCCCTGCACCTGCGGAGCCGGCGGTGGCGCTGGCGCTGCCTCGGTGAGCTTCCCCACTTCAGGCCCTTGCGCCTGGACTAACGCGGTCCCCATGGCCAGGACGATGGCGGCTCGAGTTGCGGCCGCTCTGCCAGCAAGCTTGCTCGACATGGTCTCCCCTCCGTGTCACCCCGGCGCAGGACCGGCGCCCGATATCCCCGATGATAGACCAAGCGACCCGGCGGTTGTGCATGGCTGCGGTGCTGCCGGCCACGGTCGCCCGAACGGATCTCGTCGGCGTCGACCTGCTAACATTGGTCATGCCAGCGTCAACCGGGACAGATGCTTGATGCCGAGATTTATTGGCGAGGCGGATTATGCCCACGGTGCATCCGAGTGCACCGGCGTGCTACTCACCAACCTGGGGACCCCGGACGCCCCCACGCCGGCGGCGCTGCGGCGTTATCTGCGGGAGTTCCTCGGAGACCCGCGCGTCGTGGAGCTTCCGCGGCCCGTCTGGTGGCTGGTGCTGAACGGGGTCATCCTGCGCCTGAGACCCAAGCGCTCCGCCGCCATGTACCAGCGGATCTGGACGGAGGAGGGCTCGCCCCTGCTCACCATCTCCCGGCGGCAGGCCGCCGCACTTCAGGCGGCGTTGCGCGAGCGCTTCTCCGGTCCCGTCGAGGTGGTGCTGGCCATGCGCTACGGCAGTCCCTCCATCGCCGCGGGACTCGCCGAGCTGCGCTCGGCAGGCGCGCGGCGCGTGCTGGTGCTGCCGCTCTACCCCCAATATTCCGCGGCCACCACGGCGTCGACTTTCGACGCCGTGGCCGGGGTGCTCATGGGCTGGCGTTGGCTGCCAGAGCTACGCTTCGTCAACCACTACCATGACGATTCCGGCTACATCGGCGCCCTCGCGGGCAGCATCCAGCGTCGCTGGGGGGCGCATGGGGAGCCGGAGCATCTGCTGTTCTCCTTCCACGGCCTGCCCAGGGAATACTTCCTTGCCGGCGATCCCTACCATTGCCAGTGTCACAAGACGGCGCGTCTGGTCGCCGAGCGCCTGGGTCTGGCGCAAGAGCGCTGGGCGGTGTCCTTTCAATCCCGGGTCGGCCCCAAGGCTTGGCTCAAGCCTTACACCGATCACACCCTAAGGGACTGGGGCAAGCGCAAATACCGTGAGGTGCATGTGGTCTGTCCCGGCTTCGCCGCCGACTGTCTGGAGACCCTGGATGAGATCGCCAACGAGAACCGCAAGCTGTTCGAGCGCGCCGGCGGTGCCGGCTTTCGTTATCTCCCGGCACTGAACGACACGCCGGAGCACATCGCGGCCCTGGCGGGTCTGGTGGAGCGCCACACCCGGGGCTGGCCGGAGACGGCTGCGGACTGGCGGGCCGAGGCCCGCAGCGAGGCGCTGTCGCTGAGCCGGCACCTGGCTATGGTCATGGGCGCCCAGCGCTGAGCACTGCTGTGTCCAATCGCACCATTGCCCTCGATGACCGGCTCCATGCCTACCTGCTGGAGCACTCGCTGCGGGAGGACCCCGTGCGCCGCCGGCTGAGGGAATATACGGCAAGTCATGAGCTTGCCAGAATGCAGATAGCCCCGGAGCAGGGCCAGCTCATGAGCCTGCTGGTGGAGCTCTTGGCGGCGCGCAATGCCATCGAGATCGGAACCTTCACCGGCTACAGCGCCCTGTGCATCGCCCAGGCCCTGCCCGCGGACGGAGAGCTCATCTGCTGCGACCTGAGCGAGGAGTGGACGGCGGTGGGCATTTCCTACTGGGAGGAGGCCGGCGTGCGCCACAAAATCGACCTGCGCATCGCCCCGGCTTTGGAGACACTGGATGGCCTGCTGGCCGAGGGCCGCGCAGGTGACTTCGATCTCGCCTTCATCGACGCCGACAAGGGGCACTACCTGGACTACTACCGCCGCTGCCTGGCGCTGGTGCGACGGGGCGGACTCATCCTGTTTGACAATACCCTGTGGGGTGGCTCGGTCGCCGACCCCCAGGATTGCGAGCCTGACACGCTGGCCATCCGCGACCTTAACGACGCCCTGCATCATGACCCCGCCATCACCCTGAGCCTGGTGCCCATCGGCGATGGCCTGACGTTGGCACGTAAGCGCTAGCCCGCAAATGCACCGCTATCAATTTCCGCCGCCATCCTGGTGAGATATGCGGGCTGGCGGCTCGTCCTGCCCGCCGCGCCTGCCTGTGCTCCCCGGGGACGTTTGTTAAGTCTTTGTCAAGAAAAGAAAAAAGTGCTCCGAGAGCTTCCGGGCTGCGGCGGCCAATGCGGATTGGGCCCGCAGCCAGGGCTTCTATATGGTGCTCACCGACCAGCCCGGCGCCGCAAGCTGGCCTATCACGGGCGCCACCTTCATCCTGGTGTGCAAGCAGCAGGACCACCCCGAAGTGGGCGCCGAGGTGCTGAAGTTTTTCGACTGGGCCTATGCCAATGGTGACGCCATGGCCGAGGAGCTGGACTATGTTCCCATGCCGGACAGCGTGGTGAAGCTGGTGGAGCAGGTCTGGCAGCAGGAGATCGAGGACGGCAGCGGCAAGCCTGTGTGGTCGGGCGCTGCAGCGCCTTGATCGGGGGATGGACACCCCGCCGCAGGTTCAAAAGCTTGAATAGCGACGGTGCCCTGGTCGCCATCGTCGGGACCCTGGTGACCTCCGCGATTGCCCTGCTCGCCGCGGTGCCGAGCGTCATCTACGGCATGTGGGGACTGTTCGTGTTGGCCCCCCTACTGGCCGATCGCGTGCAGCCCTGGCTGACCGATCACCTGGGCGAGCTGGCCCTCATCGGTCCGATGGTTCAGGGTCCCCCCATGGGCATCGGCGTGCTCCCCGCCGGTGTGATCCTAGCGATCATGGTCATTCCCTTCATCGCCGCGGTGACGCGTGACGTGTTCGAGATCGTGCCGCCGGTGCTCAAGGAGTCGGCTCACGGCATCGGTGCCACTACCTGGGAGGTGGTGTGGAACGTTACCTTGCCGTACGCGAAATCAGGAGTGATCGGCGGCACCATGCTAGGGCTGGGTCGGGCACTGGGAACGACCATGGCGGTGACCTTCGTCATCGGCAATGCCCACCGGCTGAGCGCCACGCTGGAAAGTGATCGTGCAGGTAGTTTACCGAGCCGCCCGCGGAGGACTGCTGACGGGCGTGCTGTTGGCCTTGGCGCGCATCGGCGGCGAACGCGCCATTGCTGTTCACGGCTCTAAACAACCAGGTCTGGAGCACAGGCATGAGTCGCCCCATGGCCAATTTGCCGGTCGCAATATTTCAGTTCGCCATGAGTCCCTACAAGGACTGGCATCACCTGGCGTGGGGCGACGCCCTGCTGATCACGGTGACCATTCTCGCCCTCAACATTCTCATCCGCGTGCTGCTGCGGGCGCCCAGGCAGGGATATTGAATCCATGTATCATCGTGAGCTCTCAGTCAGCGAGGCGCTGACCCTCACCACCCAGGTTGCGGGCCGTGCCACCACCGCCCAGAAACCTCCTGCCGCAGGCGCAAAGATCGCGGTGCGCGACCTGAGCGCTTACTATGGCCGTAGTCAGGCCCAATATTCGGTGGAGCTGGATATCCCCGACAAGCGCATCACGGCGTTCATAGGCCCCTCCGGCTGCGGCAAGTCTACGCTGCTGCGCACCTTCAATCGGATCTATGACTTGTCTCCGCACCAGCACACCACCGGCAGCATCACGATGGACGGCCGCGACATCCAGGTCCCCGGCCAGGATCTCAACACCCTGCGCGCCAAGGTCGGCATGGTGTTTCAGAAGCCGATGCCCTTTCCCATGTCGGTATACGACAACATCGCCTTCGGCGTGAGGCTCTACGAGCGACTATCTCGGCGGGCCATGGACGAGCCGGTGGAGTGGGCTCTGCGCAAGGCCGCTCTATGGGAGGAGGGCAAGGACAAGCTGCGCTACAGCGGCACCCAGCTCTCCGGTGGTCAGCAACAGCGGCTGTGTATCGCCCGTGCAATTGCGGTCAAGCCCGAGGTGCTGCTGCTCGACGAGCCTGCGTCGGCCCTGGACCCCATCTCGACGTCCAAGATCGAAGATCTGCTCGACGAGCTTAGAACCGACTACACCATCGTCATCGTCACCCACAACATGCAGCAGGCCGCCCGAGTCTCCGACTACACTGGCTTCCTCTACCTGGGTCGGCTCGTGGAGCTGGGCGACACCAATAAGATCTTCACCAGCCCGGACGACAAGCGAACGGGGGATTACATCACCGGGCGCTACGGCTGAGGTCTAAGGAATAGAGGACTCTGACCCCTTTTCCGTCTGGGGCGCCCCGGCCCGCACCCCAGTACCGACGACGTCTTGCAGGTCGCCGTCGGCACTCGGTGCGCCTGTCAGCTAAGTGGCAGGGACTAGCCTCGCCGTGGCAGACACTAAGCGCGGAGACTACGGCACGGCTTCATCCGGCTCCAGCTTCGGCCTGCCCAGCACCCAGGTGCCATTGGGTTTCAGGCAGCGGGTGCCGAAGGCCCTGTGCGAGCCACCGTCGATGCGCACGACGGTGGTGTATTCGCGAGTCATGACGCACTCGCCCAGCTCACTGTCCACCTCCGCACTCTGCACCACTACCGGCGGCGGCGGTGTCACCACGGTATACGCTGGCGCTGGGTAGGCGGGCGTGGTCACGACGTAGTCGGGCCGGTTGCTCTCGCTGATGGCATAGCCCAGCAGACCACCCAGCAGCAGGCCGCCGACCAGGGCACCGCTGTCGTCATGATGGTGACGATGTCCCCGGTAGTGATGGCCGCCGTGGTGGCGATAGTGGCCCCCATACACCGGCACAGACCGGTAGTGGTGGGAGCCGCCGTAATAAGGTCCAGCGGCCCATGCGGGAGTCGCCAGGCTCAGGGCGATCAGTGTGGTCAATATGGCTCGTTTCATCTCTCTCACCTCTGCCCCTGCTCAACTCAAGAGCGCGGGTCCACATAAGGATTAACGCCGCTCGGCCGCTTCGGTTGTCCTGCGCGCTCGGCCCCGTGCTGATTCTGAGTAGGATTGGGTCCGGTTAGTTGCGCGGCTGTCCATACTCGGCCGATATCATCATCTTACCCTCATCTCTGGATCCGAACTGCCAACCCCATCACGATTCAAGGCAATGTGGTGCGCAACGATTCCTCCATGGGCGCGGTCCAAGCTAGGTGGCGCAGACTTTGCCCTTTATTCCACGGGACCTTGGGAACGACGCAAGCGGCTCTTTCGCCGAGGAGATTAGGATGTCCTCAACCTGGAAAGACAGCATCTATCGTCAGCGAGAGCAGCTCGCACAGCTACTGCGGGAGCCGCTGGCCAGCCTGGCCGAGAAATGCGCACCGGCCTGGGGCCGGCGCGAGCAGCTCAACGAGATCCTCCTGCAGGGCATCGCGGAGATTCCCCACTGCACCTATCTCTATGTGCTGGGCACCGAAGCGCTGCAAATCAGCGACAACGTGAGCAGCGCCGGCCTAGTGCCGGGACATTACGGCCGCGATCGCTCCCGGCGACCCTACATGAAGGAGCCGATCCCGCCCTGGGGCTACCTGCTGTCTGACGCCTATATCACCCTGTCCGAGCACCGCCCGTGCCTCACCGCCCTGCAGGTGGTGCACTCGACGGAGGGGCTGCTCGGCTATCTGGGCGCGGATTTCGACCTGCGCCGGCTGCCGGTGACTGCAGAGCTCTACGACGAGCCAGGATACTGGCGGCAGATCAAGGGCGACCCGGCCATCCGGGGCACGGTGTTCCAGCAGTCCCGAGTGGAGAGTCCCATGGACCGCAATCTGGAGCAGGCCTTGTCCATTCTGGAAGAGCTGGTGACCCAGCGCGGGGTCTTCCAGTGCCAGATTCATTTCTCCAGCAGCCAGGCCACCATCTGGACCATGGACGACCCCTACCGATACCGCATCCTGGACCACGAAGTGCTGACGGACCCCGACATATGTCTGGTCTACCCGACACGGCCCTATCCGGCGGGGGCCCAGATACCGCAGGTCGAGGTTGCACGGATTCTGGACACCTTGCGCGCCCTGCGGCTAGCCGACCCGACAATCTACCTGCGCACCGGCTCCATCAACGTCTTCAACGGCATGGTGAGCCTGACCTTCTCCTGTGACGGCTCTCACTACATGCACTATCTGGAGCTCCTGCTCAAGGGCACGTCGTTCTGGTTCTAAAAAACGGGCTCTGACGTTTTCTTCCTCCTTTCGCGGCATGATTCGCCGGCGCGTCATCCCCTTCTTGGGCCAGAACGCATCTTTCCGCAGGTACTCATCCTCGCGCCGTTGATAAGGTGCACGGGGGTCTCAGCCAATGCAGATGGCTCGGATCATCGGGGCACTGCTGCTGGCGAGCGGCGGCGCCCTGTTTCTGCGTGCCTGGGTCTGAGGCTGGCCTTCCGCATCGCCGTACGGACGGACCGTCGGTGCACTGGGTTGCGACTCGCTGCATTTGCTTCGGCGGCGGATCCGGCTAGGATGTGGGAGCCACCTGCGGTGTGCTCCCCGCGCGCCGGAAGGTATAGGAGCGTCGGGCTCCTGATGACTCTGCAACCAATGTGAGGACGGGCTCGAATGGCTTTCAATCTGACTGAGGAGAGCGCCGGAGATGTGCTGGTATTGAGTGTCTCCGGGCGCCTGGACAGCACTACCGCACCCGATTTCGAGCAAGGTCTGCTGGGATACCTCGACCGGTCGCAGTCGCGGGTGGTGCTGGACTGCACCGACCTAGAGTACATCTCCAGCGCCGGTCTGCGGGTCATACTCATGGGGGCAAAGAAGGCCAAGCTGGCCGGCGGGCAGCTGGTGCTGTGCGGTCTGCGGGAGAGTATCCGGGAAGTTCTCGCCATTTCCGGCTTCCTGACCATCTTGAGTGTGCACGAGTCTCGCGCCGAGGCCTTGGCGCTGGCTGGCGGGTGACGGGCGCCCCGCTCGGCGGTCGCGCGGCGGCTCAAGTCGGAGACGGCCGTGGTCGATGAGCCGGTGACGGTGATCTTCGGCGGCCCACCGCTGGATCCGCCCGGTAGCGCCCCGCCTTGCTTCCCACGCTATCTCGAGTCGGCGGTGAAGGCGGCCATCGCCGAGCGCCTGGCGGCTGTGGGCGCCAGCGTCGGCTATTCCTGCGCCGGTGCCGGCGCCGATCTGCTGTTTGTCGAGGCGATGTTAAAGCGGCGCGGGGAGGTGCATGTCTTCCTGCCATTTGCGCTGGAAGATTTCGTTCGCGTGCGCGTGGCGCCCGCTGGAGCCGACTGGATCGAGCGCTTTCATGCCGCCCTTGACCGCGCCACCAGCGTCAGCTATGCGACTCAGGAGCCCTATCTGGGTCACCGGGTGCTGTTTCGCTTCAACAACCAGATGATTCAAGGGCTCGCTCGACTGCGGGGCCAGCTCCTGGGCCGGCCCCCGCGGCTCTTGCTGGTATGGGACTACGCAGCGGCCGCCGAGGCGGGCACCGCAGCCGATCTCATGGATCACTGGCCGGAGATTGCCACCCTGCAGCTCATAGATCTGGACGAGCTGCGGGCGTCCGGCCCGCCGTCGCCCGTGTCTGCGCCGAGTGGCTCGCTCCGCCCGCCGGAGCCCGTGCATCAGCCGGAGCGCGTGATCCGGAGCCTGCTTTTCGCCGACATCGTAGGCTTCAGCAAGCTTGGTGAGGAGCACCTGCCGCGGCTTTGGGAGCTGCTGACGGAGCTCAGGGCCGCCGCGGATCGGGAGACGACCGAGCCCGAGCTGGTCGAGAGCTGGGGTGATGCCCTCTATGTGGCCATGGCCTCTGCCCGCGCCATGCTGGCCTATGCTTTCGCACTCGATGGCACCCTCGCGACCTCGGACTGGCTCGCCCACGGGCTGCCGCGGCCGCTGCAGATGCGCATCGGGCTGCATGCCGGGCCGGTGTACACGGCCCACAATCCTTTGACGGGCCGCACCAATGTGTTCGGCAGCCACGTCAACCGCGCCGCGCGCATCGAGCCCGTCACCGTCCCCGGCCAGATCTACGCCTCAGAGCAGTTCGTGGCGCTATTGACTGCCGAAGAGGATGCCTATCGCCACCAGCAGCTGATGACCGGTGGACCCTACGCATCTTGGTACCAGTGCGAGGCACTCGGCAACCTGTCGCTGGCCAAGGGCTACGGGGACCAAGTGGTGTATCGGTTGTGGCGCTAGTCCGCGGCCGGACCGTCCGAGGGGCCTGGTATACCGCCACCCTTCGCGGCCGCAAGCCGTGGCCCCGCCTTGGAGAGCGCAGTCGATGCCATGCTTCATGATCGGGACCCAGCGCTCGGGCTCCAACCTGCTGCGGGTGATGGTGAATCAGCTGTCCGAGATCGCGGCGCCCCACCCGCCCCATATCCTGGAGCGCTTCGGCCCCCTGCTGCCCGGCTACGGCGATCTGGCAGACGAGCACAGCTTCGCCCTGCTGGTGGAGGACGTATGCCGGCTGGTGGAGGCCAATCCGGTGCCCTGGGAGGGGGTCGAGCTGGACCGCGCCGAGGTGGCCCA
>CAYQDX010000100.1:0-6265 GCA_964416345.1 uncultured Ectothiorhodospiraceae bacterium
GTCGCAGGGACCCAGTCAATTGAGCGTATACGGGGCCTGATTCGCACCCAGCCCGCGGTGGGTTGGGGCCTGCTGGTCGGAGTGGTTGCCATTGCAGGCTTTCCGCCCTTCGGCGTGTTCACCAGCGAGTTCCTGCTGCTCAGTGCCACCATGCACAGTTGGCCGGCCCTGACCGTCGCCCTGCTGGCGGGTCTGGCGGTGGCCTTCGCTGGCCTGTTCCGGCATCTGCATCCGATGGTCTACGGCGTGGCGCCGGAAGGCCAGCAGCCGGTGCGGGCCAATATGCTGCCGGTGGCGGCACACTTGCTTCTGGTGCTGTGGCTGGGCCTGGCGATTCCAGGCTTCCTCTCCCAGTGGCTGAGCCAGGCCACGGCGCTGATCACCGGGGAGTCGCTGCCATGATCGCTAAGCCGGTGACCACTCCCGCGCCGCGGCGACGATTCGACTGGCTCTCGGAGTACCTGGCTCGACTGCAGGACGAGCATGTCCTGGTCCGGCGCGGCTCGACTCGGCGTCTGATGCCGGCCCACCTGCTGGAGATCGACCCGGAGGACTGGGGACGTGCCGCCGCCGTCGCGGCCGCCTTCGGCCTGCGCTGGGTCGGACTATGGGCAGAGCACAGCGGCGAGCAGCTGCCAGTGTATGCCTGCCTGGAATTCCAGGGGGACTACGTCGTGCTGCGCACCGCGGTGCCGGCAGCCTCGCCGGTGCTGGCCTCTCATGTGCCGCACTATCCGGCGGCCGACCGGTTGGAGCGCCACGCCCAGGACCTTCTGGGGCTGGCTTTCGCGGATCATCCCGATAGCCGGCGCTGGACCCGACACCAGGCCTGGCGGGAAGGAGAGTTCCCGCTGCGCAACGGCTTTCCGCTGCAGGGGACTCAGACCGCGCAGACCCCGGCCGATGCCGATTACCCGTTTCAACGCGCCCAGGGCGCCGGCACTTGCGAGATCCCGGTAGGACCGGTGCACGCCGGCATCATCGAGCCTGGGCATTTCCGCTTCCAGGCGGTGGGGGAGGAAGTGCTGAGTCTGGAGGAGCGTCTAGGCTACGTGCACAAGGGCCTCGAGAAGCTGGCGGTGGGGCGCGATCCTGCGGGCCTGGCGCGCCTGGCGGGGCGGGTCTCGGGAGACTCCTGCGTCGCCCACGCCTGGGCGGCCTGCCAGGCCATGGAGCGTGCGGCCCGGCTGGAGTTGCCGCCGCGCGCCGCGGCCCTGCGCGCCTTGCTCGCCGAGCGCGAGCGGGTGGCCAATCATCTGGGAGATATCGGCGCCGTCTGCAACGACGTCGGCTTCTCCTTTGCCCTGTACCAGCTCTCCAGGCTGCGCGAGCTGTGGCAACGGCGCAGCCGGGAGCTGTTCGGCCACCGCCTGCTGATGGATCTGGTACTGCCCGGCGGCGTGGCTCGAGACCTGGAGCCAGCGGCGATCCCCGTGCTGCGCCAGGACCACAACCGGCTGGGGGACGAGCTGGTGGGCCTGTTCGACATCCTCGATGACCATCCCTCGCTGGACAACAGGCTCATCGACACCGGGGTGCTGGGTTCCCGGCTCGCCGCCGAGCTGGGTGTCCTGGGCTACGTCGGCCGGGCCTCCGGCCAGGACTTCGACGTGCGTCGTGCCAGCCCCTATGCCCCCTACGACCGGCTGTCCGTGGAGGTGCCGGTGTACCAGGAGGGAGACGTGGCGGCACGGGTGCGGGTGCGCATGGACGAGATTCGGATTGCCCTGCACCTCATGGACAACCTGCTGGAGACCTTGCCGGAGGGCTCGGTGCGGGCAGAGCTGCCTCAGCCCAGGCGCGGCGCCAAGGGACTCGGCATGATCGAGGGGTGGCGTGGAGAGATCCTGAGCTTCGTGCGCTTCGACGCCTCGGGGCGGGTCGCCCGCTTTTTCCCGCGGGATCCCAGCTGGCTCAACTGGCCCGCCCTGGAACGGCTCATCCTCGGCAACATCGTCCCCGACTTCCCGGTCTGCAACAAGTCGGTCAACGGCTCCTATTCGGGCCAGGATCTGTAGTTCCATGCTGCGCGTCCTGAATAGAATCCTACGCACGGGCACGGTCACCGAAGAGCTGCCGGCCGGCGAAGACCTGCACCTGCAGCGGGTCGGCGAGCAGCTGCAGGCGGCCGTGGCCCGCCAGTTCCGTGGCAGCCTGGCCATCCGCCACGTGGATGCGGGCTCCTGCAACGGCTGCGAGCTGGAGATCCACGCGCTCAACAACCCCTTGCACGACATCGAGCGCTTCGGTGTGCATTTCGTCGCCTCGCCGCGGCATGCCGATCTGCTGCTGGTGACGGGACCGGTGTCCCGGCACATGGAGACGGCCCTGCGACGCACCTACGCGGCCACCCCCGAGCCCCGCCTGGTGCTTGCGGTGGGGGAGTGTGGCGCCGATGGCGGGGAGTTCGGCCGCTCCTACGCAAGCTGTGGTGGGGTCGCCGAGGTTATCCCGGTAAACGGGGTGGTACGTGGCTGCCCGCCCGGGCCTCTGGACCTCATGCAGGCGATTGTGGCGCTGATTGAGTACTAGCCAATGGCCCCGCCGCGGCGGGGCCATCATTCCGCGGGCGGCGGCTACTTGGCAGGCGTGCTAGGCGCCTTGGTGGGTGCGGCTTCTTCGGACTTCACCTGATGCAGCTCGATCTCGAAGATCAGAGCTTCGTTGGGTCCGATGGTATGGCCGGCACCGCGGGGCCCATAGGCCTGTGCGGGCGGCACGACCACTTCCCACTTGGCACCTTCCTTCATTAGCGGAACGGCCTGCTGCCAGCCCTTGATCACGCGGTTCAGCTTCATGACGGCGGGCTTGCCGCGGGCGATGGACGAGTCGAACTCCTTACCCTCGATGGTCTTGCCCACGTAGTCGACCACCACGGTATCGGTGGGCTCGGGCGATTTGCCGGTGCCTTCCTTCAGCACCTTGTACTGGACGCCACTGGGCAGCACGACCACGCCTTCCTTGTTCTTGTTCGCAGCCAGGAAGTCTTCACTGCGCTTCAGCGCTGCCGCCGCCTTGGCCTTCATCTCCTCTGCCATCTTCACCTGGAACTCCTTGACGACCTCCTGCTTCTCCGTGTCGGAGACCCTGGACTCCTTGCCTTCGAGGGCATCGCGTATGGCCATGGTCAGGGTGGCGGAGTCCAGCGGCACGCCATCGCGCTTGATGGTCTGGCCCATCTGGTAGCCCAGCACGTAGCTGAACTTCTGCTCCTGAGTGGTGAGGGCGGGGTCGGCGGCGAGCACCTGCAGGGAGAGGGTGGAGGCGCACATGGCCAGTAACAATCTTGATCTCATGTTTGTTCCTTACTGTGGCGGTGAGGCAGAAATGGTGTCGGCGTTGGATCCGGGTCCTTCGCGCCGGCGCCGCTAGGTATGCTGTCGCAACGCGCGCCCGATTCTCCCACAACCGTGTGCAGACTCCCACCGCTGCCGTAGATCTGCGTACGCTGCCATGAGACCACGCAAGTCAGGACGCGTTCCCGGAGCCGGGAATCTGCAGCCAGTTGCGCCAGGCTGCAAACAGGCCGTGATCCAGGGCGGCGATGGCCGAGCGGGGCCGATCCTCAGGGCGCAGCACCGGCTCTCCCTCCAGGGTGCAGGCCAAGCCGTCGGCCTCCGCAAGCACCAGCGCCCCCGCGGCGTAGTCCCACAGCTTCTGCCGGCCATGGAGGTAGACGTGGAACCGACCGGCAGCAATCCAGCACCAGTCCAGAGCCACGGAGCCGAAGCTGCGTTGGGAGGCATAGGGCGCCGCGGTCGCAAGCCGGATGGCGAGCTCGGGAGCGAGGCGCTTGAAGTCCACCGCGGCAATGCAGCGCCGCAGCTCCCCGGGGATTGCCGGTGAGGGCAGTGGGGCCCCGTTCAGTCGGGCGCCCGCGCCGGACTGGGCGCTGAAGCATTCGTCCCGCTCGGGGTCGTAGACCAGTCCGAGCGCGACCCGACCCTGCACCAGCAGGGCCAGCGATACTCCATAGTAGGGAATGCCGGCGGCGAAGTTGCTGGTGCCATCCAGGGGATCCAACACCCACACGCCGTTGCCCGGATGGGCGAGGCGAGCGGCGCGCTCGGCGCCGTCGGTCTCTTCTCCCAGGAACCCGTACTCCGGCCAGCGTTCGCGCAGCTCACCGCCCAGACGGCGCTGCATTCCGTGGTCCGCCACGGTGACGATGCTGGAATCGCTCTTGAGTCGGCGCTCCACCGAGGCGAAGCGTGGCAGCAGCTCGGCACGGGCGGCCTCCCTCACCAGCTCACAGACGGGCTGCAGGGGTGGCAGTGAATTGGGGTGCATGGGTCGATCCACCTCTGCCCAAAGCGACGCAGTGTAGCAGCCGCGTCATCGGCCGGCGAACCGCCCCCGGTAATTCCCGGCTGAGATTCGCCCAGGGGGCTGGCGGCCTGGGAGCAAGTCGATCCGCCTGTAGGAGTCGAGCCCTCTCGGCAACCGCCCCGCGCCTATGCCCGTGCGCCGCGCACACGCTCAACCACTGCCGCCATGGCCCCGGCGTGCCGTTGCAGCTGGTCTAGCAAGGCGAGCTGCCCGCGGCAGCGCTGCAGATTCTGTCCCGGGCGGTCGACGTGGAAATAGACGTCACCCCGCAGATAGTCGGTGAGGAAACGCATGGCCAGCTCATAGGTGATGACGGCTGGGGAGAGTGCCAGCAGATCCAGCTCTTCCGGGTCCAACATGTCGCCGGTGCCGTCCAGGTAGCCCCGCGTCAGGGCCTCGAACAGCGGCAGGCGCAGGGTCCCGACGGCCTCGTCGCGCTGGGCGCTCGCGCTGCTACGCACCAGGTCGCCGAAGTCGTGCAGGAGGCAGCCGGGCATCACCGTATCCAGGTCCACCACACACAGCGCGTCATGCGTCGCCACGTCGAGCAGCAGATTGTTGATCTTGGTGTCGTTGTGCACGGTACGGGTGGGGAGCCGGCCCGCGCTCATGGGATCGGCCAGCGGCGCCGCCAGGGATGCCTGCCCCAGCGTCCGATCGATCTCCGAGCGCGCCAGCCCCGCCCGATTGAGCGGGTCCGCCTCGACGGCGGCCGTCAGGGCCGCCAGGCGCCGCGGCGTGTCGTGAAAATGCGGGATGGTTACCCGCAGCGGCGGGCCGGGCAGATCCGCCAACAGGCGGGCAAACTCACCGAATGCCCGAGCCGCTGCGTAGGCAAGCGGCGGATCCCCCACGGCATCAACGCTGTAGGCGTCCTCGATGTAGTCGTAGGCACGCCAGTAGCGACGCTCGGCGTCCACCGCGTACGGCCGGCCGTCGTGGGACAGCACCAGGCTCAAGGTGCGTCGGCCCGGGTTGTCCGTGCCCTGGGCGCGCCATTTTTCGCTCAGGTGAGCCGTCACCCGGGCGATGTTCTCCAGCACCGGCTCCGGATCGGGGAAGACCACCCTGTTCAGGCGCTGAAGCAGATAGCGACGGCCGCCCCTGCAGGTGGCGATGAAAGTGTCGTGGATGTGACCACGGCGCAGGGGCTCGGCCCACTGCAGCGGGCCGGACACGGTGAAGGCCGCGACGGCGGCCTCCAGCATGCCGTGGCTCACGCGTGCTTCACCCAGACCAGGGTGCGGTTGTTCACGGGCATGGGGACGTCCCGTAGCGGACTCATGCCTGCCTCTGCCGCCAGCAGACTCAGCGCCTCGAAATCACGCACGCCCTGGACCGGGTCGATCTGCTTCAGCCAGGCGTCGAAGCGGGCATTGCTTGGGCTCGTGTGACGTCCTCCGTAGCTGAAGGGACCGTAGAGCGCAAAGACACCCGCCGCCGGCAGCAGGGCGCCGACCCCGGCAAACATCGCCTGGACACCGTCCCAGGCCACGATGTGGGCGGTATTGGCGCTGAACACCGCGTCGACCTGCGGCGCGCCCCAGTCGCGCTGGCGCACGTCCAGCGCCAGCAGCGGCTCCATGTTGGGCAGCGCCGCGTCGTCCAGCCAGGCCTGGATGCCGGGATGATTGTGTGGCAGGTCCGAGGGTATCCAGCTTAGGTGCGGAAGCTGAGCGGCGAAATAGACCGCATGCTGGCCCGTGCCGCTGCCGATCTCCAGCACTCGCCGGCTACGGGCAAAGACCTCCTTCAGCACCATAAGAATGGGTCCCTTGTTCTGCTCCGAGGCTTCGGAGAAAGGCTTGGCAGGCATGGTCGACTTCCGGGTTGGCAGGCATGTGTCGGCTCAAGATTCAACGGATTCCTGCGTCTCTGCAACACAGTGGATGATCAGAAGAGAACGGCTCTCGCCAAGGCGCAAAGGTCGCAAAGG
>CAYQDX010000100.1:6365-7597 GCA_964416345.1 uncultured Ectothiorhodospiraceae bacterium
CTCCCGATAGGCCAGCAGCTTCTCCCGCCGGTCGATGCGCGCCGTGGTCTCGGAGGCAATCTCCACGACGAGGCAGGGCTGCTCCCGCCAGTAGCGCGCCCGGTCTAGCGGGTCGCAGGAGACCAACAGATCCGGGTAATAGAGGACGTCTTCGCTCGCGATGCGCAGCCGCACCTTCATGTCCGACATGAACACCTGACAGGGATCGCCGCGTAGGTGCTGGTGCAGGGCGGACCCGAGGTTCATGGCTATCAGGTTGTGGCTATCGGAGCAGCCCACCAAGGCGTAGAGCCGTCCGCCCACATACTCGTGGCGCACCTCGCTCGTGAGCTCGCCCCGCAGGTAGGTCTCGACGTCGATGGTTTCTTTGGAATGCGCCGTGTGTCCCATGGGCTCCCCGCCTTACAGGCGCTAGAGGGCCGGAAGGTTACGTGCAGTCTAGCCAGATGGTGCGAGCATGCAAAGATTGACGGGAGCCGAGGAATAGGAGATCCAACTGCACGACGGGTGAATTGGGCGAGACGCTACCACCGACAGAGCATGCAAACAAGTGCGTGCCGGGGTGGGGCGGTGCAGTGGTAAGCGCACCTGCGTCGCGATGAGCGATGGGCGTGTGGCGGCGCTTCGTTTAGGGGTCAAGAGCAGTGGGCGTGCAAAGGCTTGGGCGCCGCCTGGCGGTTCGCCTGGCGGCGCAGGGCTACCACTGCAGAGAAAGTCACCGGCCAACGGCGCGAAGTCCGACCCCGCGGGCGGCCAAGGAAAGTCGTCGAAAACCAACATTAATCGAGCCTGGCCCCTTTGGCTACTCCCATCGGATGTTGCGCTCTTGGGCATCGTCGTCTCCTGTGGTGGGTGACGGGAGACAGCCTTGGCCAGGATGCCGCGGAAGACTAGATGCCGGTTCTTGGGCGCCTACATCCATCCGGCCCGTACGCCACGTAGTTGGAATGACGACGGCGTCGGTAACACGACCGACGCCCTGACAATCGAGAGGAGTCTGGCATGGCAACACACACGCTCTCGGCGGGTAATCTCGTCGCGCTGGCAGGATCAACGTGGCGCTTCGCGACGTCCGCCGGATCCGATTTCCAGGAAGCAGAGCTCCAGGATGGACAACGCATCGACTGGTACTACGGCACCGGCTACACCGAGGACTCGCCGGGCGACCCGAAGCCGGTGAGCCGGTGGATCCCGGCCGGCTCGGGGGCGCAGAGCGATCCGATCCGGTTCGA
>CAYQDX010000100.1:7697-11787 GCA_964416345.1 uncultured Ectothiorhodospiraceae bacterium
GCTGGGAGGGCCGAACGGCGAGGATCCTGAGAACGACGAGAACGCTGGGGACATCGGCCGCAGCGAGTTGTTGGAGCGCTTCGGGAACGGCGAGCTCGAGCTCCGCAAGGCTACCTTCCCTGGGCCGGGCGGAATGGAAGCGGCGATTGCTGGAGATCTCGGCGGAGGCACGACCGCGCCGAGTCTCGAGCTGGACCCGGGGCTTGTCGGCCCCGGTACCGGAGGCTTCACCCGCGACGAGGAAGGGGCGCCGCCGCCCGCCCTGCCGGAGGGCGTGTTCGTCGCCGCCGACCGCCCCGAGACGCGCGGGTGCACGGTGTATCCGGGCAAGGTCGAGATCACGCACGCGCCGGAGGTGATTGCCTACGCTTCCGGAGGGTTTCTTCCGTTCCGCGTCAGGTTCCTCGGTCTGGGAAGCAAGGTCCGTGTGATGGACAGGATCGGCTACGAGATCCTGCTTCCCAAGGCCTCGACCGTGACCTCGACGCGCCGGTTCGTGAAGTGCAAGGAGCCCGACCCGGACCTCGTGGAGGGAGCGCAGGAAAACGGAGACCACCACGCGTACGTCGCCTACATCGATCCCGACAAGCTGCCGGGGCCCACGGTGGCGGAGCGGTCGATCACGAAGGACGTGACCTTCAGGAGCCGGGTGAACGCTCGCCCGATGGGCGAACCCGCCGCGAAGGCGGTGCGTCTCCAGGCCGTCAGCGCCAAGGTGCGCTACTACGTGGGCGGCCAGCTCCCGATTCAGCATTTCCGTAAGGACAGCGCGTTCCGCCGCCACAGCATGGCAGGATCGCCTGATCGGGTGGGAAGTGCCCGCTTCTACTTCGGATACGAGAAGAGCGGCAAGGTGTTTCGGGCAGAAGAATATAGCGGTTCGTTCAGCAGGGGTGAGCAGGTTGGGACAACGGCCGTGACTCGCAATGCGGCCGGTGCGGGCGATGGCGTAGTTGTGTTCACGGAGTCCTCACTTCCCGGCGGTGACGACGCGAACCTGTCAATCTACGCCAGAATAAGGATAGGCCCTAAGCTAGGGGGCGCAATAGAGAAGCGCCTCAACTACGTCCTGGTCACTCTGCTCGTCAACCGGGTCATCCTGCCAACCGAAGGCACGATCCTGTCCCTCTTTGGAAAAGAGCCTAGACCGAAGTCCCTGAATTCCTTTGAGGCGGAGGGCGCTCGGCGTGCCGCCCTCGTGTTGCCGTATTACCGTCTCGACCGCCAGCACGTCCCCAATTGCCTGGCCGGACGGGCCCGCTGTCTCATGGGAGGGGGGGACGGGCACTTCACGGCTCGCGTCAACAACGATCGGCCCCAGGCGGCGTACACGATCCTCGGCCTCGAGGAAGAGGGGACCTTGGCCGCCGACTACGCGGGCCTCCTCTCGGGCGCCTCGACCACCTTCCTCCCCTTGTTGAAGGCAGGCTCGAAGGCCGTGCCCGTGCTGGGCGTGGTCTCGGGTCTCGCCGGCGTCATCTGGGCAATCACGCCGCCCAGAGGCAAGTTCCCGAACACCGCGGCCGAGGCGAACGTCACGTCCGACTTCGAGATCATCCCCTTCGAAGGCGAGAAACGATCCACGAACACCGTTCTCCGCAAATCAGTGTCTTGCAAAGCGCAAAACACGCCGAGAGGCCAGATCGACGTCGGGTACGGTCTCCCTCCGTTGTCTGTGAAGGTCGGGCAGGGCATGAACGTCTTCCAGATGATCAATCTGGCATTGGGTTGTATCACATTCCTTCCCGTGGATCTGCTGGTGGAGTTTTCTCACGAGGGTTACACGAAGGCGCTGGAGGTCGCTGCCGAATGAACACGATCGAACGAATCGAGAAGCTGCGCTCGCTCGAGGCGGGCTCCCTCACACTGACCCGGCCGCCGGCCGTCATCATGCTGACGCCCGAGGCCCTGGCCCGCTCTCTGCCGGACAGCGCCGGGTTGCTCATCGACGGAGTGGGGTTCGACGTGTCCGGCGACACCGTCCAGGTGCCGTCGATCCCGGACGGGCGCTACGACGCGGCGCTGGTGGGGCCGAATCTCACGGCTGCCGTTACGGGGCCGGTCATGATTGAAGGCGGCCGTGGCACCGCTACTCTGCGGGCGGTGGACCGGGTCGCGGTCCGCCTGCGGTCGATCCTGAGGGACAACGGGCAGTCGGCACCGTACCGCGGCGCCGTCCAGTTTCTGAGCCCGGGCCCGGACGGCTGGATCGGCGATGCGGTCGCCACGGCGGACGACGGGGGTTGGGTCACGGCCGATCTGCGGCCAGGTGAGACGTATCGGGTCCAGCCGACCTTCGCGGAGGAGCAGCGGTTGGGACCGGCCTGGAGGTCGCCCGCGGAGCCCGCCGTGCTGAGCGACGGAGCCGAGGTGGTCGTCGCCGAGCGCACGTGGAACGTCCGCCTGATCGGTCCGGCCGAGCTCGCGGGAGTCGCGGTCTCGGCGTTCGGCGAGGCGGGGAGCGGCAAGGCCCGCTTCGACCAGGAGGGCATCGCCTATCTGTCGCTGGCGTTGGGCAGCTACGCGCTCCAGGCCTCGGCGGGGCCGCTCGAGCCGGGGGAGCTCGTGGTGGGTGGGTCGTCGACGGACCTGCGCGTCAGCCCGGGCGTCGAGCCGCCACCACCGCTCTCGCTGAGCGTCCGGCTGGAGGTGCCGGAGGGAGAGGCCGTCGGCGGACGGCTCGAGGTCACCGGTCCCGGGTCGTTCCGGATCGCGGTCGATGCCGCGGACGGCGGAATGCCGATCGTGGTCGGGGAGCCGGGGCCGTACACGGCCGTGCTGCGGGACCATCCGACGCTGGACGGCGAGGCGTCGGTACAGGTCGTCGAGGGCGACCGGGAGCTTGTGGTGGTCGCGCGTCCCGGACCGCGATCCACGTGGACGGTTTTCGCGCACGAGGCGGGCGATGTCTACGTCCCCGATGGATCCTCGTCCGGCGAGGCCCGGGGTCGCGTAGGGGAGCCGTTCACCGTCCGCCCCGACTCGATGCGACGTGTCATCATCCCGCTGGAACTTGGCCTTCTCCTGGGGCCTCTGGGCGACACGACCCGGGATGCGACCTTCCGCTTCGACGTGGACGCCACGGTCGATGCACCCCGCGCGTTGATCCTCGCCTACACCGACGGCTGGGTGCACGTGGCGGGTGCGGGCTCGACGATGGTACGCTTCGACCCGAGCGCCGTGTACGCGGAGGAGGAAGGCGAGATCCGCAGGTTCGACGTCAGCCTGGCCGCCGGTGAGCGCGTCGTCCTCGAGAATGGCCAGCCGGCGACGGAATCCGAGCTCGACCGCCTTCTTGCGGTCGCGGGCTCCTCCCCGCAGGCGCCCGAGCTCGTCGAGCCCACGTTGGTGGCGCGAAGGGATCGGACCCAACCGTTCCCCACGCCGACCGGGGGGTGAGGGGGTATCCCGGAAGCGAGCCGAGCGGACCGGCGTCGCGGGCTTCCACCGCCCGCGGCGCCGGCCCCGATCGTCCGGGGATAGGGGGATACAGCCCGGCTTCGTGTGGATGCTCATGGTGGAGGAGCCTGGGCCGCGCGCGGGCCGCCGGCCCCCCCATTGATCCTCCGGCCCTCTCCCACGTACCGCTCTGGCTTCCCGCGGTTCGACGCATCGCCGAGAGGTCTCTCCGTGTTCGGCCACAGCAAGTGGGCAACCATCGAGCGCAAGAAGGCGAGCATCGACGCCAAGCGCGGCGCCGCCTTCCGTAGATGGTCGTTCTCGAAATGCCCGTAGCCGTGCAGCGGGCCGCGGGTCATCGGTTGAGGTTAGCCCTCGGGATCGATGATCGAGAGCCGGCGATGCCCGAAGGAGGCCGAGGGCCCGTGCCACTCGCCGGCCGCGTCGGGCCCGTGGTGCGCGAGCTGAACGCGCATGCGCAGGATCACGGCCAGGTCGATGGGCGCGCCGTCGAAGCGCCGGACGCCGACGATACCGCACACCTTCAGCGCCTCCGAAAACACCCTTGGATTGAGCGCTACTTCGATGGCAGCGTTTCCCTCACTCCAACTGTGGCGCGGTTGGATATCCTATCCATCCTTCTAGTAAGGGGCGCTCAAGCTTGCGAAATGCTGTCGGACTACGACCCACG
>CAYQDX010000101.1:0-11724 GCA_964416345.1 uncultured Ectothiorhodospiraceae bacterium
CGCTTGCCGCAACGCAGAAGCCGGCGCCAGAGACCAGCAAGATGGGATGATTATTTCTTTCCGCGGCCCTAACTGGGTGATTGCGAGCACGGGCGCCCGAATGGTGCAGATCCGCACCGCGACCGGCGCCCTCATCCTGCTGGTGACCCTGGCCAGCGCAGCGCTCGGCGAAGAGCTGCCCCCGGCACTCACCCGCGGCCTGGTGGCCGCCGCCCTGGAGCGCACCACCCACCGGGTAAGCTATGACGGCGCCTACCGGCGCATCCCCTACCCCGGAGGCGACGTTCCCGACGAGGTCGGCGTGTGCACGGACGTCGTGATTCGCAGCTACCGCGCCGTGGGCGTCGATCTGCAGCAGGCGGTGCACGAGGATATGCGCAAAGCGTTCTCCGCCTACCCCCGGCAATGGGGCCTGCGCCGGCCGGACCCCAACATCGACCATCGTCGAGTGCCGAACCTGCAGACCTTCTTCCGCCGCCACCACGCCGCGCTTGCGGTGACCAACGATCCGGCGGACTACCAGGCGGGGGATCTGGTGACCTGGATGCTGCCCGGCAATCTGCCCCACATCGGCATCGTGGTGGACCGCCGCTCCGCGGACGGCAAGCGGCCCCTGGTGGTGCACAACATCGGCCGCGGTCCGAGGCTAGAAGATGCCCTGCTGGAATTTCCGATCACCGGCCACTACCGCTATGCTGGTGTCCGGTAGCGGACGCCGGACTCGCATTTCCCGCTGCACCGCAAGCAACAGGAGACGCTATGTTCATCGGACATTTCGGCGTCGGACTGGCAGCCAAGCCGCTGGCTCCCAAGGTCTCTCTGGGCACACTTTTCCTCGCCGCCCAGCTCGTGGACCTGCTCTGGCCCACCTTGCTGCTGCTCGGCTTCGAGCGGGTGCGCATTGCGCCGGACGCCGGCGGCGTGCCACTGGAGCTCGTGTACTACCCCTGGTCCCACAGCCTCCTGGCCGTGATCGTCTGGGGGGTGATGCTCGGCCTCACCTATCGGCTGCTACGAAACGACTCACGCGGGGCGATAGTGTTGGGCGCGGCCGTGGTCAGCCACTGGCTGCTCGATGTCATCGTCCATCGCCCAGACCTGCCGCTCTACCCCGGCAGCAACGAGCGGTTGGGCCTGGATCTCTGGATGTCGCTGCCCGCCTCCCTCGCCCTCGAGCTCGCCATCTACGCCGCCGGCGCGTGGCTCTACCTGCGCAGCACGGAGCCTCTGGACGCCCTCGGCAGGTGGGCCGCGTGGAGCCTGCTGGCGCTCCTCCTTGCCATTCACCTGGGCAACGTCTTCGGCCCGCCACCGCCCAGCGTCAGCGCCATCGCCTGGGTCGGTCAGGCACAGTGGCTCATCGTGGCCTGGGGCTACTGGATAGACCGGCACCGCCGGCCAATCGCGGTGTCGCCGCATAGCTCCGCCATGGCGCAGGTCTAGGAGAACGACACTGCTCTGCATACCACGGCAGTGCATTCGCCCTTCCGGTAGGAGGCCAGCCCTCTGGCCGAATTCCTCGAGCCAGAGGTCGGGGCTATCGCTGAGAAAGCTCGCCTCCCACAGGCGGATGGCCCCTCCCGGTAGAGGGCTCGCCTCCCACAGGTGGACATCCTCCCTTCCGGTAGGAGGGCAGCCCCTGGCCGAGTCTACGACGACCTTGGCCGAAGCGGTGACTACTCCGCCGCCCCTCCGGTTCGCAACTCACGACCCGATGGCCTATCCTTCGACCCGAAGCATCCTGGAGGAGTTGTCATGCGCCGAATTCTCGTAGCGGCCGCCGCGGCCCTGCTCTGCAACCCAACCCCAGCAGCCGAGCAGGCGATGATCGTGCTCGATGCCTCCGGCTCCATGTGGGGAAAGATCGACGGCAAGCCCAAGATCGAGAGCGCGCGTGAAACGCTCCGCAAGGTGCTCACCTCGGTGCCCAAGGATCTGGCACTGGGACTGATTGCCTACGGGCATAGGCGCAAGGGCGACTGCAATGACATCGAGCTGCTGGTGCCTCCTGCGGTAAATACGGGCACGGCGGTCGCCGCGGCGGCCAATATCTTGCAGCCCAAGGGCAAGACACCGCTTTCTGCCGCCGTCCTGCAGGCGGCCGAGGATCTCAAGTACACCGAAGACAAGGCAACGGTCATTCTCATCACCGATGGCCTGGAGACCTGCAGCCAGGACCCCTGTGCCCTGGGCACCCGGCTGGCGCAGACCGGCGTCGACTTCACTGCCCATGTGGTCGGCTTCGGCCTCTCGGACGAAGAGGGCCGCCAGGTCGCCTGCTTGGCCGAGAACACCGGGGGCATGTACCTCCCCGCTGCGGATGCTGGCCAGCTCAGCGCTGCGCTGGCGGAAACCGTCGCGGCGGTAACCGAGCCTGAGCCCGCGCCTGAGCCCGAGGCACCGCCCGCGCCAGCGGCCACTCTCACGGCCGATCAGACGGTGGAGCAGGCGGCGCCGCTCACCGTGACCTGGGAGGGACCCGGGGGACGTTACGATTCTATACAGATCTTCGACCCGAGTGCCCGCGGCGGCGAAGGCAAGGTCATGCGTACCGCCACTATCGCCTACGGGGACATAGAGCAGCACCAGGTCACCCTGGCCGCCCCGGCAAAGCTCGGAGCCTTCGAGCTGCGCTACTGGGACGGGACAGGGAGGCGAGTGATCGCGACCCGGCCCTTCGAGGTTATCGAGACCCAGGTAGCGCTCTCCGGACCCGAGACCGTGGAGATCGGGCGGCCGATTTTGGTGGAGTGGCAAGGTCCTGGAGCCCGTTACGACAACGTGCGGATCTTCGACCCCTCTGCATTGAACGGCGAAGGAAAGGTGGTCCGGCAAAAGCGCTTGCGCAACGACGATTTCGAGCATCACAAGGTGACTCTGCCGGCACCGGCCAAGGTGGGCGAGTACGAGCTGCAGTACTGGAATGGGGAGAACAAGACCATACTCGCACGCCGTCCCATCCGAGTGGTCGAGGCCGAGGTCGCCCTCAGTGCAGCGGACAGCGTGGAGGCGGGCCGCAACATCGTCGTCGAGTGGGTCGGACCCGGGGGGCAGTACGACAACGTGCAGATCTTCGACCCTTCCGCTCTGAACGGCGAAGGCAAGGTGATCCGTCAGAAGCGCCTGCGCAATGAGGACTTCGAAAACCATCGTGCGAGCTTCCCGGCGCCCGCCAAGGCCGGCGGCTACGAGCTGCGCTACTGGAACGGGGACAACAAGGCGGTGCTGGCGACGCGTCCCATCACGGTCACGGCTGCCGAGGTCTCCCTGAGTGCGCCGGAGACCATACCGCTGGCAGCCACTATTCCGGTGGAGTGGCAAGGGCCGGGCGGCCGATACGACTCGGTGCAGCTCTTCGACCCGGCCGCGACCAACGGCAAGGGCAAGGTGATTCGCCAAAAGCGCCTGCGCAACGACGACTTCGACAACCACCGGGCAAGCCTGCCGGCGCCCGCCAAGCCCGGTGCCTATGAGCTGCGCTACTGGAATGGCGACAACCGGGTGGTGCTGGCCACCCG
Organism: uncultured Ectothiorhodospiraceae bacterium; assembly: GCA_964416345.1. Taxonomy (GTDB): domain Bacteria; phylum Pseudomonadota; class Gammaproteobacteria; order CAYQDX01; family CAYQDX01; genus CAYQDX01. The sequence goes on from CAYQDX010000101.1 coordinate 3,519, forward strand.
GGCCATCACCGTGACGCAGACCGAGGTATCCCTGTCCGGGCCGGACAAGGTGAGCGCCGGCCAGAGCTTCGTCGTCGAATGGCTCGGACCCGGTGCGCGCTACGACGAGCTGCAGATCCTGGACACCGGCGGCAAGACCGTGGGACGCCGGCGTCTGCGCAGCGACCAGTTCGAGGAGCGCAAGGCCTCGCTCAAGGCGCCGAAGTCACCCGGGCAGTATCAGCTGCGCTATTGGAACGGCGACAACAGGGCGGTGCTGGCGACGCGGCCCCTGACCGTGGAGTAGACGGGGTGGGCAAGGCACGAGCGGGAGACTGGAACCTTTGCTGGACGAGGCGCCTTAGCCGGGGTTCAAAGGGAAGAATCGGCCAGAGGCTGGCCTCCCACGGGGAGGGAGGCCAGCCTCTCGTGGGAGGCGAGCCCCCTCGCCGACTGTCTTCGACGAGACTCCTCCTCGACAAACGCCGGGGCTGAGTGTGTCCTGCGTAGGGCGCGTTGAGGGCCGAAGCGCACCGTCCTCGATTCCGCCCGCCTGTGGGAAGGTCAATGCGGAGCGTGCCCCCCACTCCACGGCTGGCGTGGTGAGTCGGGCAGGCGCATGAGCGGCTGGCCGGTGCGCAGGCGTGTGCCCTCCGCCAGGCTCTCGTGCAGCAGAAAGCCGCGCGGGGCGAATACGAGGAGGGTCGAGCCGTGCTCGAACCAGCCCATCTCCGCGCCCTTGGCGAAGTGCGCGTCGCAGTCGAGCACCCTGGGGCCCGGGTCGCGCAACGGCACGTCGAGAAACCGCAAGCGGATGCCCGCTACCAGCACCGCCGCCACGGCCACAAGTGCCACGCGATGGCCGCTCTCCTCGAGCCGCACCTCGATGGCCGCACGCTCGTTGCGGCAGAAGAGCCGCTCGATGCGCTTGAGCGCGATGGGGTTGACGTTGCAGGCGTCGCCCCAGAAATAGCGCACGCGCTGCACCCGGCAGGCATGCGGCGCGTGGAAGCGGTGATACATGCTGGAGGTGATGCGCAGCGTCGCGTAGCAGCCGTCGCGCCAGGGCTCGGCTGCGTCGTCCCCGCCCAGCAGATCCTCGAGTCGATAGGGAAAGCCCTTCGCCTGCCATACGCGCGTGCCCTCGACCCGCCCGCAGGCGCCGACGATGGCGTCGCAGGGACTGGTCAGCACCGTCGGGTCCGGGTCGATGGGTCGCACGCCCGGGCGCAGCTCGCGCACGAAGCAGTCGTGCAGGCTCGAGAAGCGGTGCTTCTTCGCCTCCTGCAGCTCCAGATCGGCAAAGCTGCGCCACAGGCCCAGCGAGAGATCCCGCACCAGGGGCTGCTCGATGCGGCTAAACCAGCCCATGAAGCGGGTGGCGAGTCGGCGCGGAATACGGTTGGTGAGCAGGAAGTTGAGGTCTTCCCGGCCGAGTGCGAGCACGGCGCGCAGCGCTTTTGTCATCGCGGTGTCATCGGCGTGTAAGGCGCGGGGCGTACATGAAGGCGCCATGAACGAGACCTTCCTGCTGTGCGGCCTGGCCGGCGCCGCCGCGCTGCTCGCGTTGTCGCCGCTCCGGCGCCGGCTCGCATTGTCCCGGGCGAAGCACCCGTCGGTCGCGGGCCATGCCCGCCTCGCCCGGCGCCTCGCGCGGCTCATCCCGTTCTACGGCTACGGCGAGGACGCCTTCTTCCGCGCCGACGGGGCACCACAGACGGTGGCACATGCGCGCCGTGGCGGCTTCGAGCGCCTCTCGCGCCTGTACCGGGAGCGCTATGCGCGCACGCTGGAGCTCACCGCCCAGGTCGAGCCGAGTCTGTCCGATTTGCAGCTCACCGCCGCCTACCGCGTGCCGTTCCAGTTCCGCGACCGGGTGCGGCGCGACCTGCCGGTGGGCGCGTTCGTCGCAGCCAGTGAGGGTCCCGTCCTCACCGACCTCGACGGCAACCGCTACTATGACCTCTCCGGGTCTTACGGCGTGAACCTGCTCGGCTACGAGTTCTACAAGTCCTGCCTCGCGGAAGGTGCGCGGCGTGCCGCCGCGCTGGGTCCCGTGCTCGGGCCCTATCACCCCGCGCTCGCCTACAATGTTGCACGCCTGCGCCAGATCTCCGGTCTCGACGAGGTGTCGTTCCACATGTCGGGCACGGAAGCCGTGATGCAGGCGGTGCGCCTCGCGCGCTACCACACGCGCCGCTCGCACCTGGTGCGCTTCTGCGGCGCCTACCACGGCTGGTGGGACGACGTGCAGCCCGGCCCGGGCAACCCGCTGCCGGCGCGCGAGACCTATACGCTGAGGGACATGGACGCGCGCTCCCTCGAGGTGCTCAGGCAGCGCCGGGACATCGCCTGCGTGCTGGTAAACCCGCTGCAGGCACTGCATCCGAACGCCGGTGCGCATGCCGACGGCTCCCTGGTCGACAGCAGCCGCCGGGCGCATTTCGACCGGGTCGCCTACGCCGCCTGGCTGCAGGCGCTGCGCGAGGTCTGCAGCGCGCGCGGCATTCCGCTGCTGCTCGACGAGATCTTCGTCGGCTTCCGCCTGGCGCCGGGTGGTGCCCAGGAGTACTTCGGCGTGCGTCCGACCTGGTCACCTACGGCAAGACCCTCGGCGGCGGCCTGCCGGTGGGCGTGCTGTGCGGGCGCGCCGACCTGATGCGGCGCTTTCGCCCCGAGCGCCCCGCGGATCTGTGCTTCGCCCGCGGCACCTTCAACTCCCATCCCCAGGTGATGACCACCATGCAGGTCTTCCTCGAGCGCCTCCAAACGCCGGCGATCCGCGCCCACTACGCGGGGCTGGACGAGCGCTGGAGCGCGCTCGCGGGGCGCCTCAACGCGCGCCTTGAGCGAGAACGGATCCCGGTGCGGGTGTCGAGCCTGTCGTCGATCTTCACCGTGTGCTACACACAGCCCGCCCGCTACAACTGGATGCTGCAGTACTACCTGCGCGCCGAGGGGCTGTGGCTTTCCTGGGTGGGCACCGGGCGACTCCTATTCAGCTTCGACTGCGGAGAGGCGGAGCTCAACGCGGTGGTGGAGCGTTTCACCGCCGCCGCGCGAGCGATGCGCGAGGACGGCTGGTGGTGGTCGGACGCGGCGCTCACCGACCGCGCGATTCGGCGCGGCATCCTGCGGGAGATGCTCTCGCAACGGATCTGAATCAATGGCCGCGCGCGGCGGCGTGGGCCATGGGGTCGATGAGCTCGCCCCGCAGCAACGCCAGCGGCGCCTTGTGGTAGAGCTTCAGATCGTGGAACGGATCGGTGAGGATCTTGAGCATCCAGACGAGACCCGTGTCCACGCCGCGCAGGAAGAACAGGTGCAGGGTGCGAAACACCAGGCCCGCGACGCCGAGCCACAGCCAGACCAGGCCCATGCGCTCGACAAAGCCGGTCCGGACCGGATCCGTGCTGAATACCCCAAACAGCGTCGGGTCCAGCCACAGCACCAGCGGCGAGAGCGCCCACAGCGACAGCAGCACGACCTTGCGGCGCAGGTTGTAGCCGACCTTGATCGATTCCTTGTATTCGTGGGTAACGCCGTTCACCTCATCGTAGCCCTTGGGCTCGAAAAAGAAATGGCCGGCCTGCCGGCTGGTCATGGCCACCAGCCAGCCCACCAGCGCCGCTGCGACCGGGCTGGTGAAGATGAGCGCATACGCGGTCAGGAAGCTCATCGCCGACACGAAATGCAGCGACTGGTTGCAGTTGGCGTAGTAGGTAACCGTCGCCGGCCAGTCGGAGAAGATGCCCAGAATCCCAACCTGCCTGGCCAACACGTCCAGCGCCTTGTACATGTCGCTGTCCTTCTTGATGGCCTTGCCTTGCGGATCGAGCTGGTAGTACCAGCCCGCCTTGGAGGCACCCTGACGCAGGTCGGCGCGCTCGAAGGTCCAAGTGATGATGTCGAGCCCAGCCCTCCTGATGTCTTTGGCGTACTCCGACGGCACCACCTCACCGGCACCGGTTACGAACAGCAGTGCCCACATCGGCGGAGCGATGATCCGCACGCCCTGGTGCTTGAGGCCTTTCAGCTCGTCGTATTCCAGGCGCGGAATGGGCGGGTTCGTCGCGGGGTCGATACTGTCAAGGTAGACGGCCTGCTTGCCGAAGGCCGGCTCGTTCTGGATCCAGTACAGGATGTCGTCCTTGTTGAAGGACTGGGCCCAAACGTCCTTCGGATTCACGCCTTCACCCTTCAGAGTGTCGATGAACTTCTGAGCGTAGCCTTCCTGGCTGCCGAAGATGTCGTCGAGGCGCCCCCGGTGGGTGGCGCTCTTGAGCTCGGGCGTGTGCTTCACGCCCAGCGCCTTATTGAGCCGGATGCTCTCCTTGAACGTGACCACGTGGGCACGGCCCGTGTACACGTCGGTACGCCAGCTCGCGGTGCCGCCCAGGTAGCCCTCGGCGCTGGTCGCCGAAGGGTTGCTGGCGTCCATCTTGGGTTGCAGGCTCTCGAATTCCGCCAAGGTCAGGTCGCTGGTGCAGCACTGGGGCTTGGGATCCTGCTCCGGGCCGGTCCAGGGCACGGTGCAGTTGGCGTTCAGGGGAGTGGCGACGATGTTGGTGGTGGTGGCGAGGTCGCACTCGCTGTGCCGGCACACCAGCTCGCCGTCCTTGGTGAAGGTCACGTCGCACTCCACGATGCCGGCACCCATGCGCGCCCCGGCGCGGTAAGCCACGTTGGAATGCTCCGGAAACTGCAGGGCGGCGCCGCGGTGGCCGATGGAGAAGTCGGTGCGGTAGAAGGGGCCGTCCTGGCACCGCAGGAGGCGGTTCTTGAGCTTGCCCTCGTCCATTCCCTGAACCAGGTAAAACGGACGCGGACCGAGCTGCACGCTGCCGTCGTCCTTCTTCTGGCCGGCCTCGTCGTAGTGGCCGTTGCCGTCGTAGTATTCGTTGTAGGTGCCGTCGTAATAGCGGCTGTCATGATCGGCGTGGGCCATGAGCGTGTGCGCCGAGCCGGCAGCCAGTGCGATTGCCACGGCGAGTACGGTGCTCTTCTTCATCGGTGAGGTTCTCCCCCTACGTTGTATCGCGGTCCGGGTACAATGCCCCGCCCGCGGCGCGTACTCTGAGCCGGCAAGGTTATTTGACGCCGGTGCGTCGGGATCTCGAAGGATCATCGGTGCACTCGTTTTCGCTTGCCCGGATGCTCAAGCCCGCACCTACCTGTAAAGCCCGACCGGCGAGGCCAACCTGGACCTCCGCCGGCGGCCCACCCGCGTCAGGTGGACCGCCCTGGACCCGCTGCGCGACATCCTCGGCTACGGCAGGGACTCCCCCGAAGACGCGCTGATGCTCAAGAGCCTGCAGTCGCAGGAATGGCAGGCAGGGATGCATCATCGGATCGCCTGAGCGTGTGATAGCATCCAGGCATTGAGTGTTGCGAGCGGCGTACAACCAGAGCCGTCCATGGAGATCAAGCAACTAGACCGCGTCACCTTCGATGCCACAGTGATGGGCGGAAAGCCCTGTATCCGGGGCATGCGGGTCACCGTCGGCATGATCGTCGGGATGCTTGCGAGCGGCCACGATCAGAGGGAGATTATCAGTCTCTACCCCTATCTGGAGCCGGAGGATATTTCCCAGGCGCTCAGCTACGCGGCCTGGCGCGCCGAGGAGGTGGAGACCGCCCTAGTCAAATAGGGTGCGCCGAGGCAGGTAGCGCACCGTCTTCAGTTCTACCTGCCGTGGGATGGTCAAAGGTGTAGACGAGGGCGCCCACCTCACCATCTGGCGGTCCCTTCCAAGCCAGCAATTCCAAGCCGCCGCCTAAGGGATTGGCAGCTCTTGATAGTGCAAGAGGTGATGGATGCCCTGGCTCTGGCCCTATCTTGATACCTGCCCACATTGGGCACTAAAATGCCCGAAATGGGTAACGTCGTCGCTACCAAGAATACTCGTCCGACACGCCGCAAGGCCGGCGTGGCACTTGAGGGCGCGCCCACCCGTCTCGCGGATGCACTGTTTACGACCACCCAGCAGCGGGTACTGGCGCTGTTGTTTGGCCAGCCCAACCGCAGTTTCTACGCCTCCGAGATGATCGAGCGAACAGGTTCCGGCTCAGGCGCCGTGCAGCGCGAGCTCAAGCGCCTGGCATCGAGCGGCCTGGTGACCGTCAAGCGTATCGGGAACCAGCGGCACTACCAGGCGAATCCAGCCTCTCCGGTCTTCGAGGAGCTGCGCGGCCTGGTGAAAAAGACCGTAGCGCTGGCCGAGCCGATCCGCGAATCGCTCGCGCCGCTGGCGGATCGCGTGAGCCTGGCCCTCCTGTACGGCTCTGTCGCCAAGGGCACGGACACGGCCAGCAGCGACATCGACGTCCTTATCGTCGGCGATGGCATAACCCTGGAAGATATCTACTCGGCCCTGGCCACGGTGGAAAATGAGCTGGGCCGCAAGCTCAGCCCTATCCTTTATACACAAGAGGAGTTCGCTCGTCGGAAGGCATCCGACAACCCTTTTATTGCCCGGGTACTGACTGGGGAGCACTTGACTCTGATAGACAATGAACATGAGCCATCCGCAACTCGATAACCTGGTGCGCATCGGCAAATTGAAGACCGAGCTGCCATCGGACGCAGAAATCCAGGGGCTGCTGCGCTCTGGCATGCGGCGGCTTGCTGATGCGGGGGTCAAAGATCTCAGTCTCGAAAGCCGTTTCGATCTCGCTTACAACGCCGCCCATGCACTGGCACTGGCGGCACTGCGCTTCCGCGGTTACCGGTCCGAATCGCGTTACCTGGTGTTTCAGCGCCTGCAGCATACGATTGAACTGCCAAGTGAACAATGGCGCGTGCCCGATCAGGCTCACCGTAAACGCAATCTCGCCGAATACGAGGGCGATATGGACGTGGATGAACAGCTCGTTGCCGCATTGCTGCGCGTCACGCACGAGGTGGCGAAGCGGGTCAGTGAAACGGCGGCGTAATAGGTGGTGATAAACTCCGTCGTTCACTGCACGCCCTATTCACTTTCACAGGTGTACTTGATCCTTGCAGCTTGGCTCGGTCTCACTGCCGCTGACCGAGCACCGAATTGGCCAGCTTCCCGCCGCCCCGCTTCAAGGTATAGCAACGGCCAGCCCGCCATTTGGCCGCAAGTAACGGGTGTCCACGCTCTCCTCACTTTGCTCGTTCAGATTTCAAGCAAGTCCACGAACGATCGAGGTGAGAGCACAGCGGCCAATGGCTGCGGGTTCTCAAGCAGGAGCCGGTCTCCTGTCACGAGAACAGCACCGGGCTGGGCAGCGAGGAGCGTCCAAAGGTGGTCGTCACCGCGGTCTGGCGCATGCACCTGTGAGCTCGGCTCGCACCAGCGTGCGTTGACCGTGATCTCTGTCAGTATGGTGTCCGCTTCGCGGTCCGAAAGACCGTGCCGGCGGACAACGGCCGGGCGCAACAGCACCTCCCGGTATTCCCGCAGCAGGGCAGGTGAAAGCAGAAAGGGGAAAGCGCCGCTCAGCATGCCATCGAGCAGCCGGGCCACCGGGGAGGCGAGGTCGCGGGTCAGCAGGCCTGCGACCAGGACGTTGGTGTCGATGACGGCAACGGGTGGCATCATGGTTTGCGTGCCGCCCGCGTCTCCTTGTCAGCCAACGCAGCCGCCTCCTCAGCCGACATCCCCGCGGCAGCCCGTGCCCGGGCCACCAGGGCGGCGGCTGACTCCGTGTCTTTGATGCCGCTCTGCTCGAGGCTTTCCTCGATGATTGCCGCGATGCTCTTGCGTCGCCGCGCGGCCGCCTCTTTGAGCGCCCGATGACGGGCGTCACTCAGGGTAATGGTAAGTCTTGGCATAGGCATGACCTGTGGTGACAATGCACCAACACACCATAGCACGGCGTGCCCGGTCCGGCGAGAGCCGCGTAAGCAAAGACACCCATCATCCCATCGGGCCGTCCGCACCGAGCCGACAAACCCATGCTATCGGCGAAAGGACCGGTACCCCCCGTACGGAAAGAAGAGATGAGTAACCTGGCTGTGTTCCCCGGAATGCGACTTTGAACGAGCACCTTACGGCATGAGACCTGTTTTTAGACTATAATATAGGTCTCTTTTAGGCCTTCAAGGAGCCCTGTATGGAACTGCTCTACACCAACGCCTCGGTCAGCATTAGCGAGCTGAAGAAAAACCCCTCCGCCGTCATCGAACAGGCGAACGGTTTCCCCGTCGCCGTGCTCAACCATAACAAGCCCGCCGCCTACCTCGTGCCCGCCGCCGCCT
>CAYQDX010000102.1:0-11674 GCA_964416345.1 uncultured Ectothiorhodospiraceae bacterium
ACGGCAAGTCCTGCCTGCCCTACGTGTTCGAACTGGCGGGCAAGTACGGCATCAAGGTGATCGCCATGGAAATCACCCACGAGGACCATGTCGATGAAATTCGCGAAGCCCTGCGCCAGACCGGCAGCCCGACAGGCGTGATGCTGCAGATCGGTACGCGCAATACCCAGAACTTCGAACTGCTCAAATACGTCGGCCGCGAGCACGAATTCCCGGTGCTGCTGAAGCGCGGCTTCGGCATCACCCTGGAAGAATCGCTGAATGCCGCCGAGTATCTCGCCAGCGAGGGCAATCGCAAGGTGGTGTTCGGCTTGCGCGGTATGAAAACCAATATGGGCGACCCGCACCGCAACTTTGTCGACTTCGCCCACGTGCCGGTGGTCAAGCGCCTGACGCGCATGCCGGTGTGCATCGATCCGTCGCACTCGGTCGGCTCGCGCGACCGTGCCCCCGACGGTTTGCTGGATGTCATGCATGTCACTGCGCAAGGCGTCATTGCCGGCGCCAATATGATTCTGGTCGATTTCCATCCGGAACCTTCGAAGGCGCTGGTAGACGGTCCGCAGGCCCTGACCCTGGATGAATTGCCCTTTTTCCTTGAAGATGTGCGAATTGCCCGCGCGGCCTACGAACAGCGCGTGGCGCTGGCCCGGCAGTACGTGCATTGAAGCGAGTGCAGCCGCTGTCCGCTTCGGTCACATGGCAGCCCCACCCGGCGTACGCTAGTATTAAGTAAAACCCTGTCAAAGGAGGACTGCAGATGAAGTGCCTGTCCGTTTTACTCGCTGGCGTAGTCCTGTCGACAGTGGTTTCGACCAGCCCCGCAGAAACGATGAAAGTCCAGATCACCCCGGAGCTTGCGACGGTTACGGTCAAGCACAACGGTAAAAGCGTCACCATCCAACGCAATCAGGACAAGGACGGCAGGATTGCCGAAGCTTTCGCGAAGACATCGCGACCCTGCCCGCCTTTCTGTGTGCAGCCGGCCCGGCTGGCGCCCGGCGTCGAAACCATCGGCGAAGTCGAAGTGCTGGATTACCTCAAGCGCATGTCGGACGGTGATGACAGCATCCTGGTGATCGATTCACGCACGCCCGACTGGGTGAAACGCGGCACCATACCGGGCTCGATCAACATTCCCTGGACAACACTGAATGTTTCGCAGTCCGACCCGTTTACAGTCATTGACACCCTGGAAAAAAAGTTCGGCGTCCAGGCGCTGGAAGGACTCTACGATTTCAGCGGTGCGAAAACGCTGGTGATGTTCTGTAACGGCATGTGGTGCGGCCAGTCACCGAGCAATATCAGGGCGCTGCTGAGAATCGGTTACCCGGCTGACAAAATTAAATGGTATCGCGGCGGCATGCAGGACTGGTCGGTTCTCGGCCTGACCACGGTAACACCTGAATAACCTTTTACCGACACGGGTCTGGGGCGGCATAAGCTACCCTGTTAATTGTCTATACTCCGGTAAGAAGCGTGCGGGGTGCCGACATGAAAAACTGGCTGTTACTGGTGTTGCTGATCATCGCGCCGCTGACACGGGCCGCAGCGCCGGCGCAATTCGAGCAGACGCCCTACGGGGAACCGCGGGTGGTGTTCGATTTTTATTTCGATGATCCACAAAAGATCAATGCCGCGCTCTACTGGATCCGCTCGCTGATGACGCCGCTGCTGGATTCGCCCTACGACATGGCGCCGGAATTCATGGATATCAAGGTTATCATCCACGGCACCGAAATCGTCACCGTCGCCAGACACAATTATGCAAAATACCGGGATGCCGTCGAACGCATGCGTTACTACGCGGCGCTTGGTGTGGAGTTCCGCGTGTGCGGCCTGGCGGCACAGGATTATGACTACAGGCCCGACGATTTCTACGACTTCATCAAAGTGACGCCGTCGGCCATAACGGAACTGGCGCACTGGCAGCAGCAGGGCTATGCGGTCATAGCACCGAAGATCATGGACAAGAAGTACGCAATCGACGAAATCCGTTGAAACATCCGGCGGGTGGCCGCGTGCCGGATTGTCAGCGTGTGCGCATCAGGCTGTTGCGGTCAAAGTCCCTCTCGCCCAGGCCGGATTTAAAGCGGTAGTCGCTCCAGATCAGGCGGGTACTCTTGCCGTTCTGGTGGTTCTGCATGAACATTTCGTCGGCGCGCCAGAATTTGTCCAGGTATTGCCGGTAACCGCTGTAGGTCAGCGTTTTCAACAGGCTGTTCTTGCGGTCGTAGAATACGATCTTCTGCGGACGGTAGGCCTGTTTGTCGATCCAGGCGACCTCGCGGGTGTAGCCGGAATCCCTGTCCTCCGGGTAGCGCTCGACCACGAAACAGTCGAGTCCATTGTAGCTTTCGTCGCGCAGGTACTTATAGGTAAACTTTTCCACCTCCTGGGAGGACAGATCTTCGTAGGCGAATTCGCTGCCCATAAAGGGGCCGGACTTGTTGCGCGAAGATATACGTTTGACGCGTTTCAGCGCCGGCAGATACAGCCACTGGTCATCGGGGCCGGTCTTGTGGGTGAAGCTGAGGAAGTTGGTGCCCTTGACATCGGCCGGTTCGTCAAAAGTGGTCAGGCTCTTGTCGCCGTCGTTCAGTTGTTCAAGGGTGCGCACGCGGATCAGCCGGGTGCTCTCGTCACCCTGACTGTTACGCAGAATCATCTGCAAACCGGCAGTGGAATCGTGGAATCCGGTATCCCGGCGGTCCGCTTCCTGCGCGATTTGCAGTCCCTGCTCTGCGGCGCTCTGCGCCATAAGGTTAAACGGGAGACTTAACAGGATCAGCAAGCTGACGAGTTTCATAGGCTTCCTTCTTGTCCAGGGTCATCAACAGGGTCGGCAACAGCAGAAAGTCCGCCAGCAGTGCCAGGCCAATGGTAATAGCGGTGAGCAGTCCCATCGCCGCATTGAGTTCGAAGGGTGAATAAGTCAATACCAGGAATCCGGCTATCAGTACCACCGAGGTTGTCCACAGCGCCGTACCCACGGTATGGAAGGCGTAGCGTACGGCGGCCGCCGATGACAGCCCTTCCTCGCGACGCGCCCGCAGGTACTTGCTCAGGAAATGCACCGTGTCGTCCACTACGATGCCGAGCGTCATGCCCGCCACGACAGACAGCGCCAGCCCGACCTGCCCGACCAGCAACCCCCACAGACCGAAGGCCATGCCGGCCGGTACCAGGTTGGGCACCAGGCTGATCAGTCCGATGCGCAGGGAACGCAGGGCCACGACCAGGATCAATGAAATCAGCACCAGGGCTACTGTGGTGCCGGTGAGCATGCTGCGGATATTGCGCGAGCCAATGTGCGAAAACATGACCGAGGGACTGGCGCCGCGGGTCTGCATGGACGGCGGCGCATGGTCAGCGAGCCATTGCCGGGCGCGTTCTTCCAGCGCGATGGTGTTGTTGCTGGAAATACTCCTGATCGACACATCGAGTTTGGTGGCCGATTTGTCGACATTGATCTGGTTATTCAGGTCGAGGCCGTAGGGCAAGGACATTTCGTAAAGCAGCAGGTACTGGGCGGCCAGTTCCCGGCTTGCCGGAATCCGGTACCAGGCCGGGTCATCGGCGTGCAGGTTTTTGTTCAGGCGTTTCATGGTGTCCGACAACGTGCTGACGTGCATGACTTCCGGTTGCTGCCGGTACCAGTCGGCGAACTCCTCAAGCTTGCGCAGGTAGGCGGGCTCGCTGATGCCGCCCGAGCTGCCGGCGCCGAGTGAATAGGCGATGTTATACAGACCGGTGAGATTGTCGGTGGTGAAATCGGTATCGACCCTGAAGTCGAGGCGCTCATCGAAGTACTTGACGAACTCGTCGTTGAGTTCGTTTCGGGGTATGAAAGCGACCAGCCCGAGCACCAGCAGCGCCATGCCCGCGAGTACGGTGCCGCGGTAACGGACGACGAAATCAGCAATGCCGTCCATGATGACTACGGATCGATTGCGCACCACAGGTGCGCGCACCGGCAGGGCAATCATCAATGCCGGTATCAGAGCCAGGCAGTAAAAGAAGGCGGCCACCACGCCGATGGCGACGATATTGCCCAGGTCCCGGAATGGCGGTGCGTCGCTGAAATTCATCGACATGAAGCCGATGGCCGTGGTCAGGCTGGTAAGAAATATGGGCTGCAGGTTGATGCGCAGGGCCTCGACCATCGCCGTCCGGCGGTCCGGGGTGTGCCGCAGGCGTTGCAGGAAAGTCACCAGCAGGTGCACGCAGTCGGCGACTGCCAGTGTCATGATCATGGTGGGCGCACTCGCCGACGGCGGCGTTAACTGGATGCCCAGCCAGCCAGCGGTGCCGATGGCGGTGACGATAGACAGCGCGATCACCAGGATAGTCGCGAGTGTGCCCCAGACCGAGTGCAGTAACAGCGTCAGTATCAATACGATGATGCCGAACATGACGGGCACCAGCGTGCTCATGTCCTTGATGGAGTTTTCCGAAAACGCATTGTTGAGCAGCACAATGCCGGTGAGATGCACGTCTATGTCCGGGAAACGCTGTTCCATCTGTGCCGCGAGGTCGCGCGAAAAGTTCACCACCTCGGGCACCTCGGCCGCGGGTTCGACGCCCGGCAACTGGATGGTCACATTGATGCCGGTCACGTGCCCGCGCGGGGAAACAATCCGGTCCACCAGCAGCGGTTCGTGCAGCGCGATTTCCTTCACTCTTTGCAGGTCCCGCGGCGTGTAGCTGTCTGCACCACTGACCAGGTCCTCGACGATGAGGTCATCGCCTTCTGCGCGGGTATGCTGGAAATTCGAGATCGAATCGACGCGAATGGAATACGGAATCTGCCAGGCCTGTTCGGTCAGCCACTCGACGGCGGACAATGTCTGCGGGGTAAACACGTTGCCGTCTGCAGGCGCCAGTACAAACAGTACGTTGTCGGACTTGGTATAGGTGTTCTGCAGCTCTTCAAAAGCCAGCAGCTGCGGGTTCTCCTTGCTGAAAAACACCCGGTAGTCATTGGAAAAGCTCAGGAAGCGCGCTCCGCTGGCCGCCAGCGCCAGCAGCAGCAACGCCGCAGCGAACAGCAGCCAGCGCCAGCGTACCAGCTGTTCGGCCAGCGAACGGGTCATGCCGCGCCCTCAGCTGGCCTGCAAGGAACGAAGATAATTGACCAGCCCGCGATTACACACGCTCAGGAGTTCCCGGCTTTGCGAGTTCTTGGCCATGCCGATACAACCCTCGAGCGCTGCCAGGATGAACGTGGCGGTTTCGTCGCAATTCACATTGCTGCGAATTTCTCCCAGTTCCTGCGCTCGTCGCAGGGCGTCCTCGGTGACGTCGTGCCACCGCCTGAAGACGCTGTCGAGGCGCTGGCGGAAGCCTTCATCCAGCGGAGACATTTCCTGGGCAAGATTATTAAGCGGGCAGCCGTACTGCAAAATTTCCGGTGGTTTGCTGTCCGGCAGCTGTTCGATAACCGCTACCATGGTCTGCAAGGGATTTGCGGCACTTTCCAGCGGCTGCAGCCAGATAGCATCCATCATTGGCCCGATGACTTCATCGACCACGGCATAACCCAGCGCCCGCTTGTTGGGGAAGTGATGGTAGAGCGCGCCCTTGGTCAGTCCGGTTACGGCCAGTACCTCGTCAAGACGCATACCCTGAAAACCGTTGCGATAAATTTCCCGGAACGTCGCCTCGAGAATGCGCTGCCGGGTGAGATCCGGGTTACGCTCCACGCGATTGGCGTTGTGTGTTGTTTCCATAGCTTATGAGTCCTGCGGGTTCCTCGGCATGATGCCGGAAGTTTCTCTTCCCCGCTATTGACAAACCAGACGGTTTGAAAGTATATTTTACATACCGTCCGGTTTGTACGCAAGCCGTAAACCTGAGAATTATTGATTGTAACACCCGACCAGGAGGTGCCCATGAGCGCAGAACTTGCCAGTACCAATATGGATCAGTGGCTGAACGACAAGCTCGATGAACTGCTACCCACAAAACTGCAGTCTATTGAAGACAGCAAGACGCCCTCGATGGCGATTATCGCAACCAAGGGTACGCTGGACTGGGCTTATCCCCCGTTCATTCTGGCCTCGACCGCCTCGGCGCTGGGCTGGGATACGTCGATATTTTTCACCTTCTACGGCCTGTTGCTGTTGAAGAAAGAAATTCCTTCGCAAGTATCGCCGCTGGGTAATCCGGCCATGCCCATGAAAATGCCCTTTGGCCCGAAGTGGTTCCAGGATTTCAGCTGGCCGATGCCGAACCTGCTGATGGCCGGCGTTCCGGGTTTCGAGAAAGTGGCCACCAGCCTGATGAAGAAAACTTTCAAGAACAAGGGCGTCGCCACGGTGGAAGAATTGCGTGAGCTGTGCCTTGAGGCGGATGTCAAAATGGTCGCCTGCCAGATGACGGTCGACGTGTTCGGTTTCGAGCGCAGCGAGTTTATACCGGAAGTGACTGACTACGTCGGCGCCACCTACTTTTTACCAGTGGCGCAGAAATCCGACGTCTGCCTGTTTATCTGATCCGCCTCCAGCCTTCACCTCCCCTTGTAACCGGCGCCCGTCGCCGGTTTTTTTTTGCGGGTGTTGTGCGACAATAGCGTGCTTTGAGCCGTCAGCCCGTCATGTCCAGTCATCCCGTCGCCAACCGCCCTGTAGTCTCCGCTGACAACCCGTTGCAGCCGCCGTTGCCGGCCGCCGGCCAGGCCGCGGTCTGGTCGCGTCTCTACGGGGACAGTTTTCCGCTGGTACTGGCGCGTGCCGCCGCGGCGCACGCCGGTCCGCTGCTGGTGGTCACTGCCGACAGCCAGGATGCCGAGCGCCTGCAACAGCAACTGCGGTTTTTCTGCAGCGACCGTGCGCTGGATATACTCTGCTTCCCGGACTGGGAGACCCTGCCTTACGACCGGTTCTCACCCCACCAGGACATTGTGTCCGAGCGTCTGCAGACATTGCACCGCCTGCCGGCGTTGCGACGCGGGGTGCTGCTGGTGCCGGTGGCTACCCTGCTGCAGCGTCTGCCGCCGCGGGACTTTCTCGACCAGTACAGCCTGATCCTCGACCAGGGCGAACGGCTCGATCTGGACAACATGCGCATACGCCTGGAAAAAGCCGGTTACCGGTGTGTCGCCCAGGTCATGGAACACGGCGAATACGCGGTGCGCGGCTCGCTGCTGGACCTGTTTCCCATGGGGGCGTCCGGCCCTTTCCGCATCGATCTGTTTGACGATGAGATCGAAACCATTCGCACATTCGATCCCGACACGCAGCGTTCCACGCAACAGGTCGACAGCATTCGCCTGTTACCGGCGCGCGAATTTCCCGTTGACGATGCGGCGATAACCCGTTTCCGCCAGGCGTGGCGCAGTTGTTTTGAAGGGGATCCGCAACGGGCGCTGATGTACCGCGATGTCAGCAACGGCCTGATGCCCAACGGTGTGGAGTATTATTTGCCGTTGTTTCTGGAGCAGACGGCCAGCCTGTTCGATTACCTGCCGGCCACCACCTGCCTGGTGAGCACCGAAGAGGCGCGTACGGCCATAACCGGCTTTCGCGATGCGCTCGCTGAACGTTACGAATCGCTGCGTCACGATATCGAACACCCGCTGTTGCCACCGCAACGTTTATATCTCGAAGAGCAGGAGATGCAGGCGGCCGTTGGCGGTTATGCCCGTATCGAGGTGCAGCGTGCCGAGGCCCTGGAGGGTGCGCCCGAAGTCGCCCGGTTCGCCACCCGCACGCTGCCGACACTGCGCGTGCAGGCGCGTGCGGAGCGCCCGGCCGGCGCGTTACAGGATTTCCTCGCCACGTTCCGTGGCCGCACGCTCATCTGTGCCGAGTCGGCGGGGCGCCGGGAAACCCTGATCAGCCAGTTGCGCGAGTTCGGTCTGCAACCGCGGCCAGTGGACAACTGGCAGCTGTTCAGCGAAGGCGACGATAGCCTGGCGATCACAGTGGCGCCGCTGGAACAGGGTTTATGGCTGGAAATCGAAGCGCCGCTCGCGGTCATTACGGAAACGCAACTGTTCGGCGAGCGCGCCCTGCAACAGCGCCGCCGTCGCCCCCGCCGCGATGCCGACGTCATTGTCCGCAACCTCACCGATCTCAATGTCGGTGCGCCGGTGGTGCACGAAGACCACGGTGTCGGCCGTTACCTGGGCCTGCAGACGCTGGCGGTGGGCGGTTTCGTAACCGAGTTCCTGGCGCTGGAATACGCCGGCGGCGACAAGCTGTATGTGCCGGTGGCCTCCCTGCACCTGATCAGTCGCTATACCGGCTCGTCACCGGACAGCGCACCGCTGCACAAACTGGGTAACGACCAGTGGCAGAAAGCGCGCAAGAAAGCCGCCGAACGCGTGCACGACGTGGCCGCCGAACTGCTTGATATCTACGCCCGCCGCGCGGCTCGCAAAGGCAACGCCGCGCAGGTGGACGATGACGAGTACCAGGCATTTGCCAGCGCCTTTCCGTTCGAGGAAACACCGGACCAGGCGCAGGCCATCGAGGCCGTGCTGGAAGACATGTGCTCGGAACGGCCGATGGACCGCGTGGTGTGCGGCGACGTCGGCTTTGGCAAGACCGAGGTTGCCATGCGCGCCGCTTTCATCGCCGTCCAGTCCGGGCGCCAGGTGGCAGTGCTGGTGCCGACCACCCTGCTCGCCCAGCAACACTACCAGAACTTCAGCGACCGGTTTGCCGACTGGCCGGTGCGTATCGACGTGCTGTCGCGCTTTCGCAGCAAAAAACAGCAGGACAGCATTGTTGAAGCTTTCCGCGCCGGCACGCTGGATATACTGATCGGCACCCACAAACTGCTGCAGAGCGACATCAAGCCGAAAAATCTTGGTGTGGTGATTATCGACGAGGAACATCGCTTCGGTGTGCGCCAGAAGGAAAAGCTCAAGGCGCTGCGCAGCGAAGTCGACCTGCTGACGCTCACGGCCACGCCCATTCCGCGCACCCTCAATATGTCGCTGTCCGGGTTGCGCGACCTGTCTATCATCGCCACACCGCCGGTACAGCGGCTGGCCATCAAGACCTTTATCACCGAGTGGAACAAGGGTACCATCCGCGAAGCCTGCATGCGCGAGATCAAGCGCGGCGGCCAGGTCTACTTTCTGCACAATGAAGTCGACACGATTGACAAAATGGCGCGTGAACTGCGCGAGCTGCTGCCCGAAGCCAGTATCGAAATCGGTCACGGGCAGATGCGCGAACGCGATCTGGAACAGGTGATGCTGGATTTCTATCACCGCCGTTTCAATATCCTGCTGTGTACGACGATTATAGAAAGCGGTATCGACGTACCTACCGCCAACACGATGCTCATCAACCGCGCCGACCGTCTTGGTCTGGCCCAGTTGCACCAGCTGCGCGGCCGCGTTGGTCGTTCGCATCACCGTGCCTACGCTTACCTGATGGTGCCGCCCCGCCAGGCCATGACTCCGGACGCCATCAAGCGCATCGAGGCCATCGAGTCGCTGGAAGACCTTGGTGCCGGCTTCACGCTGGCCACCCACGATCTGGAAATTCGCGGCGCCGGCGAATTATTGGGCGATGAACAAAGTGGCCAGATCCAGGAGATCGGCTTTACCCTGTACAGTGAGTTGCTGGAACGCGCGGTCGCCGCCCTCAAGGCCGGCCAGCAACCGGAGCTGGACCGGCCTCTGAATCACGGGCCGGAAGTCGACCTGCATATGCCGGCGCTGATACCGGACGACTACCTGCCCGATGTACACGGCCGTCTGGTGCTCTACAAGCGCATCGCCAGCGCGCGCGACCACGACGAGCTGCGCGAGCTGCAGGTGGAAATGATCGACCGCTTCGGCCTGTTGCCCGACCCGGTCAAGCAACTGTTCGCCGTTACCGAACTCAAGCTCAAGGCCGTACCGATGGGGATTGCCAAAATCGACGTTGGCGCCACCGCCGGGCGGCTGGTATTTGGTGCCCAACCCGATGTCGATCCCGCCACGATTATCCAGCTGATCCAGTCGCAGCCCCGCCACTACAATCTCGACGGTGCGGACAAGATCCGCTTTCAGTTCGATATGCACGATGCCGGCGAGCGTATCGCCCGCGTCTCGGCACTGCTGGACAACTTGAGCCCGCGCGGCGAGTGAGGCACGATAGCGGCATGAAAACTATGCACAAGGCCGGCTGCGCTATCCTCGGACTGCTGTTATGGTCTGCGGGACAGGCGGCGGACAGCAACGCCAGCCCGCAGCAATACGATATCGAGTTGCTGATATTCCAGAATCTGGTGGACAACGATGGCGGCGAAGTCTGGCCGGTCGACTATTCCACCTGGTACGAGGAGGCAGTCGGCAGCGGCGCGGCGGCAGAACCAGGGCAGACTGTGAACTGGCTTCCTGACAGCAGTCTGCATATGCAGGCCGAACGTGCCGCCCTGGACAAGTCATCCCGCTACCGCACGCTGAGCTACCTGGCATGGCGCCAGCCGGTGGTCGACCGGGTCAGTGCACGGGCGCTGACGCTTCCCGACAACGCGCGCCCTGACAAGGCCTGGGTCGGTGGTACGGTCCGGGTCGCTGTGGAGCGTTACCTGCACCTGTATCTCGATCTGCAGCTGCATCTGCCGGCCGGTTCCGCGGTTCCCGACCCAACCGGTACAGTGGACAGCGGGGTGCAACCCCGGTTGCCGGAAATCCGCCTCACCGAGCAACGGCGCATGCGCAGCAAGGAAATCCACTACTTCGACAATCCCCGGTTTGGTGTGATTGCCCTCATTACGCCCTATGAACCGCCGGCCGAGCCTGCTACCGTACCGGCGGATGGCGATGAAAAACCCGAGGCAGCGCCCTGACAGATCGTTGCAACCCGTCGCCTACTTCACACAGTCGGGCACGTGGAATTTGTCGTCCAGGCCGTAGACTTCGTCGAATACCCCGTCACAGTCGCTGTCGCGGATGACGTAGTTGTGTACGCTCGAATCATTACCGTGCGTTTCCAGGCTCCAGGCCCACAAATGGTTCCCGGTGCTCATGCTGACTATGCTGTCGCCGTTCTCGTTCAGGTACTGGGTTATCAGCGTCTCTTTGGTTCCGTCGCCGTCACCGTCCGCTTCGCGCTGGCTGTGTTGCGTGAACCCGTCCAGATCGGGCGGCGTAAACTGACCGGCCGTGGCGAAATGGGTGTAACCGCCCAGAGTGACGATACAGCTCATAATCCAAAACCTGGCGGCGGGCGACTGTGCAGATCGCCCCGCCCGGCTGGCTACACGGATACCTGGCTTCATTGACTTCTCTCCGCTTGTGGACGGCCTGCAGAATCGACAAATAAACTATACGCCCCACGGTGTTGCCAGACAACACGGGTGTCGCAAGTCCATAACTTATCGTCAAAAGTCGCCGTGGCAGTGTGCGCTTATCGGTATAATTCACCAGACACGCAACAACGGGTACTTCCATGCAAAAGCTGCTCCTCGCCTTTGTGCTGCTTCTTTTCCTGCCCTGCTCGCTGACAGCGGACGAACTCGATCCCTACCAGGGTTTCGATGAGACGCCCGCGCTGTCGCTGGAGGACCTCGGAGACACGCTCCGCTCACTGGAAGACTACCGTGGGCAGGTGGTGCTCGTGAACTTCTGGGCCAGCTGGTGCGCGCCCTGCTTGATCGAAATGCCCGGCATCCGGCGCTTGCAACAGGCCATGAGAGGCAAGCCCTTTACTGTTCTTGCCGTCAA
>CAYQDX010000103.1:0-11579 GCA_964416345.1 uncultured Ectothiorhodospiraceae bacterium
GTCGCGCCAGGTTGACCTGATAGCAGTCCCCGGCGTCGATGTAGCGCTGGATGCGCTCGAAGGCGGCCAGATAGGCCTCGCGGTCGAGGTCGGCCTCCAGGGGTGGTCGGACGCGAAAGGATGCGACCTCGGCTCGGGTCGGGCGGGCCGCCTGCAGGCGCCCATGCAGCAGATCCCAGCTCGGTGCCTGTCCGGTTTGGCCATGCTCCTGTCCCACCAACAAGCAGCGCGGTCCAGTGTGATCGATCACGACGGCAGCGTCGTAGATGCCGACTGCCATGTCGGGAAGAGGCTCGCCGGGACGGGCGAGCGCTGGCAGGCACTCCAGGCGACGGCCCAGGTCGTAGGCCCAGTAGCCGATGGCCCCACCGATGAAGGGCAGTCCCGGGTCATCGCTCGGCGCGGGACCCAGATAGCGCCGGACCAGGCTCAGGGGGTCCTCGGCCGAGTAGGCCACCGCCCGACCCAGGCGAATCTCCGTCAGGGCGCCCCAGGTGCTGAGCGTCAGCCGGGGCGCCGCCGCGAGTATGGAGTATCTGCCTGTCGCGCCGTGGGGCGCCCCGCTGTCCAGGAATACCGACCAGGGCAGGTCCGCGATGGTCTCATACAACCGCGCAGGGTCGTGCGGGCAGGGCAGCTCGCACAGCCTAAGCCGGCGGGCGCCAAACTCCGTCTCCGGCTTGGCCCGCATGTTTCTCACTCCTGGACGGACCACCGGCCCAAGCAGTGCTGCGGCCTCGTTTGGCGCGCGTCCGCAGCCGTAACGCCCACCGAGTGCAAGCCGGGGTGGGGCGCCCGGCACGACGGCTTGAGCCATCAAGATGACGAATGATAGCTAAGCAGGCGGCAAAGCCCAAAGTCGGCCGAACCGTTCGCCTCGACGTTCCTGGGCCTCGACGTCTCCATGGCTCGAGCCCTCGAGTCCATTGCGGGCGACGCTCGCACACGCTAGAATGCCACGAGAAATGCGAACGATTAAGATTAATAGTACTCGTCCAGAGGTGCTCACCGTCAGCATTGCCCGGGTCGGCGCGGCTCAAGGGACAAGCGAGGGCTCGTCCATCGGTTGAGATGTGCGGGCTAATCGTTTCGGACCAGGCCCCGAATCTCCATGCCTGGCCCTCTCAATCCCAATCAGGCGCGCGCAGGGTCCTGGAGACCCGGTCGTCGAGACGCCGGGTGCTCGTGGAGAAGGTTCCCTATGTCCGTGCGCGTAGCTCTCTGGGTGCTGCTGATCGTGTTGTGGGCCGCGGTGCTCTGCGCCCACGCCTCTAACCCGGGCCAGCAGGAGTTTTTGGCCGACACCTTCGGCGGTAAGGTGCCGGCGCCGCGGGTCGTGTGGATCACGGCCCAGCGGCGGCCCGTCGTCCAGGCCATTCTCGGCCACGCACCCAAGGCGCTGCGGATCCGGTACTGGGCCCAGGGCGGACGCAGCGCATGGGTGCTGAATGAGATAGGCAAGGAGCAACCGATCACGCTGGGGATCGTGCTGCGCGGCGACAAGGTGGAGAAGATCAAGGTTCTCGCCTACCGGGAGAGCCGAGGCGGCGAGGTGCGCTACCCCTTCTTTACCGACCAGTTCGTCGGCGCGGGTCTGGCGCCGGATCGCGCGCTCGATTGCCACATCGACAACATCTCGGGCGCCACGCTGTCGGTAAGCGCCGTCAGCCGGATGACGCGCCTGGCCCTGTATCTGCAGCAGCTCACGGGAGTCGGCAGTGACCCATCCCAGCCGTAAGTACCGTCCCAAATGGGGCTCGGTCTATGTGTGGCACCGGCTGGCGGGCGTGAGCGCGGCCTTGTTCGTCATCCTGGTGGCAGGCACGGGCTGGATGCTCACCCACAGCGACAGCCTGGGTCTCGCACGGCGGCACGTGAGCAGCGGGTGGCTGCTCGACTGGTACGGCATCCGCGCCCCCGAGCCGACCAGTTTTGCGGTGGGCGGCCACCATCTCAGCCAGCTCGGCGAGCACCTCTACTGGGACCGCCAGGCGCCGGTGCAGACCTCGGGCAGGCTGGTAGGGGTACAGCAGGTGGGCGAGATCGCGGTGGCGGCTCTGAGCGACGAGCTGATCCTGCTGGACACCCGGGGCGAGGTCATCGAGCGTGTGGGCACGGCGGACGGGGCACCGGTGGACATCCAGGCCATCGGTCGAACGGCGGAGGGCGCCCCGGCTCTCAAGGCTGCCGGCGGCCTGTATCTCGGCGATGCCGACCTGCTGCAGTGGCGGCTACGTGGCGGTGGCTCGGCCGTTTGGTCCCAGCCCGAGGCCGTCGGACCAGAGCTGCGGGATGCGCTAATGGTGGCCTATCGGGGGCAGGGGCTGAGCGTGGAGCGGGTGGTGCTGGACTTGCACAGCGGTCGCATCTTGGGGCCGGCGGGGACGCTGTTAGTGGACCTCCTGGGGCTCGTGCTGCTGTTCCTCGCGGCCACGGGTACCTGGATGTGGACCCACCAGCGCCGGTCCCGGCGAGCCCACCGGCTCAGGCAATCTCCCCGGCGTCGTCCGGCTCGGCCTGCAGCAGCCACAGTGCAGCATTCTCACCTACCGTGAGGCCTCGGGTCGTGGCCCTGCCGAAGGAGATCCCGTCCAGCGCATTGCCCGCCATGTACACGCCGGGCAGCCGATCGAGCTCCCGCTCGATGGCGCCCACCCGCTCCAAGTGGCCCAGCTCGTACTGGGGTATGGCCCGCGGCCAGCGCACGATCCGCTCATAGACCGGCCTGGCGCGCACCCCCAGCAGGCGGCGCAGCTCATCGTAGACCATGTCTAGCAATTGGCCGTCAGGCAGCTGGGCGGCCTCGGGATCCACGCTGCCGCCCACCATGACGCGCACCAGCAGGTGTCCCGCGGGGCTGCGTCCCGGGAAAATGTGGCTGTCCCACAAAGAGCCGAGGATGCGGTAGCTCTCGCCGCGCGGAATCAGTACACCGAATCCCCGCGGGCAATTCGCGACGTCGGCGCTCTTGAATCCCATCCCGACCACGGTGACCGGTGGACACTGGACCGTATCCAGCTGTAGCGCCAGCTCGGGTGCCACCTCGCGCACAATCTCCGCCATCGCCCAGGGCTCACCGGCGAGCACCACGGCGTCCGCGTCCAGGGGCGTGGGGATGCCGTCCACGTCAAGCCTCCAGCCGCCGGCGATGCCGCGGGCCAGGCTGCGCACCGCCGTGCGACAGCGCACCTGGAACCGGCCGTTGGCCGCCACGGCCCGCGGCAGGGCCTGCATGCCGTCCCGGAACGAGGTCAGCCAGCCGGCCGGGCCCGACGGTCCGCCGCCCTTGCGGTGGGCGCGCATCCGCGCCACCATGCCGCGAATGAGGGAGCCATGCTCCCGCTCCAGGCCGGCCAGGCGGGGAAAGGCCGCGCGCAGCGACAGCTGGTGCGCGTCGCCGGCGAAGACGCCGAGCACCATGGGGGCAATCAGGCGATCCGCCGCCTGAGGACCGATGCGCCGGGCGGCAAAGTCCCAGACGCTCTCGTCCGCGGTCGACTCCCGCGGGGCGATGAAGGGCTCGGCGGCGATGCGCAGGATGCCCGCCGGCCCGAGGATGCCGGAGCCCAGGAAGCGCATGGGATTGGTCGAGATCTCGCGCATGCGCCGGCCGCGGACGATGAACCGTCGCGCGGCGGCCTGCTCCGCGGGCTGACTGGCGGCAGAAATGCCCACATCCTGCACCAGCCGATCCACGGCGGGATCGGGGCCGAGGTATCCCGCGGGCCCCGCCTCCAGCTGCCAGCCGTCCTCGCGCAGCGTCTGGGCCTTGCCGCCGACCTCCGCGTCGCGCTCCAGGACGATGATCTCCAGCGCTCCAGAGGCGGCGTCGGCCATGGCGGCGGCATGCGCCGCGGCCAGCCCCGAGATTC
The DNA here is from genome assembly GCA_964416345.1 of uncultured Ectothiorhodospiraceae bacterium. GTDB lineage: Bacteria > Pseudomonadota > Gammaproteobacteria > CAYQDX01 > CAYQDX01 > CAYQDX01. The sequence continues at coordinate 3,873 of CAYQDX010000103.1, forward strand.
CCGCCCCCACAACCACCAATCGCTTCACTCTGGCTTCCTCGATACTCTGCGACCCGCGGCCGCTCACCGCAGCTCGATGGTGTACAGCACGTCGGCGCTGCTCTGGGTCCCCGATTCCGTCTCCAGCACCCATTTGCTACTGAGGAGGTAGCGCATCTTGATGAGGCTCGTGGGCTCGGACAGAGCCTGACCATAGCTCAGGTACAACCGCGGGCTCAACTGCTTGCCGATCAGCAGGGAGGTCCCGCTCTGGGCATCGCCGGACTCGAAGCGCACCTCATCCAGGTTGAAGGTGCGCGCTATCTGGGAGGCGAGGCCGGCTCCGCCGGCGGCGCCCAGGGACGCCGCGGCGCTCGCCAGCAGGCGTCCGTCGGACGCAGACGCCTGGCTCAGGGGGCGGCCGGTGAGCATGTAAGACAGGATATCCTTCTGCGCCATGGCCGGCTCCGAATACAGGGTGAGCTGCGGGTGGCTCAAGGTACCCCGCACCTGCACTCCCGCCGCCACGTCCTGCAGGTGGCGCAGCGCCCGTACGTCCAGGCCCGGATCGGTCAATGGCGTGCCGCTGTAGATCAGCCTGCCGCGATCGATCTGCAGGTCCTGGCCATAGGCCCGATACTGGCCATCCTCGACCCGCAGCTCGCCGGTGGCCAGGGGCAGGGTCTGCGGGCGGACCTGTACCCGGACGCTGCCGCCGAGACGGGCGCCCAGGCCGAAGCCGTCGAAGCGCACCTTGTCGCCCAGGCTGAGGCGCAGGTCGGCACTCAGCGCCAGCGGAGGCTGGGCCGGCGCCTGGGGCTGCCGAGCGTCAACGATGACCGCGTCATCCGAGACCTGCACGGTCTGGCTGAGGTCCTTCAGGGTGATGGTGGCGGAGGGAACGCGGATCTCGCCGGACACGGTAGAGGCCCGCCGATCGCCCTTGAGCGCCAGATCGGGGGACGCCAATGCCACGGCCTCCGGGATGTTGATCACCTGGAAGTCGCTGCCTTTCAGATCGAGCCGATAGGGCCAGCCCTGGTCGGGCTTGAGGGCTACCTCTCCGTTCAGCTTGACTGTGCCGGCGCCGGACTTGGCGCTGGCGTCCACCACCAGTGTGTCGCCGTTGCGGCTGGTGGCATTCAGGCGCAGCTCCTGCAGATCTAGTCCCAGGCGCGGAACGCTGGCCTGGCCATGCTCCAGGGAGGCCTGGCCGTCGAGCTTGGGTGCCCGCAGGGTGCCGCCCAGATTCAGGGCCACCGCGACCTCCCCCTGGGTATCCTCGACGCCGGGGAGCAAAGTAGGCAGTAGGCCCAGCTCCTTCAGGTTGGCCTGCAGCCCGCCGCGCAGGGGGCCGTCGGCCTTGCCCAGTGGCCAGGGCAGCTCCACGTCGGCATCCAGCTTGCCGCCCTCGCTCAAGCGCAGGCCGCCCTTGGCGACCAGCTTCCCGCCCTCGGTAGTGGCCTGAAGGGCCACCTGGTCGAAGCTGGCCCGCACCTGACGATCGTCGGCCAGCCGGTAGGTGGCCCGTCCCGGAGCGGCCTCCAGCCGCGCACGCAGATGCAGCGGGGCCGCCGGAGGCGCCTCAGCCTGGAGATCTGCACCCAGTCGGGTCTCCAGCTTGAGCCCCTCGGGCATGGCTGCCTTCCATCGGCCCACATCCAGATTGCTTAGCCGCAGGCGACCGCGGGCGCCATGGTCGGGATTCCAGTCCCCCTGCAGGCACAGTCGGGCCGGAGTGCTGCTCCAGCAGGTTTCGGGTAAGTTGGCCGCGGTGACGCCGGCGGCGATGTCCACGGGGTGCTCCAGACTCCAGCGGCCCGTCTGGGGGGTCGCCAGAGTGGCCTGGGTGAGTCTGCCTTTCCACTGGCCGCTCCCATACGCTCCGGCGGCATCCACCAGGAGCTGCTCCCCGGGCCCCTCCAGCCGCACCTGCAGGGTGTGGTCGCTGGCGCGACCGCTGAGGCTCAGGGTTGCCTGGCTCACCTCCAGCGCCTGGTAACGCAACCCTCGGGCCGTGGCCTTCAGAGTCGATCCGTGTTGGTCGGAGACGTCCACGGCGGCGTCCAGGGTGAGCCCGTCCACCCGGGCAGCGCCGGCGTGCAGCCCGCTGCCGGCCAGCCGGGCGCGGATCTCCGGGGTGGCGCGCAGACCGCCGATGCTGCCTTTGCCGCTGAGCTTGCCGCCGGCATTGGGCAGCAGGTGGCCCAGATCCGGGATGTCCGCCTGCCAGCCCAGTTGCCAGGACTCTGCCAGGGAGCCGGCGGCATGCAGGTGCGCCGAGCCGGACCGCAGATCCAGGCCGGGGATGGAAAACTCCCCGCCGGCGCCGGTCACGCTGCCCTGGGCCGCCACTGGGTAGCCGCGCAGCTCGCCGTCCAGCCGCGCGAGCTCGACCTTGCCCGCCAGCTCGCCGTCTTTGAGCGCCCCTGTGCTGGTCGCGGCGAAGCCCAGCCCACCCGGCCAGTCCTGCCACTGGGCCGCCGGATCGAGGTCGGTCCCCTGCAGGGTGAGCCGCCATTGCACGCCGTCATGCCAGCCGACCTCGCCCTTGCCGTCGACGGAGCCCTTCAGGGTCTGCACCAACAGGCGCCGGACGGTGAATCTCCGCAGGTCGCCCGCGCCCTCCACGCTCCAGCGGCCCGCGGGGAGGTCCTTGCCTTCGAGCTGCGCCTCCAGCCGCGCCTGGTAGGCGTGCAGGCTGCCCTCAAGGTGCGCGCTGCCGGTGGGGCTGCGCAGCGCGGCGGAGCCCTGCAGCGGCCAGCCCAGGCGCCGCCAGGAGACCTCCGCCTGCCAATCGTCGCCCCCGGACGTGAGCCGCCCGCGCAGCTCCACCGCCGCGCCATCCCCCGGCTGAGTCAGGCGCAACGCGGGGATGTGCAGGACGCCGTCGCGCAGCGCGCTCTTTATCGCCAGGTGCAGATCCCCGGTCCAGGGCGTCTCGCCGTCGAGCTCGGCGCTGGCCTGTAGACCCTTCAAATCGCCCCTCGCATGCACCTCGCCGGCCAGCGACATGGGCGGTAGCTCGGCATCCAAGGCGGTGCTCTGCAGCCCCGGCAGGTGCAAATCCGCCTGCCACTGCAGGGCACCGAGCAGCTGGCGCACGGTCCCCGTGAGCTTGGCCTGGGCCGGCTGACTGAGCCTTTGCTCGATCTCCAGGCTGTCCAGATCACCGCTGAGGCGTGTCTCGCCAGCCAGCGGGGCGGTGAGATCGGGCACCCGTGCCGTCCAGCTGACATCGAGCCTCAGGGGATAGCGACCCTGGGGCCGCAGCTCGCCGTGCAGGCGGGCCGAGCCCTCGGCGGCCTGCGCCTCCAGGGACTGAATGTGCAGTCCGCTGGCATCGGCACGGGCCTGCAGCGCCAGCCTGCCGATCGCCACCGGTGCTCGGCCGGCGGGGACGATCCGCAGGTCCTTCAGCTCGGCCCCGTCCAGCACCACAGCCAGGGGCAGGACCACATCCGGCAGGGTAAGGGGACCGGAGGAGGTGTCCCCGGCGCCCCCGGTGTGGACCTCCACGCCCTGAAGCTGCAACGCGACCACGTGCAGGGTGCCATGCAGCAGGGCGCCGGGCCGCCACTCGAGTCGCGCCTGCACGGCGTGCACCTCGAGGCCAGGACGCTCGTAGCTCACACCCTGTAGGCTCAGCGGCCCCAGCAGCCGGCCGCTGGCAGCGGCGACGGACAGCGCTCCGCCGCTGGCTCGGGCGCTCGCACTGAGCACCCACCGCAGCCCGGGCTCGGTGCCGAGCACCACGGCGGCGAGGCCGAGCAGCAGCACCAGCACGACGCCAAATATGGCCAGTGTGCGCCGCAGGTGCTTCACAGGTCGGGTCCGATGTTGAGGTGCAGGCGCCAGCCCCCGTCCTTGTCGTTCACGGGAAAGCCAATGTCCACGCGCACCGGGCCGACCGGCGAGTGCCAGCGCACTCCTAAGCCGACGCCTTGCTTGAGGCTGTCCAGCGAGTCGTTGAACGCGCTGCCGGTGTCGTAAAACACGGCGGCGCTCCACTTGTCGCGCACCGGCCGCTCAAATTCGACGCTGCCCACCAGCAGATGGCGCCCGCCAATGACCTCGCCGCTGGAGTCCTTGGGGCCGATGGACTCGTAGGCATAGCCCCGTACGCTCTGGTCGCCGCCGGCGTAGAAGCGCAAGGTCGCGGGCAGCAGGTCGAAGTCGTCCACCCAGGTGGCGGCGGCCGCCCCGCGCAGGATGAGGCGCCCGCGAGTGCCGAAGGGGCGAATCACCTTGGTCTGCAGCTGCCCCTGGATGAGGCTGGTGTCCGAGCCCAGGCCCGCAGCTGCGGTCTTGAGGTCCAGCGACAGGCGGCTGCCGCGGGTGGTGAATACACGGTCGTCGGCCCGGATCCGGGACCAGGTGACGCCGGGGATGAGCAGCCGCGCGTGCTCTTGCTGGCTGCCGATCTGAAAATCCTCGTCCTGGTAGTTGAGATAGAAGGTTCGCACCCAGCCGTTGCGGAAGGTGTGGGCTTTGCTCCCGCCCAGCAGCAGGCGCTTGCTGTCCCGGCTGTCAGTGTGCTCTTCGTCGGCCAGGGCGGAAAAGATGGCCTTGTCGGTGACCGGATTGCGCAGCGGGATCTGGTATTGCGCCGACAGGCTGTCGCCCAGCTCGGAGAGCTTGGCGTTGATATTGAGACTGTGCCCACGGCGATTGATGCGCCGGTGCTTCCAGCTGAAGCTCGCCCGGGTGCCGGTGTCCGTGCCATAGCCGGCGCCCAGGGTGTAACGCTGGGTCTTTCGGGGATCCAGCTCCACATCGATGGGCACCTCCAGGTCTTTGGCGCTATCCCGCTGTGGCAGCACCTCTACCCGCTCGAAGTAGTCGCTGTCGCTGAGCGCACCCTGCAGGTCCAGGAGCTTGTCGGTCGCGTAGGGCTGACCGGCATGGAAGCCCGGGTAGCGCTGCAGCAGGCTGTCTCGAAGTATGTTCTGGCGGAAGCTGACGGGGCCGAATTTGTAGCGCGGCCCCGTGTCCAGGTGCAGGATCACGCTCGCCGTGCGCTCGGCCACGCGGACCCGTATCTGGTGCTCCAGCAAGCGGGCGTCGAAGTAGCCGCGCTGGGCCGCCAGCTCCTGCAGACGGCGCTTGCCCTGCTCGTAGAGCGCATGCTCCAGCACCGCGCCCTTGTGCAGCGGGAATTCCTTGACGGCCCGCTGCATGGTCGCATCGCTGCTGCCGGCCCCGCTCAGCCGCAGGTCCAGCTCTGATACCCGCACCGGCTCGCCCGGTGTGATTCGGTAGCGGGCCCGCCAGCGGCCTTCCTGGTGACTGAGCCGTGCATCGATCTCCGGCGCATAGTAGCCGAAAGGCTGGAGCGCGAGCCGAATCTCCTCAAGAGCGCTGCGGTGCAGGCGGCGCAGCAGTGCCTTGGTCAGTTTGGAGTCGGCCTTCTGGCGCTCGATGCCGAGAGAGGCCACCACATTGTCGCGCATCGCACCTTCGACGCCGGTCACCTGTACGACCACCTGCATGGCCCCCTGCACAAGGAGCGGCAGACCGAGCAGGACCAACATGCCGGCCAGGCGTTTGATCCGCATCCGGACTAGCCTGGGCCGTGGGTCGGCGCCGCCGAGCCAGCGGGCTGCCCGAGCAACGTGAAGCAAGCTGTCACCTATGCGAGGGCGTTTGAAGTCAATCCAGGTCCGGGCCGCCCGCCAGCGCCGGGTCGGGCCAGTAGCCCACCAGCGCCTCCCAGCGGTTGATGACGATGCAAAACAGCTCCGCGGTGCGCCGGGCATCGTAGATGGCGGAGTGGGCCGCCGCGCTGTCCCATTCCAGGCCGGCTGCCTGCACCGCCCGCGACAGCACGGTCTGACCGAAGGCCAGTCCCGCCAGCGTCGCGGTGTCGAACGTGGTGAACGAATGAAAAGGATTGCGCTTGAGCTTGTTGCGCTGCACCGCAGCGTTGAGAAACCCGAGGTCGAAGAAGGGATTGTGTCCCACCAGGATCGCGCGGGTGCAGGCACTGGCCTTCACCGCCTCGCGCACGAAGCGGAACAGTCCTTCCAGGGCTTCCGGCTCGGCCACGGCGAAGCGAAACGGGTGGTGCGGATCGATGCCCGTGATCGCCAGCGAGGCCTCTTCCATGTTGGCGCCGGGAAAGGGCTTCACGTGGCTGGCGTGGGTCTTGTCGGGATGCAGCATGCCCCGCTCATCCAGCCTCAGGGTCACCGCAGCGATCTCCAGCAGGGCATCGGTGCGGGCGTTGAATCCGCCCGTCTCCAGATCCACAACCACCGGCAGAAAGCCACGGAACCTGCAATGTATCAAGCGCTTGTGATTTGTCACTGACATGGGCATCAGCATACCGGATAGTCGGCGTATTTACTAACCCGCATATGTCTGCTTGTCCTGGCTGGCAGCCAACTTCCAATGCACGGTCTGTCCCGCCCACAGTGGCACCAGCGCAGTCTCCCCGGTGCCCAGCGTCGGCTCCATCTGCCAGGGCTCGCGCACCAATGTGAGCCTGCTGGTGTTGCGGCGCAGGCCGTAGAAGTCCGCGCCGTGGAAGCTGGCGAAGGGCTCGAGCCTGTCCAGGGCGCCTGCCTCCTCGAACACCTGGGCGTAGAGCTCGATGGCGCCATGCGCCGAGTAGATGCCCGCACAGCCACAGGCGGATTCCTTGGCGGCGCGGGCATGAGGCGCACTGTCGGTGCCGAGGAAAAACTTCGGGCTGCCGCTGGTGGCGGCAGCCACCAGTGCCTGGCGATGTCGTTCCCGCTTCAGTATCGGCAGGCAGTAGTGATGGGGACGGATTCCTCCCTCCAGCATGGCATTGCGATTCAACAGCAGGTGGTGCACCGTGATGGTGCCGGCGACTGTCGGAGGTGCCTGGCGCACGAACTCTACGGCCCCCGCCGTGGTGATGTGCTCCAGCACGATGCGCAGGCGCGGCAGTTGCTCGATGAGCGGAATTAGGACCCGGTCGATGAACACCTGCTCCCGGTCGAAGACGTCGACGTGGGGATCGACCACCTCGCCGTGAATCAGTAGGGGCAGGTCCTCCTGCTCCATGGCGCCCAGGGTCCGCATACAGCGCTCGATGCTGGTGACACCCTGGTCGGAGTGGGTGGTGGCACCGGCGGGGTAGAGCTTGACTCCATGGACCTGGCCGCAGGCCCGCGCTTCGGCAATCTCGGCCGGCGTGGTGGCCCCCGTCAGGTAGAGGGTCATCAGCGGCTCGAATTCGATGCCCGGCGGCAGGGACTCTAGGATGCGTCGGCGATAGCTCATGGCGTCCTGCACGCTGAGCACCGGGGGGCGCAGATTGGGCATGACGATGGCGCGGGCGAAGCGACGTGCCGTCGCCGGCAGCACCGCCCGCAGCATGGCGCCGTCGCGCAGGTGCAGGTGCCAGTCGTCGGGACGGGTGAGGGTCAGCGTGGGGGTGGGCATGGCGGGATCATGCCACGGCGTCGGAAGATGCCATCATAAGCATAATGTATCGGCCCATAAATAATATTTGCCTTGAGAATATAATAACATTCGAATATTATATGCAAGTCAATTAGGACAGCTTGGAAACAAGATACCGTCAAACAGGGATTTCATTGCCGACGATGACTCACTGGTGGGAAATTAGGAGACACAACATGAACAGCATTTCCAAGATCGTTGCCGTTGCCGCGATTGCCACCGCGGCTGCGCTTCCTCTGCAGTCCGCCGACGCCTGGTGGGGTGGGCCTTGGGGCGGTGGTGGTCCCTGGT
>CAYQDX010000104.1:0-8607 GCA_964416345.1 uncultured Ectothiorhodospiraceae bacterium
CCACCGCATACGTATAGCCGCTGGTGGGCGGCAGCTCACCGGGCATGGCCAGCGGGCCCATCGCGCCGACGGTGTATTCAGTCGCCCGCACGCTCAGGTTATCCACCGGTTGGGTGCCGCCGCCCGGCAGAACCAGCTCGGCGGTGGTGCCGGGTGGAAACAGCACCGTCGCCTGACGGGTGCCGTCGGCATCGCTCACGACGCTGCCACGTGCGACCTGCATGGCGGTGCTGCCGCTGACATCGATTGGTGTGACCCGGGCGTCGCGCTGCTTGAGCACCACGTCCGGCAACCATTCGTAATCCCGCCAGCGCGCCTCGATCTTGCGTTGGGCCGGTAGATAATGGGCACGGGCGTAGTTCACCACCAGCACCCCGCCGCCGTTGACCGCCAGGTCGAACAGGCCATCCTCGCGGGTGAGGGTCTGACCGAGCTCGGGGTGGCCGAGGAGGCTGATGGTCACGCCCGCGAGCGGCGCGCCGTCGTCACTCATGACCTTGCCCCGCAGCAGCACCGCACGGTGCTGCTCGATGGCGCCCGCGGCGACGCCCGTCTGGATGGGGTCGGGCCCGGTGTAGAGGAACTCCGTGACATCGTACACGCTGGTGGGCACAGTCGTGTCCAATGGCGGGGCCACAGTGGCCGGGTCGGGCGGCAGGAAGTTTTCCGGCGTCTCCGTCGGATCACGCGGATCGCTCCCCGCGCTCACCTCTAAATCGTCATCAAAGCCGTCGCCGTCGCTGTCGGCATGGGTGGGGCTGGTGCCATAGGTGAGCACCTCCGCGCCATCGGTTAGCCCATCGCCATCCGAGTCGACTACGCCCGGCTGGCTGCCCAGCAGCGCCTCGAGCGCATCGCTCAGACCATCGCCATCGGCGTCGGCGGAGCCCAATGCTGTGGTGACCCGAAAGACGCCGCCGCTCGCGACTGAGAACCCGGGGTTTAGGGCGACCACTGGGGCGGCGTAGAGGACCTCGGCCGAGGCGCTCACGTGGACGGCAGGGCCGGCGGTGATCGAGGGGTCCGCCACACAAGCATAGGGCGCCTGTCCGCCGGGGTAGGTCCAACTCTCGATGTGCTTGGCGGCACCCGGGGGGCAGGCCGAGGCGGCCGCACCGCCGTTGCGCTCGTCTCGGCCGCTGGGCCGCTCAGTCGCCGGGCTGGGGGAAACGGCAGAGCGCGCGTCGGTCGAGACCTCGCTGGACGGAGGGGCGGCCGCGGCCGTTGGGTGGGGTGCTACCTCGGTCGGCACAGGGGTCGGGGTGCTGGAGATCGAGCTCCCCGGCGCATCTCGGGTGTCGATGACGACCGTCACCGGCGCACTGCTCAGCTGACCGTCATCCACGATGAGCTGCACGACATAGCGCCCCGGTTGGTCCGCCGTGAAGCGGGGGTCGGGGGCCTGGGGATCGGACAGGGTGGCTTGGCTCTCCTGGGGCTGAACGGAGAATGACCACTGGTAGCGCAAGGGATCGCCGTCGGCATCCGTCGAGGCGCTGGCATCCAGGCTGACCGTCTGGCCGGCGGCGACGACTTGATCTGGGCCCGGCTGAGCCAGCGGACGGGAGTTCACCGTGCTGATGAGCACGGCATCGGGCACACCGGCGACCGTGCCATCGTGGACGATGAGCTGGGCGCCATAGGTGCCCGGGGTGTCGAGCGCGAAGCTCGGATTGACGGCGGCGGGCTCGGACAGGCCTGCCGCGCTGCCGGCCGGGACGCCGAGCAGCGACCAGCGGTAGGTCAGCGGATCCCCGTCGGCATCCGTAGAAGCGCTGCCGTCCAGGGTGACCCAGTCTCCCACGAAGGCGCTCTGATCGGGGCCGGCCTCGGCCACCGGCGGGCTGTTCTGGGTCGTGACGGTGACGGTAGCCGGTGCACTGGCGGCGAGGCCGTCGTGGACGATGAGCTGGGCGACATAGCTCCCTGGGGTGTCGACCGCGAAGCTTGGACTGACCGCATTGGGCTCGGACAGGACTGCTGCGCTGCCGGCCGGCACGCTGAGCAGCGACCAGGCGAAGCCAAGGCGGTCCCCGTCCACATCCGCGGAAGCGCGGCCATCCAGCTGGGCGAGGTCTCCCACGAAGACGCTCTGATCGAGGCCGGCCGCGGCCACGGGCGGGCTGTTCTCGGTGCTGACCGTGACCGTGTCCGGGGCACTGTCCAGCGTGCCGTCATAGACCACCAGCGCGGCGGCATAGGTCCCCGGCAGATCCACCTCGAAGGTGGGCCTCATGGCGGTGGCGTCGGACAAGCGCGCAGCACTGCCGGCGGGGACACTAATTAGGTCCCAGCGGTAGGTGAGCGGGTCGCCGTCCACATCCGCGGAGTTGCCGCCGTCCAGGGTGACGGTCTCGGCCACGCGCGCGGTCTGATCGGGGCCGGCCTCGGCCACTGGCGGGCTGTCTTCGGTGGTGATGGCGACGGTGTCGGGTGCACCGGACTCCAGAGCATCGTGGACCACCAGCGCCGCGGCATACGCTCCGGGTTGATCGACCTCGAAGGTGGGCTGCACCGTGCTCGGGTCGGATAACCGGGTGGTGCTGCCGGGCGGCACGCGAGTCAGATCCCAGGTATAGGTGAGGGGGTCCCCATCGACATCTGAGGAGCCGCTGCCATCGAGACGGACGGTGTCACCCACGCCCACCGTCTGGTCAATGCCCGCCTCGGCCATCGGAGGGTGGTTGCCGAAGTGGGTGTCCCCGGCCCAGGCCTGCGCGAGCCGCAGCGGGGCGCTCAATACGTCTGCATACGCAAGCAGCGGGATCGTCTGCGAGCCGGCGGCATTCCTCGCGCACGCGAATCCACAGCTTTCGTTGCGCACGACGGGGCTGCCGGCCAAGACACCGCCCGCGTCGAGCGCGGATGCCGGGCTAGGAAGGGCCGCGAAGAGCAGCAGCACGGTGAGCACGGCGGTGAGGATCCCGCGGACCGGGGTCTGCGTCCCGGGTGGAGCCTCGGAGGCGCCCGCTGTTGGAGTGAGGTGATTGTACCGGGACATGGTCATCGCTTCTCTAATCGCTCCTCCAAGGGGCGCGCGTTGGGCCGACGCGAGGGTCGCCCGTGGAAGCAGGAGAAGGGCGTCAACTCATGCGGTCACGCAGACGTGATTACATGACCCGACGGTTCCTCTCTCTCCCGCGCTCAGGTTCCGCTTGACCGGCTGGCGGCGGGGGGGGGGGCGGTGTTGGACCGGGAGCCGGGCGGTGTCGTCGCATGGCCCTCCGTAGCTCGTTGTGCTGTGGAGAACGTAGCAGAAGGGCGGTCGGATGCCAAGGCACGCCGCGGCCTCGCGCCGATTGACCGGCGCGGCTCGGGCGCTATGCTGCGCGAATGATGAAGCAGTAAAAGAGCGCTGCCCGGGAGGCCGACGACCATGACCTCTGGCCCGCAGACCGACGCCGTGCGGAGGTGAAAAGGATTCCAGTAGTCCGCGCACTGCCAAAACTCCAGGACGAAGTGGGTGTACTCCGTTGGCCGTCTGGTTTCCCGGCGGTGCCAGAAAATCTCGCCCCTGGCCTGTGTTGCGACCTTCCCACCAGGTCGCCGGAGGCGGTCACCCGCCCCCGGCGACCCGGTCGGTGATCCGGCCGCGTCGTAGCCGACGCTGCGGGTGAGGCTGTTGCCGTAGGTGAAGCTCTGCAGCGGACCGAAGAGCGCATGCATAGAGGAGGTTGCTCGCCAGGGTTTGAGGCGCACCGCCAGCAGTGGTGGTCACGGCGTTGATGCGCCCGCCGGCTGAGCGCGGGGTCTCCACCACCCGGCCGCTGGGGTGGGTGATGCCGATGAGCGGCCCCTCGCTGTCGTAGGCGTACTGGGCGACGTGGCCGAGCACGGTGCCCGTCACGCGGGTGATGTTGCCCGCCCCGTCGATCACGCGCTCCAGCGCCCCGTTGGCGAAGTAGGCGTATTGGGTCAGATGCCCGGAGGGGTCGGTCTCGCTCACGCTATTGCGCACCGCATAGTAGACGTACTGGGTGAGATCGCCGTAGCGATCCGTGCAGCTGGCCACCTCGAGCTTGTCTCAGACGATGGAAGGTCCTCGATTCCCCGGTCGCTCTGCGCCGTCTTGATGGGACGCGGTTAGCATATTATAATATTTGCCGCAAGTGCGTCTTTCCGGATAGGAGGAATGAGGAGGTAACACCATGACGAAGCAAGCAATTGTGGCTGCGGCATTGGCGGCGGCGATGAGCGTAAGCGCCGTTGCGGTGACCCGGGATGCCCACGCCGACAGCATATTCAACCCCTTCAGCTGGTTCTTCGGCTCGGATCACGACGACGACTACTACTACGGCCACCACTGGTACGGTCCGTACGCTTGGGGCTGGCCCTACGGCGCTTACGGACCCTGGGGTCATCCCGGCTACGCGCGGCGACAGACCGTGATCGTTGTCGCGAACGACTCCTCCGACGAGTCGGCCCGGCCGCCGCAGTAAGCCCGCGGCCGGCGCGCTTTAACCCTCGCGTCCAGGGCGCCTGCCCTGGGCGGGAAGGGCGGCTACGTCCCGTTCGGCGGCGTGCGCATTGGGGGCTTCGCCGTGCCCACCATGGCGACGAACGCCCGCAGACGAGTCGCTCTGCCCGCAGGGGCTCACATTCCGCGGCCCTGGCCCTTTTCCGGCGCGCCGGACTCTTCCGCGCGGCGCGGTGTGGCCGCAGGCTCCGCGGCCACGGGCATTGCGAGCCGGGCCAAAGCCACGTGGAACGTGCGTTGCGCCATGTTCACGACATCTATCAGGGACGCAACTTCCTGCCCGCCGACTCGAAGCTCCTGCTCCATGATGCGGCCCCGTCCGTTGTGGTGGGCCATCAGCCTTGTCCGCGCCCAGGCGCTTATTGCTCAGCACGACCTTAGGCCCGACTGACGGTGGCCACATCGGGCAGGCGGCACAGCCCGAGCACCCGCCCCACCCGCGGGTCATCGGCATAGAGCCTAAGCTGGCGCAGCTCCCGGTAGCCGAGCAGGAGATGGACCACCAGTGGCACGATGCTGGCATTGCCGAAGATGGGGCTGACCTTCAGATGCCGGAAGCACTGGCGCTCGCGCAGGCCCGGGGGCAAGAAGAGTGGCTGAAAGATCACCAAGCCGGAGAAGGAGCTGAGCTTTCCGGTCCTCCAACCGCAGCGCCGACGGAGAGGGTATTCTACGGAGAGGGTATTCTAGCGCACTTGGCTTCTGCTAGACTTCATCGGGAGCGGTCCTGTTGTTGGGTATTGAGCGGTTTGCGAACACGTCCTACCTCAACAACAGGCCGCTCCCTGCCATTTTTCCCAACAAAACCGCTATCTTATCGTGTTTCTGGGTCTTAACTGGCGGTGAAGTCCAGAAACAGGCCACAAGATTCGATTCATGCCTTGAATTGCAGGCTGAAAGCCACTTTCCGGCCGGGATTTGTGCAACGGCAAGGTATCGTTTTGCGAGAGGTGTACCCGTGAATCGGCGTCGGAGGGTGGCCGACCTCTACGAGAGTGTTCGGTCGATAAGAGAGTCCTATGCGTTTCAGCGCGTCATCGGCCAGGAGCTCGACGACAAGGTGCTGGCGGACCTGCGGACCAGGTTCTGGGACGGCCGAGGCGACATGCCGTGGCAGGTGGAGGAGATCAATCGGCTGCTCACTGGCCGAAGGGAGTTGCGCGCGGCTTGGGTGTCCGAGTCTGCTGCGAGCCATGGCAAGGCGTCACCGGCGGCGCCCAAGCGCCTGAAGGATCGTATCGAGAGCAACATTGTCGTGTTCTGCCTCGGTACGCTGCTCATCGGCTTTCTCGCTGGCATCGGCACCTACCAGGGCGCGTTGCGGCTGATGGACTACGGGGTCGTGCCGCACGAATGGCTACGCGTGACCAAGGACGAAGGCGCCAAGAGGAGCCAGGAAGTGGCGGTGCTCGTGACCACATCGAGGCAAGCCGAGGCAAAGGCGGGCAAGCAGCGCTGGTTGCGCATCAAGGGTATCGAAGGGTTGGATGGGGTGCGAGCACGCCTCGTCGCCCGGGTCAATGGCAGAGCTTACTCCTATCCTAGCCGGGCGATGTGGTCGATGCTGGGACCAAGAATGCCAGCGGAAGACTTTGCCCTGCCCATCGATGCCGAGACCTTCGACATCTCCTTCGAGCTGTTGACCCTCACGGAAGACAACCAGCTCAAACAGTTGCATGGCCAAGAGACGCAGTCCGTAACAAGCTGGCCCTACGAGGGCGAGTACAGGATCAAAGCAGTCACGCCGGAGCGTGCCGGGAGCGTTCGCCGCGTTGCGGCGCCGGCCGCCGTCAGACCCCTAAGGGGCTCGCCGCGCGCCGCGGGCAGGGCGCCGGCACGGGTTGCTTTCGAGATTCGGTAGTCGATTCTGTGCTCGTCAGGTGTGCTGTCCCCCCTTATTCGCGCAACGCTCCATTAGCCCAAACTGCGGGGTTTCGCCTCCGCGACTGAATGACGTTGTCGGGACACCAGACCGCCGCCGTCGCGTCGCCGAGCGGTTGCGCCTTGCCAACTATGAACTGAACGCCGACCCACGCACAAACAAGCGCGTCGAGTGTGTCTTCAAACCGCTTGAGCGCTGCCAATGAGCGTGGGCTCTCTGACGCCGACATAGGGAGGTTGAGGTCGCCGAATTCCCGTGTCAGACCCGTGTGAATCGCCAGAAGCTCCGCCTTGAGCTTGTGTTTCCTATCCTCCGTTGACTCGTTTGGCCAATACCGACGGATCCGCGCGACCTTGTACGGGACGCGCTCTGAGCGTCCCAGCAGCGATAGCAGAGCCGGGTGTGGGTAAACCTCAATCAGGGCCGGTATCCGCGACTGCTCGTCTGGGAGAATCCGAAGAGGAAATCCAGCAGCCTGGAGCTCGCGAGTCATCGCCGTGCCGAGCTCGCCCGGTCGATCGATTGATGGCGAATGCGCTGCACAATGGCGTGAGCCAAACTCGCGAGAGACCTTTGCATCCGCAGCGCGCCGGCCACTGATCTCACAGTTTGCCATCGGCATGTCGATGGCGACTACATGCACCTCGCCTCCGGCGAGCTTTCGTGCCGCGGCGAGCAGAACGTCCATGTCGGCGGTTCCGACGTCAAAACGTCTTTCGGACCAATCGATGGTGTGACCATCGGCTAGGTCCACAAATGTCGAATACGTCGGCGCAGCGCCCAAGCAGCACCAACTCCCGCCCGCGCCCTTCACCAATGCCACGCCGCTTGGCTTGTGCCGTGTCCACGCGGCGTCAACGCCCAATACAACAGCCATGGTCGTGCAGATCTCAGAAGCGAAGTGATAACGTTTCGCGTGACCGGTCGAGGGTCAGCGAGAACCGGCGCCACGAAGTCGCGCGCCGTCGACGCTATGGTTATGCGGCGTCCTCACTATTGCTTTCGCAGAGTCTCAGCTTTCATAAATCCTGCGGTCACGAGGAATAGCGCGACGGGCGTGGTCGCGCGGGGCAGTTCCGGACACTTGCCGCCATGCAGCTGTCTCCCAGGATCCTATCATCCTCAAGCCCCTGCCTCCCCGGAAATGTTGGAATGCAAGATCTGGTACTGTGCGCACCTGCAGGAAGTACACCAGCCTAAATGAGCACACCCCGAACGCTGGCTTTACGCAGCGTGAGCCCGTCCAACGCGATGCGTGCAAGCGGCTGGATGCTCGTCGTCGGCTCCAGCTCCTGGTAGGAGATCACATGCAGCCAGGGCATGGTCGGGGCGATGAGGCGTCGCACGGCCGCGCGAATCTCCAAGGTGGTCAGTATCTGCGGCATCTGCACCCCAGCTGGCAGCCTCTCCAGCGGCTTGCCGATGGCCGCTACGAGGGCGCGAATGCCGTCGGCATCGAGATCGAGATAGGAACCGGTCTGCGTGTGCCGGATGGCACTTTGAAGCTTCTGCTCGAGGGCGGGGTGCAGGAGGAAGACGACGAGCTGCTTGGTGCCACGGCTCAGCCGATGCGTGATCTCAAGCTGCAGCGCTGCGCGCGCGTACTCGGCCAGGTACAGCGGATCTTCCTCCCAGCCTCCCCATTGCACGAGCGTCATCAGGATCCGGCGTAGGTTACGGATGCTGACGTACTCGACAAGGAGCCGCCGCAGGACGTCCGTGAGCACGAAGGGATATATGCGTTTTGAAACCGTCTCGGCGACCAGCCGCGGGAAGATGGGCTCGATCTGCTTCAGCATCGCTTCGGTTTCATGGACGCCGAGCAGCGCCCCCGCCTTGCGCCGGAGCACAGAAGACAGCAGCAGAATCAGGTACCCATGCGCATCCCATGTCGCCAGGCCTCTTTCTTCGGCCGCAACGGCCTGATCCGCCGGGACCCAGGCAGTCGGGTTGCCATTGGCCGGATTGACGGCCGCCTCGGCGCGGAACCCCTGCGCGGCTAGGCTCTCGGCGCTGTCGCTGACCATCACCGAGTGTGGGTGAACGGCCTGCTCCATCTCCGGCACATCGCCGAGCAGCACCCGCGCCGCGGACGGCGGCAGGTCCGCTGCGACCCGCAGGCGGGGCGGTGGAAAGCGCACGCCGAGCTCGAAGAACAGGCCATCGCGCATCATCGGGACCATCTGGTTGGCAAAGCGATCCACGGCCCTGCCATCCGCCAGCAAGGGCGCCAAAGCCACACCGACCT
>CAYQDX010000104.1:8617-11573 GCA_964416345.1 uncultured Ectothiorhodospiraceae bacterium
CCCGGCAATCCCCAGCGTCAGGGCCGGCCGCTCAGCGGTCGCATCGCGCTCGTCCGCGGGAAGCTGGATGCTGAGATCTCCGGAACGCTGGCGGATCGTCTCAACCAGGCGCCGCAGCTCATGGCCGTCGTATTGGCCACCGAGATCGGCGAAGCTGCGCTCGCGCAGGAGCTCAGGTACCGCCTCCAGATCCCCATCGCCACGCACAGGCAGCACCTCGATGCCGCGGGCACCGGCCTGCTCGTAGATGGTTCGCGTCCACTCCGCGCCGACCCAGGTCGGCGCCGCCTCCGAGGGCGTCAGGAGCGGGACGACGAAGGCAATGTCATCAAGACGGCCGGCCACGGAGGGGAATGCGGGCGCACCACCGCCTCCGAGCCACTGGTCTAGACGCACTGCGATGTTGGCGGCCTTCAGGTCGTCGGCGAGCCGCTGTGCAAGGTCCTGGTAAGCGCTGCTGAACGATAGCAGCACCCCTGTGCGTTCAGTTGCGCTCGGGGCGCTCATGGCGCTGGTTCTCCGTCCTCGCGCTTCGGCGGTGGCGGGTCGTCGCCGAGCTCGATCTGGGCGATGACCCGTAGCCCGGTTTCCGGCAATAGGTCCTGCCGCGAGAGCACATGCAGCGACGGGAGCTCCAATTCCACCAGCTTACGGACATAGCGCCTGACATCGGGGTTGTCGACGAGGATCGGCACGCCTCGCGCGTGCACCCCCAGGGAGCCCATGCGGGTGCGAACCGCAGCGAGGATATCCTGCGTCAGCTTCGGCTTCAGTGCCAGGTAGCTGCCCGCCGGTGACCGCTGGATCGCCTGGCTCATCAAGGCTTCGATCCGAGGGTCCAGACGCAGGACCGAGAGCGAATCGGAGCCGCGGGTGAAGCGCGCGGTGATCTGCCCACAGAGCGCGTGTCGCACCTGTTCGGTCAACTGCACCGGATCGTGCGGCCCCGGTCCGCACTGGGCGAGCGCACCAAAGATGCGCTCCAAGTCCTCGACGCCGATTCCCTCGGCCAGGACGTGTCGCAGGACATCCGTGAGCTCGAACAGGGAAAGGACCTTCGGCAGCGTCGCGCGGACCAGCTCCGGCGCCCTTGGCTCGAGCGCGTCGACCAGTCGACCCGTCACATCCATATCGAGGAACAGCGGTGCCATCCGCCGCATCACCGACTGCAGCGCGAGGGCCAGATACTCGGCGGCATCATGGGTGGCGAGACCCGCGTCCCGGGCAACCTTGCGATCGCAGGCGGCAATGCGCGCCAACTCGCGATCGGTGGCAGGATCCGTGTGCTCTTGCGCGGCAATCCCGAGCGCGGCGAGCCGCTGCGCTGTGGCCTCGACCAAGACCTCGTCTAGACCCACCTCGAAGAGGACTTCGGGAACCTCTTCGATCAGGATCAGCGCCGCGCGCGGCGGCATGTCGGTGTCGTTACCGCGGATGCGGATTCCCGGGAACGGAAAGCCGCACTCGACCCGCAACGCGCCCCGCAATCTCGGCGCCAGCTCGTCGAGAAAGCGATTGGCGCCTTCGCTGTCGCGCTGGAACAGCGCAATGAGGTCCCTGCCCACTTCCAGCTCGACCGGCGCCACGATAGGGATCAGGTTCGGTACCGACTCGTCCTCGACCACCGTGGGCTCGACGTCGGCGTTCGTGATGGTTCCCGCGTAGTGGTGCAGGATGTCCAGCAAGTGCTTGAAACCGTGTGCATAGCTGCCGCCGGAGATGTCGGCATAGCTGCGCTGGGCGAGAAAGTCGGGAATCTCGCAGGATTTCGCGCGCACCGGCACCAACGCGATGCGCTTGGTGTGGACCTCGTGCTCGAGCTTACGGCGCCACTCCCGGTCGACCCAGTCGGAGGCTACACTGGCTCGAGTCAGCAACACGACGACGAAGTCGGCTTCGTCCACACCGCGCTCGACATGCTGTGCGATCTCTGCGCCAACGCCAATCTCCCAGTGATCCAGCCAGACATCGAAGCTCGCGGAGCGCAGGTCCAAGGCCAAGCGCCGGGCAAGGCCCTTATCCTCGCTGCTGTGGGAGAGAAAAAGCTTCATCCTAAAGCGTCTCCGAACCATTGGCGACGTGCAATACCGCGCAGATCCAGGGTAGCTGGTTGAGCAGCGTGTGGGGATCGCACCGCACGATGCCGTCCCCGTTGCGGACAGGCTTCATTGCGGGGCTTACCCAGCTCACGGTCCGGTCGAATTCGAAGGCCGGCGCCGGCACTGTGGCTTCGGGGGAATCGTAGGCACGGTCGTGTCGGACATCTGTTTCAGAGTCGCTACAAAGCGATACGGTAAGCGTTGCATAGTCCGGGATATGCGCCCCTCGCCGCGCCTTGAATCCCACCTCATATCCGGCGCAATCTTGGGACGATTTGGCGTTGGAGACACCAGACAAGGTCTCAATGGCGCAAGCAGGTTGGAGGTGCGCGAGGCGGTGATGGGCAGGATGATGGCCTGCAGCCTGCAAAGGGTGAGCAGCAGCCAGCGCAGCCGCTCCTGGCCCTTCTCGGTGGCTGGAAACAGGGCTTGGAAATCGCGTGCCAAGGTGCGTAAGCTAGACATCGCATGGGGGCTCTTTTGGTTGGTTAATCATGCGCTTAAAGAACCTTGATGATACCGCGAATGGAGCCCTTGTTCACCTTCAAGCCGCTGATTTTATTTCCAAATGTGTCATTTTCACCGGCCGCTCGCGGGCGCCGAATAGTACCTTGGAAAACGCTCATATCGCAGCGTATATGTAGACGCTAGAGTGTGCGAATACACTAATTCCCTAATGTGCTCGGCTGCCGCGCCCACACTCAGGGTTCCTTTGCCATGCTGATGCGCTAATGTACGTAGGACCGCGAACTTTCAGATGTTGTGCAGTAGCATGCTTCAATGTCACGTCTCACGCAACTGGGAGGCGTTTGCGCTGTAGCGGTATTCGCGCAGATGCGCCCGGGGGGAATCCAGCG
>CAYQDX010000105.1:0-11446 GCA_964416345.1 uncultured Ectothiorhodospiraceae bacterium
AGCCGGTGCTCTATCTGTCCCACCTCTTCAAGCGCCACCGGCAAGATTACTACGACCACCTGCAGGCCGTGCGCGATCATGGTGACTGGGAAGGCTGGCTCGCGTTCTTCCTGCGCGGGGTCTCGGATGTGAGTGCCGAGGCCACCGAGACCGCACGCCGCATACTCGCACTGCGGGAGGGGCACCGTTCCAACATCACGGCACATCTTGGCCGTGCCGCGGGGAACGGTCATAAGGTCCTAGAAGCCCTATTCCATCGCCCCATCGTCTCAGTCAGCGATGTCGAGGCATTGATCGGCACCACATTCGCCGCCGCCAACAACCTGGTCGGCCGCCTCGTCGGTCTGGGCATCCTGCAGGAAGCGACCGGCTACGCACGTAATCGCCGTTTCCGCTACGAACCCTACATTCGGCTGATCAGCGAAGAGTCCCCGAAAGACAACTCATGACTGACGGCCTCAATCCCTATTCTGCATACAATGACTCCGGCGTGCCGTGGCTAGGGGAGGTGTCGGGGCATTGGGAGGTCCATCCGAATGGTTCCCTCCGCGGCCCGTTCCTGCGCCCCTCGCCCGCAAGCGCGAGAAGGGCCGAGGGTGAGGGTCCAAGAACCGTAGGATGGGCAAAGGCCGTGAGGCCGTGCCCAGCACCCGCCACCAATGCTGGGCACGCTGCGCTTTGCCCATCCTACGCCGTGACGGAAGGACTCCTGGCCTGGCCCCTGGGCGCCATCATGCTATTCTATCAACGTGATGGCGCATACTGATGGCAAGAGGCTAGCCCATGAAACACATCACGATTCGGGGTATAGACGAGGCGTTGGACCAAGCCCTCAAGGCAGCCGCGGACAGGGAGACCAGGAGCGTCAATCAGCTCGTGCTCGAGGTGCTGCGGGAGCGCTTTGGGCTGACCAAAGCCGCGCACCACACTCGTCGGCACCACGACTTGGACGATATCTTCGGCCGTTGGAGTGAGGAAGAGTACCAGAGCGTTCGGGAGATGGTGAGTGAGCAGCGCAAGGTCGACCCCGAGCTCTGGAAATGAGACGTGCGCTGATCGACACCAACATTTACTCGCTCGCCATGCGGGGCGATCCCGGCGTGCTGGACCACTTGCAGTAGCTCGACGAGATCGGCTTCTCCGTAGTCAGTCTCGGCGAATTGCTGGCTGGATTCCTGGGGGCAACCAGGAGAAGCAGAATCGACTGGACCTTGCCCGTTTCCTCGACTCACCCAGGGTTCGCGTGCTCGCCATCGACGAGGACACCGCGGAGTTCTACGCCTCCGTGCTGCAGGCCCTGAGGCGCGCCGGAACCCCGATCCCCTCCAACGATCTCTGGATCGCGGCCCTAGCCCAGCGCCATGGGCTGCCGGTCTATACCCGCGATGCCCACTTCGCGGCCGTGCCCGGTTTGGTGTTGGTCTCGTGATGGCCGAGCTCGAGCCCTATCTGTCTCACAAGGACTGTGGCGTGGCGTCGCTCGGGAAGGTGCCGGAGCATTGGGAGGTGTATCCGAACACCTCCCCGCGCGGCCCGTTCCTAGTCCCCTCGCCCTCAGGCGGGAGAGGGGCCGAGGGTGAGGGTCCAAGAACCGTAGGATGGGCAAAGGCCAATCGGCCGTGCCCATCAAGCGTCACCCGTGATGGGCACGCTGCGCTTTGCCCATCCTACGACATGCCCTACGGCACCGTCGTCGAATACGAGCCCGACCCTGATTTGCGCGACACCGAGCAGGTGCCGCTGCTGGAGGACGGCGGCATCGAGGCCTTCCTGCGACGCGAGGTCTTGCCCGACGCACCCGATGCCTGGTACCTGCCCGATAGCGTCAAGACCGGCTACGAGATCAGCTTTGCCCGCTATTTCTACAAGCCACAGCCGTTGCGGACCCTGGAGGAGATCCGTGCCGAGATCATGGCGCTGGAGAAGGAGACCGACGGGTCGGTAAGCGAGATTGTCGGGCCTTGACAGGGGTGGTAACCAGATGAATCCACCACGAAGGCAGGACGCATGGCACTAGAGGAACTCATCGTCGCTTGGAGCAAGGAGCGGCCCGCCTGGCAGCGAGCGGTCATGCGCCGCGTTGCGTCTGGAGATGTGCTCTCTGATGACGACTACGACAAGTTGGTCCACAGCATCATCTCGGCAAGCGAGCCCTCAGATGCGGAGTTCGGCCTCGAACACCTCCCGCAAACCACTGCCGAAGATCTACCAGTGCGTCTTATATCGATAGCGAATCCAGAACACGTGAACGCGCTGGAATCGCCGGATCCACTGACGCTAGCACCGAACGGCTTGACCATCGTATACGGTGACAACGGAAGCGGCAAGTCCGGCTATGCGCGAATCCTGAAGCGCATCGCGCGGGCACGCCATCAGGAGGAAGTGCTGACGGATGTGTTCCGGGATACGGCTCTCGCTAAGCCGAGCGCTCTACTGACCCTGGAGATAGGCGACCGCCGAGAGGCTTTCCTCTGGCCCCAAAACTCCTACCCTGAGCTGCAGCGCGTGCTCTTCTATGACGCGGCCTGCGGCAATGCCTATATCGCCAACGAGTCAGACTTTCCATTTCGGCCCTCCGCGCTCTTTGTCATGGACGGGCTCATCAGTGCTTGCGTAGCGGTGCGTGCTCGAGTCGACGCCAAGCTTGCAGCCAATGCCGCCGCCGTCAACTCCGTGCCAGTAGTTCCCGAGCTCGCGCGAGATTCCACGGCAGGGCATTTCGTTTCCACGCTTTCTGTAGCCTCGTCTGTTGAGGCGCTTGATGCGCTCATCGCTGAGTTCGATTCGGCGACGGAGACGATCAAGGAGCTGGCCAACCAGGAAGCCACCCTGCGAAGCGCCGACACGAGCAAGGAACGCCAGCAACTTCAGCGTCAAAGCGAGAAACTCGATGCGCTCCGCACGCATCTGGAGAGCCTACACGCTGCTCTTGGGAGCCCCGCCCTGGCAGAGCTTCAAAACCGCCGGAATGCGCTCAAGACCCTGGAGGAGGCGGCCAGCCTGCTCGCTCGCTCCTTCGAGTCAGAACCTCTCCCCGGCGTCGGAAGCTCACCTTGGAAGGCGCTATGGGAAGCAGCCCGACGTTACTCGTTGGACCATGCCTACCCCGGCCACGAATTCCCGTTCTTGGGCGAGGAGTGTCGCTGCGTACTCTGTCACCAGCCCCTGGAAGCGCAGGGGCGAGACCGCCTCACGCGTTTCGATGCATTCGTCCGAAACGACACTCAGTCCCGACTACAGGAAGCCAAACGCGCATACGACAGTCAGGTCAGTGGTCTCCACCATCTCGCGGTTTCGCCGGAACTGGTGACCAGCAACCTCAGGGATCTCGAGAGCACCCATCGAGACCTGGACAACCAGATTCGCGGATGCCTCTCGACGCACGAGAAGCTGCTCGGCAAGGTGAGGGACGCCCTTTCCAGCGCGGCGGACATCCCGCAAATCGGTATTGAGCGGGACGCCATCATCGACCACATTTCCGACGCCAGCAGGGCGGCGAAGGCTGCTGCAGACCATCTAGCGAATCCGGAAGGAATTAAAGAGCAGCTTGCCGACCTCAAGGCGAGGCGTTCCAAGTTTGAATTGCTTGACCAAGTCAAGAAGTCACGGCCCGCCATTGTGAAGGAGATCGCTCGGCTCAAGCAGCGTGACGCTCTGGAAGCGGTCAAGAGTGCAGCCGCGACCACTGGCATTACGAAGAAAGTCGTTGAACTCTCCGAGGAGAGCATCACGGAGGTGGTCCGCGACGCGTTCACGCGGGAGACGGACCGGCTTCGGCTAGAGCGCGTGACTATCTCGCGGACCCGCGCGGATAAGGGCGCGCTTCTCCATCAACCCAAGCTAGTGGGCGCTCGCCAGCAGATCACGCTGCCGCGAGTGTTCAGCGAAGGTGAGCGGACTGCGCTCGGTCTGGCCGCGTTCTTCACTGAGGCTCAACTCGATCCGTCGAAGTCGGCTCTCATTCTCGACGATCCTGTTACTTCTCTCGACCACGTCCGCCGCGCGCTCGTGGCGTCGCGTCTCGCGGCCCTATCCGAGACTCGACAGGTGATTGTGTTTACCCATGACGTGGCGTTTGTGGCGGACCTGAAGCGAGAAGCCAATGGAAAGGGCGTCGAAGTCTGCGAGCGGTGGGTGGCAAGAAGCCGTGCTAACGAGCGAAAGCCCGGGATCTGCATCGCCACCCATCCGTGGAAGGCTAAAGATGTTGCATCGCGCTTGGATGAACTTCGTAGGGAGATCGCGCGAATCAAGAAGGAGTGCGCGAACTGGGATCTAAGGGCACACGAGAATGCCGTGGCCATCTGGGCGGGCAGTCTGTCTGAGACCTGGGAGCGGATCTTCAGTCAGGAGATCGTTGGGCCTATTCTAGCGGAGGGCGGGCTCGAGGTTCGCCCGATGATGGTTAAGGTGCTGACGCGCTTTTCAGAAATGGACCGCGCCGAGTTTGAAGCGAGCTATGGGCGCGTGTCACAGTGGGCGAAGCGACATGACAAGAGCGCGCTGGTCAACTATGTCGCTCCTGACGTCGCATTACTTGAGGCGGAAATCGCGTTGGTGGAGCAGTGGTTCAAACGCGTAAAGGGCTATAAGGCATGATCGCTGACCTCAGACCCTATCCCGCGATGAAAAACTCAGGCGTGTCCTGGCTTGGCGACGTACCTCAGCACTGGAAAGTCCTGCCGAGTCGCGCCGTATTCGTCGAGGTTAGAGAGCGGGATCATCCGAATGCGGATATGCTGCCGGTGACGATCGCAAAGGGGGTAATTCGACAGGAAACCCTGCTTGAAGACAGTTCGAAGAAAGATGAGCGTTTCTGGCAAACAATCTATCAAAGGAGGGACACAGGATGGCGCTGACCCAAACCGAGTTTGAAGCAATGCTGAACGACGCAACCAAGTGCATCGTGGGAGACATCGCCTGGCAGATGGACGAGGATCATTCGCCGTGTCTGGACTTTCGCGCCGAGGTGCTCTCCGGCAGCGGCTGGCCACTGTTCGTTCGGGGTAGCTTGAACCCGCTCATCCCCGCCCTGTCTTACATGTTGATCCTGAAGACAGAAGGCCGGGTCTATGGGTTGGACATGGGCAAGGATCACCACAACCCTCAGTGCCAGCAGGTGGGGGAGTGCCATAAGCACCGTTGGACGGAACAGCTCCGAGACAAGGAAGCCTATGTACCCGTCGACATAGCGGCTTCGCCGGCGCAGCCGGTGGATGTCTGGCTGCAGTTCTGCGCGGAGGCCGGGATCGACCATCGCGGTCGGATGCTCCCTCCACCTCCACAGACGGGGGAGTTATTCCTATGAGCGTGACGAATATGTGCGCCGACCTGCAGCGCGGCCTGGGAGAGCTCTTTTCCTGCGCCCCGCACGGCGAGTTTCAATGCATCCGCACGCCGTACCTGTACCCGGATGGGGACAACATCGACCTGTTCGTGAAGGCGAACGGCGATGTGGCCTCCGTCTCTGATTTGGGCGAGACCCTACGCTGGCTGCGTACCCAGACGGTTTCTCCACGTCGCTCGCCCAAACAGAACGCCTTAATCGCAGATGCCTGCCTGACCCACGGGGTGGAGCTCTACAAGGGCATGTTGCTGGCTCGTTGCCGTCCGGGGGATTCCCTGGCTGAGGTCACACTGCGGGTGGCGCAGGCCTGCCTGCGGGTGTCCGACCTCTGGTTCACCTTCCGCACCCGGGCGGTGGAATCCGTCACCGACGAAGTGGCCGACTTCCTGATGGAGCGGCAGTTCAGCTTCGAGCACGGCGCCAAACTCCTCGGGCGCTCTGGGCGGGGGTGGACGGTCGATTTCCACGTGCGCGTCCCGGCGCAAAGCTCGCTCGTCTATGTATTGAGCACCGGCAGCCGATCGGCCGCCCGATCCGTGGCGGAGCATGTGCTGGCCGCCTGGTATGACTTGAGCCACCTCGCCGCCGGCCCGGAGGCATTGCGCTTCGTCAGCTTATTCGACGACACGGCCGATGTCTGGACGCCGGAAGACTTCAGACTCGTGGAGCCGCTATCCGCGGTCACGCGCTGGTCTCAGCCGGACGAGTTTGCGCAGGTGCTGGCCGAAGCGGCCTGATGCCATCGGGATTTCGTAGCCATCATGAAACCGGCAATGACACCCGGCGCTGCGGGTCTCGTGGGCTTGATGAGCCGGTACTTGGTCGCGCTGATGGATCCTTCGTCATCACGCTGCCGGAGGTGCACAAGCTGCTGTACTTCCTGCAGGCTGCGCTCCGTGAAAGGCCCGTACGGCCCCTACGCGGAGAACCTGCGCCACGTGCTCCGCGACATCGAAGGCCACCTGATCTCTGGTTACGCCGACGGCGGAGATGCACGGAACAAGCAGCTGGCCTTGGTTGCGGGCGCGGTGGGCGGTGCGGAGGCCTTTCTCGAATCCCACGCGACGACCCATGAGCGTTTCAACCGCGTGGTGGGCCAGGTGGAAGGATTCGAGACCCCATTCGGTTGGGAGTTGCTGGCGGCGGTGCATTGGGTTGTCACTCAGGAGCAGGCGGTATCGAAGGCTGATGTCGAGCGCGCCACCTATGGATGGGCGCCGAGGAAGCGCCAGATCTCGCCCGGCCAGATCGCCTGGGCGATGGAGCGTCTGCGTTCCGAGGGATGGCTATCCGTGTGGGTGACAGGACCTGGTGGAACAACTACCGACGGATACCCTCGGTAGGATGGGCAAAGTGCAGCGTGCGCATCGTTCATCGTGAAGAGCGGAGCTGAGCGCCGGGAATCGAGAAGTCAGGGTCGATGGGCACGCTACGCTTTGCCCATCCTACCGGGGGAGATGGAATGACCGACTACCGGCGTGCATTCGTCGCAGGCGGGTGCTACTTTTTTACCGTAGTTGCCCAAGACCGTCGACCCCTGTTCGCGGATGCCGACAACGTGGCGCGCTTGCGGGAAGGGTTTCGCCGGGTCAGGGTGAAGCATCCGTTCGAAATCGACGCGGTAGCGGTCCTGCCGGACCATCTGCACACCGTTTGGCGGCTGCCGGAGGGGGATGCCGATTACCCGCTGCGCTGGCGCAAGGTCAAGCACTTCTTTAGCATCGGCGTCGAGCCGGGCAGGGTATGTGTCTCCCTGTCCAGACGACGGGAGAAAGGCATCTGGCAGCGCCGATACTGGGAGCATGCGATACGGGATGCGTCCGACTGGCAAAGACACGTGGACTACGTGCACTTCAATCCGGTGAAGCACGGTTATGTGACACGGCCGGGAGATTGGCCTTACAGCTCATTCGGGCGTGCGGTGGCGGCGGGCTGGTATTCGCCTGGGTGGGGAGAGGAGATGCCGGCATCTTTGGGGGGCGTGGAGCGCGAATGGGGTGAGCAGGAATGAGGCCGGATCAAGCAATGAATGATGGGCACGCTACGCTTTGCCCATCCTACGGGACTCGAAGCCCCCATCGCGGTAGCGCTTGAGCCAGTCGCGCAGCGTCTCGGCCGCCACGCGGGTGCGTGAGGAGCCGGGAATCACATAGTCCTGGGCGGCGATGGCCTCCAGGCGTCGGTACAGCCCAGGGGTGCCCGGCGGCAGGCGCACGAGCTCGGCGATCAGGCCGTAGCGAAACAGCGCCACCTGATGGGGAAGATCGGTATCGGGCTCACTCAGGTGGCGGGGTCTCCTCGGAGCGGGTGTGATCCGGGACACTACGCCCCCCGCGGCGGCGGGTCCGGCCCCGCTCGGTGTTGGAATGGCCCGGGTGGTTCACCGCCCCGCGCGGGCCGGGGAGAGAATACGAGCGGCGCAGGCAGCCTCGCCAGGCGCACCGCGGCCACCTCCCCCAACGCGAGCAAGACCGCCTCGATCCCGAGGCAAGGACGAAACCCCGCCAGCCTCGGCGCGCAGCTGAGGAACCGATCGGGCATCAGTCCCGTGAGCAGATGCAGGGCGGCGTAGACCCCCTGGAGCCGGCGACGCAGCCAGCGCAGCGCCCCCGGCAGCTCAATCTCCGGGCGCAGCCCGTAGGCGGCCGCCTCCCGGCTCGCGGCCTGCTCGGCCACCGTGACCGCCACCTCGACCTCTTCCAGGGTGCCCGAGAGCCGGGCGGCGAAACAGTCGGGCAGCAGGCTGAAGGTGCAATGGCCCTCCCGGCAAAACCAGCGGGCGATCCGCGTCCCGGGCGGGGAGACCCGTTCATAGGTACCGTGGCGGGCAAACGCGCAACCGCCGCCCGGATGCAGCGGACAGCGCTCCAACCTTGCCTCCCGCCAGGCGTGTCGACGAACGTATTGCGTGCTGGTGAGCCGGATCCGATAGCGAAGCTGCACCGGCCACCGGCCCGCACGGCGGCCACCGTGGCGGGCCACTCCTCTTCTTGGGGGAGCTACCCCAGTATGGACGCTCAGTCCATGACTGCCCACACACCGGTGGGCTCACTGAAGAAAAACACCCCCACCGCTTCCCAGACTGCGCCATCGCCTCCCTACTTCCCTTGGTGAAAAACACCGAGATCGAACCGGCGGTGGTCAGCGTTTTAGCGTTGGTAACGACACCTGTTGTCCCAGGCGAGCATTTCGCGGACGTGAATCAGGGTCGATCAGCCCACTGCGGGCGAACCCCCGCAGCCCCCGGATGCGCACCTGCTGGGCGATGGCTGCCATGGTGTAACCGCATTTTCCATAAGCGCGGCGTATCGCCTCATCCCGCTCCGCCTTGTCTGCTAGAACCGAGCGGGAAAAGACAGTGTGGAGGTCGGCACGGTGCGCGCGCCGTTGACTCCGGGTAATCTCCTTGAGGTCGTCTTTGTCCTCCTAGAGGGGCTGCATCTGGGGCCGCCTAAAGCGTGACCCCTTCGGAACGCCGAGCAGGCTTTCGCGCCGTACCGCATTGAGGGCGGCCCCTGCGAGGAGCCGCCCGCCTGTCTCAAGCCGGCTTGGGGCGGATCGGGTTTATTTTCTTCATGCCAAGGTCATGCAATCAACGGCGCGCCGGCGTCCTTACCGGTGCCCATGATTCCGGTGCTGAGCTTGCTTGTATGCCGCCACTACCGTCTTGGCAAGAAGCTGCTGTCCGGAAAGGCTCGGGTGAATGTCGCAGGGCTCCGGGTGAGCCGGATTTGCATTCAGCAGCCCGACCTCGCAGGTCTTGCCGGCCGCGCCCGATGCCGCCTCCTGGAACGCCGTGAACGCATCCGCGACCTCTGCACCATTGGCCACTGCTGCTTCGCTCAGGGATTGGTTGATCAATGCCGTCACGGCCGTTACGCCTGTCGGGTCCTCCCAATCAGAGTAGTCCACCGAGTAGTAGTTGACCACCACGATAACGCCGCGATAACCGGTGGAGCGCAGGTCAGTAAGGATCTCAGTCAAGTTGAAATAGATGGTGGACAGGATGGTGCCCAGGCCGTTCAGGATACACCCAGGGTCGTCGCTGCAGGACTCCTGCAGCAGAAAAGCGTCATTCGCGCCGAGTCCAATGGTGACCAGCCGCGTTTGTCTGTATCTCTTCAGGTAGTTCATCGCATAGTCGAGCTGCGACGACGAGTAAGGCACGTGCAGCGGGAAATTCAAGCGATAAAAGTTGTGGCAGCCATTACCGTCTGGATCATCCGAGTTTATGAAGCCACTGGTGGTTTCGCCAGGGCAGGAGGCATTCGTGACCCTGAAGCGTAGGTCACCACCGACGTAGTCAGGGTACCCAAGGAAGTTGTCTGCGTTCCCGTAGGCGTACCCGTCGTCCGTGATGTAGCCAAAGACGACACTGTCACCGAGAGCCAGATAGGTGTCGTTGCCGCGTGCATCCGGCGGACTTGCCGATGCAGTCGCGGCCGTACCCGCCAGGACTAGTACCAGCGCCAGACGTCGCAGGCTAACTGTGACCCGTGTGAATGCAGAAGCGTATCTCGTAGTCATTGCCATGATCCCTGGAAGTTCTAGCTTGAAACGAGGACGGCCGCCTATGGGAATTGAGGCGACAATCCACCGGATATCGCTCGACCGGTCGGCTGGCGGGCGGCATCGATCCTTTGTAGGGAGCGTCCGGGGGAGTCGACGGCGGTGCGCTGTTGCCCGGCAAAGGCCACTGATGGGCCACGGGCGTCGAAAGTGGGTAGGTGTCATCGGCTGGCCCTCCGTTGCTCATTGGTCTGTGGAGAAAAAGTAGCAGAGACGGAGTCGGAAGCCAAGAGGCTGCCCGGCCGTGGGCTACCGGTACTCCCAGCGCACGATTCCGTCCACCACCTCGCCGGTAGACTCCGGCTTCTCCATCGCCACCCTCCACGTCCCCTCTACCCCTGCCGCCAGCGCCTCGAATCGAGACGCCTCCAGCCACACCGCCGACACCGTCGTGGTGCCATCCAGCACGGCATCCACCGGCCCCTGCTCCGTGAACGCCACCTCCAGCCCCACCACCAGACACCGCCCCTCTCCAGTGAACGCCGCCGCCACAGCCCCGGCGAGAGCCGTAGACTCAGGCCTGTGGTGCTGCTCCCCGAGGATGACCACCTGGGAACGCTCCAACATGCCTACGAGCTTCGCGATGGGGGAGGCGTGTCACTGACCGCCCATATGGAGCCACTGCGTGACCGCCTTAATGGAGCCAGATGCTGACCGGTCTAATGGAGCCAGGTGATGTTCGCGCTAATGGAGCCACCCCCTGCGCTAATGCGTACCGACCAAGATTCGATGTCGGGTTACGCTGCGCTAACCCGACCTACGAAGATGTGTCAAGGGGAGGGACGCCCCGGGGCGCCGCTTGCAAATCATGTCGTCCGGCACATCATGGTGATGTGATTGTAGACGCCCGCACGATCGACACTTCGCCGCTGCCCGCCGAGGCCTCCGCGGTCATCGACGCGGTGCTTCAGACCGACCGCCGGGTGCTGCTCATGGGCCAGCCCGGGGTGGGCAAGTCCACCCTGGTCCAGGCTCTGGCCGAGGTGCTGGGGCGGGGCGGACGCACCTGCTGGTGCATCGGCGCCGATCCGGGCTCGCCGCTGTTCGGTGTCCCGGGCGCCGTGTGTCTGGGCCGCTGGAATGACGAAGGCTGGGCCCTGGCGGGCATGGAGGCCCTGTGCACCTTGGACGCGGGGCGCTTTCGCCTGCCGCTGGTCTCCGCCGTGGCTCGTCTGGCCCGACAGGTGCCACCGGGCGTGCTACTGCTGGACGGACCCGGCGTCGTGCGGGGCATCGCCGGCGCGGAGCTGCTGCCTAGCCTGGTTCAAGTGGCGGGTATCGAAGTCGTGTTGACTCTCGTACGCGAGGGACGGCCGCTGCCGCTCGCCGAGGAGCTTGCAGGACTGCCGGTGGATGTTCTCGTGGTGCAGGCGGCCAGCGCGGCGCAGCGCCCAGGCAAACGCAGCAGGGCTCGGGCGCGCACCGCGCTGTGGGACGGGTATCTGGCCGCTGCAGAGGAGCGCCGGCTTGAGTTGCAGCAGATCCGGGTCGTCGGCACGTCGCCACCGCTGGATGCACCGACTGCCTGGG
>CAYQDX010000106.1:0-11396 GCA_964416345.1 uncultured Ectothiorhodospiraceae bacterium
CACTTCCGGTCAGCGGTCTCACCGGCACGCCGCCGGAAGATACTCGCTGGTGAGAGTCTCCCCGGAGCATTTCCAGGTCCTACCCCCATCGCGGGTCAACAGCAGCACACTCTTTCCAAGCACCACGGCGCTGACGTCGCCGGATGCCAGCGTAGCCCTCAGCGTGATGTTGTCGACCGTGCTCGCGGCGCCAAGCGCTATCAAGACGTTGGCCGTGTAACGTCCCCGCGTATTCGACATCACACTCCCGGCCGCATTAGGCCAACGGCCGTGAGCGGCATAGAATTCCGCCATGGGAGTCTTGCCGCCGGCCAACAGCTCGAGAGATTCCGTGACCTGGCTGCGCGCGATGTAGTCCTCGTAGGCAGGTATTGCCAGCGCGGCTAGGATTCCGATGATTGCGACGACGATCATCAATTCTATAAGCGTAAAGCCTCGTTGTCCGGGTCCCATGGCACGCCCTCTTTCCACGTTCTGTGCGATAGGCCACAGCGGCCTCTTCGACTCGGCCGAAGCAAGATGCACACCAGATCAAGGCGATATTCGCAATATGGGTATTCGGCCAGCTCGCTTCAGTCCAGGCCCAGCTTCTTCAGCCGATAGCGCAGCTGGCGAAACGAGATGCCGAGCACCCGCGCAGCCGCGGTCTTGTTGAACCGCGTCTTCTCCAGGGCGTTCAGCAGCGCCTGCTTTTCGAGGTTGTCGAGGTAGGTTTCCAGCGACATGTGGCCCGGCACCGCCTGGCGCGCATGCTCGCTGGCTGGAAGGCGCAGGTCCGACGGTTGGATCTCGCTTCCGGCGCACAGGGTCATGGCCCGCTCGAGGATATTCTCCAATTCGCGAACATTGCCCGGGAACCCGTAGCCGCTCAGCGCACCCATGGAATCATCGGATAGTACTACTGGATGGGCTTCTACATGTCGTGCAAGGCGATCCAGGATGTGCTTGGCAAGCAGCGGAATGTCGTCCGGACGCTCTCGCAGGCTCGGCGTGTGCACCTCTATTACATTGATGCGGTAATACAGATCCTGGCGGAAGGAGCCTGCGTGCACCAGCTCGGCAAGGTCCTTGTGGGTGGCGCTGAGTATGCGCACGTCGACCGAGGCCTCAGACTGTGAGCCCACTGGGCGTACGGCCTTCTCTTGGATGGCCCTCAAGAGCTTCACCTGCATATGCAGTGGCAGCTCGGCGACCTCATCCAGGAACAATGTTCCGCCGTTGGCTGCTTGAAACAGCCCAAGCTTGTCCGCCATGGCACCCGTGAAGGAGCCCCTCTTATGGCCGAAGAACTCACTTTCCATGAGCTCCCCCGGAATGGCCCCGCAATTGACAGCAACGAAGGGCTTTTCCCCGCGTGGGCCCTGCTCATGGATCATCCTGGCCACGAGCTCCTTGCCCGTGCCAGACTCACCA
Organism: uncultured Ectothiorhodospiraceae bacterium; assembly: GCA_964416345.1. Lineage (GTDB taxonomy): Bacteria > Pseudomonadota > Gammaproteobacteria > CAYQDX01 > CAYQDX01 > CAYQDX01. The sequence goes on from CAYQDX010000106.1 coordinate 1,414, forward strand.
CTGACGTAAACCGGTGCTTGACTGCGGGCGAGCTTGGCGATGGTCGCCCGAAGATTCTCCATGGCGGGTGAGTGACCCACCAGCGCCAGTCCTGGGGACGGGCGGCGTTGCCCGAGGTCCGTCGAGAGCTGCAAGGCGCTTTGCACCAGTCGCCTGAGCACCCCCAAGTCCACCGGCTTGGAAACGAAATCGAAGGCCCCGGCCTTCAGCGCCGCGACGGCGGATTCCATGCTACCGTAGGCCGTTATCACCGCGATCGGCGTCTCCGGGTAGTGCTGCTGGATATACCTGACGAAGTCCACTCCGTCGCCGTCCGGCAGACGCATATCCGTCAGGCATACATTAATGACTCGCTCCGCCAGCACCCGCCGCGCCTCCGAGAGATCGGCTGCGCTGAAAGTATCGATGCTCATGCGCTCCAAAGTGAGCGTCACCAGCTCGCGGATGTCTGGCTCGTCATCAACGATCAGTGCGGATTGCCGGGTCATGCTACGCCACCTGCGAATGTGCGCTGGCCAGAGTGATACGAAAACAGCTCCCACCCGTCCTAACGGGGATGTACTCCAGCGAGCCGCCGTTGCCTATGCATAGCTCCCTGGCGATGTAGAGTCCAAGGCCAGTGCCTCTGGGCTCGGTAGTGAAAAATGGATCGAAAATGTCCTGCACGATGGCGGGATCCACACCCAGCCCGTGGTCGATGACATCTATCGTAACCGCGCGCCCGTCCCTGCTACCGCCGCCCACGATCTCCACCTTGGGCCTACCGGTGGTATCGGCGCTGTGGCGCAAGCCGTTCTGACAGAGATTGGCAAGCACCTGGCGGAGCTGGCTCGGATCCACCGTTGCGGTCAGCTCTGGACTCGATGCCGCGCAGTGGAGATCTCCCTGTGGCACTCGCTCGATGCGCTCGAATTCTTCGACGAAGCTCTGCAGCCAGGGCTCCAAGCGGATCGTCTCAACCCGAGCCGGATCCCGGCGGGAGAGCTGCAGAACATTCTGCACCACGGCATTCATGCGACCGCATTGCTGCAGGATAATCTCCGTCAATCTCCGATCGCCGGCGGGTAGCTCCTCGTCTTCGGAGAGCAGTTGAGCGGCGTGGCTGACGGCACCCAGCGGATTTCTCATCTCGTGGGCGATGCTCGCAGTCAGTTTGCCCAAGGCCGCAAGCTTGAGCTGTTGTGCCCGCTTGGTCATCGAAGAGGCGTCTTCCAGAGAGACTAGCGTGCCCGCGGCGCCGACCCCGCCAAGTGGCTCGAAGCGAGGAGCGACCTGGTTCCGGGCGCCCGCGGCATTGAACAGCCGGGGCACGAAGCCCTTCTCGGTGCGCCAGGACTGGAGCTGCTCCGTGAGCTCGCGTGAGACTGCGCCCAAAGTGACGCCGCTGGCGGCCTGCGGGCTGCCGAGCAGGTGCCAGGCGGATTGGTTCATCAGCCGGATCTGATTGTCGCCGTCTACGACGACAATCCCGCACTCCATGTGCTGGATGATGTATTCGTTGAGGCGCGCCAGATTGGCCAGGTCGACGCCACGTTGTTTGGCCACAGCCTCGCTCGCGCGAATGCGCCTGGAAAGCACCGCTGCCAAGAAGGCGGTCGCGAAGAAGGTGAGGCCGAGTATGCCGGCCTGCGTGTAGGCCGTGGTGTAGAAGCTCGCCTGGAGATGGGCGTAGACCTGCTCGCTCAGGATGGCGAGGGTGGCCATGGCCGCCAGCACCAGCGCCGTCTGGCCTGCCGCGACCAGCCCGGCGATGGCCAGCGTGGTCACGATCAGCATCCCCAAGCCACTGATGATGCCGCCGCTGGCATGCATCATCAACGTGATGGCCACGATGTCGGTCGCCCCCTGGAGATACACCTGCACTTGGAAGCCGGGGCGCCGCAGGAGGGCCAGCACCAGGCCGAGCAGCGCCAAGCCCAGGTACGTCAAGCAAGAGACTTGGAACAGCTGCGCCGAGTGCTGACCCAGCAGTCTGGGGCCGGTGCGAGAGAGGTACAGGACCATGAACAGGCCGGCGAGCATGAGCCGATACAGGGCAAACAGGCCGAGTGACTTCCAGCTGTCGGCATCTCCCGTGCCCCACAGCACGTTGGCGGCATTCCTCGATTGCGCAACGGCGACCATTCCGCAATGGTAACGCAGGGGTCCTGCGCTTTTCATGCACTGAGCAGCACTGGGAGCGGCTGTGGTCGCAGTCGGCCACATGATAGGCTATGCGCCTTTAGTACTCCGTCCAGGTGTGCTTGCTCAGAAGCCACGGGAAGCATTGGGGTCATGCAGTCAACCCTACGAGTTGCACTTGCGCAGGTGAATCTCTGCGTAGGCGACATGTCCGGCAACGCGACCAAGGTCGTGCATTGGGCCGCGCGTGCCAAAGAGGAGCTGGGCGCCGACGTCATCGTGTTTCCGGAGCTCGCGCTCACAGGGTATCCACCCGAGGATCTGCTGCTGCGGCCGGGCTTGTATCGCCGCATCGCAGAGGCCCTGGGCAGGATTCGGGGGCAGACGCACGGTATCGACGTGGTGCTGGGCTACCCGTGGCGCACCGAGGCGGGCGCTTTCAATTCGGCCTCCCTGCTGCGCGACGGCCAGGTCGTAGCGACCTACGAGAAGCAGCATCTGCCGAACTACGGTGTCTTCGACGAAAAGCGCTATTTCGTGCCCGGCTCCGCCCCCGTTATAGTGGATCTCAAGGGCATACCCGTCGGGCTCAGCATTTGCGAAGATATCTGGGTGGCAGGCCCCATGCAGCAGGCGGTCGCCGCCGGCGCGCGGCTGATGTTGAACCTCAACGCCTCTCCCTTTCACGTCGGCAAGTGGCTGGAGCGCGAGGCAACGCTGCGCGACCGCGTTTGGGAGGGCCGCATTCCGGTGGTCTACGTGAATCTCGTAGGAGGACAGGACGAGCTGGTGTTCGACGGCGGGTCCCTGGTGATGGGGGCAGACGGCGAAGTCTATCTGCGCGCCGAGAGCTTCACCGAGGACCTCTACACGTTGGACTTCAACGTGGTCGACGGTGCGGTGGTGGCCGGTCGCGGCCACCTCTCCTCAATGGAGAGTGAGGACGGGATCCTCTATGGCGCCTTGGTCCAGGGTGTGAAGGACTATATCGGTAAGAACCGCTTCGCCGGTGCTGTCATCGGCTTGTCGGGAGGCATAGACTCTGCGCTCACCCTGGCCATAGCGGTGGATGCCCTTGGCGCGCAGCAGGTTGAGGCGGTCATGATGCCTTCTCGGTACACCGCCGCAATGAGTCTGGAGGATGCCAGGACCGAGGCCAGGGCACTAGGCGTCACCTACCGGGAGATCTCCATCGAGCCGGCGTTCCGCGCATTCCTCCACAGTTTGCGGCAGGAGCTTGCCGGCACGGCGGAGGACGTGACGGAGCAGAACATCCAGGCCCGTTGCCGGGGAGTCATCCTGATGGCCATTTCCAACAAGCTCCGCAAGATGGTCCTGACCACTGGCAACAAGAGTGAGATGGCGGTCGGCTACGCAACGTTGTATGGCGACATGGCCGGAGGATTTGCGCCCCTGAAGGACGTTCCCAAGACACTCGTCTACCGCCTGGCGCGCCACCGCAATGGCATATCGCCGGTCATCCCGGAGCGAGTGCTCTCACGTGCGCCATCCGCCGAGCTCGCCGCCGACCAGCGGGACGTCGACAGCCTCCCTCCGTATGAGGTGCTGGATCCCATTCTCGAGCTATATGTCGAGCACGACTTGTGTATGGAGGACATCGTGGCGGCCGGGTTCGAGGAGCCAGCGGTGCGGCACGTGATCGGCTTGGTGGATCGCAACGAATACAAGCGCCGTCAGGCCCCGCCGGGGGTGCGCATCTCCCGGCGAGCCTTCGGGCGCGACCGGCGGTATCCGATTACATCCGGGTATAATAGATGACCCAGAGACTCATGGGGCGCCCAGCCGAGCGGCCAAGAGGAGAACTATGACGATGAAGAAGGTCGAGGCCATCATCAAGCCATTCAAGCTCGACGACGTGCGCGAGGCTTTGTCCGATATCGGGATCACGGGCATGACCGTCACCGAGGTCAAAGGCTTCGGGCGACAGAAGGGCCACACCGAGCTCTATCGGGGCGCCGAGTACGTGGTCGACTTCCTGCCCAAGGTCAAGCTGGAGCTGATGGTCGTGGGTGGACAGGTGGACCGATGCATCGACGCCATCCTGCAGGCGTCGCGCACCGGCAAGATCGGTGATGGCAAGATCTTCGTGACCGAAGTGGAGCAGGTAGTGCGCATCCGCACCGGCGAGCAGGATGAGCACGCCATCTGACGGGCTTGGCACAACACCGGGCGAGATTTTTCAACAGAGGTGGCGGGCGCCGCCTGCCGTGGCGTTCTAGCGGGGGCCGCGGTGATCGACCATCTCACTGAGACGACGTCTCGTGGTGGCCTCCGGCAGCTCCGCAGGGTAGCCCAGCGTGATCATGGCAACCGGCACCAGGTCCGGCGGAATCTCCAACACCTGGGCGACTTCGTCTTCATCAAAGCTCCCTACCCACGCGGAGGCCATCCCGGCGGCGACGATGGCCAGCTGAGCGTAGGCGGCGGCGATGGTGGCATCCTGCAGCGCGAAAAGTCGCTCACCCCGCTCGCCGAAGCTCGCGGCGGCCCGCGCCGGGTCGGCGCAAAACACCAAGCACGCGGGCGCCTCGGCCACGAAGGTCTGCCCATCGGCGGCACGACACAGGGCTTGACGCAGTGTGGTGTCGGTGACCACGAATATGTGATAGGACTGGCGGTCACCGGCCGATGGCGCCGCGCAGGCCATCTCGAGAATGCCGTGGAGCTTCTCCGGCTCCACCGGCATGTCGGGCTGGTAGCGACGCACCGAATGACGATGGCGAACTGTCTCGAAAAAGTCCCACATGATCATTTCTCCCGTGACAGTCTTGCCGTTGCTTGCCGTTGCTGTCGGTCTCGGCGGATGCCGCAGCCGGACTATGCGCCCGCTACAGGACCAGCTTTCCCAGCTCTGTCAGCTCAGGGTCCTGAGGATAGTTGAGCTTGAGCACCCGATAGGCGTCCCGCGCCAGGTCGTTCATTCCCAGTTGGTGGTAAGCTTCGACCATGATGCGCAGGGCCTTGGGCACGGCTGGAGTGCGCTGGAAATTTTCCACGACGTAGCCCCCCCGCTTGGCGGCCGCGAGGTAGGCCTTGCGCCGCATGTAGTAGTCAGCGACGTTCACCTCGTAGGCGGCGAGGTTGTTGCGCAGGAACAGCATGCGCTGGCGGGCGTCCTCGGCGTACTTGCTATCGGGGAAGCGCTTCACTAGCTCGGCGAAGTCATAGAAAGACTGACGGGCCGCCCCGGGATCCCGCTGGGTCTGATCCAGCGGGAGGTAGCGCTCGATCAGGCCATGGCCGCTGTTGAAATTGGCCAGGCCCTTCAAGTAGTAGGCATAGTCGACGTTCGGGTGTCTGGGGTGCAGCTTGATGAAGCGGTCGGCAGCGGTGATGGCCGAGCTGGGCTCGTCGTAACGGTAGTAGGCGTAGGCGCTCTCGAGCTGAGCCTGCTGCGCGTAGCGCCCGAAGGGATAGCGCGCCTCCAGCAGCTCGTAGTAGTGGATCGCCTGCTGGTAGTCCCCGCCGTTCAGTGAATCCTTGGCCTCGCTGTAGAGCCTTTCGGCCGACCAGTCCTTGGTCTCGTCAATCTGCTCCGGCAGCAGTGAGCAGCCTGTCACCACCAGGGCGAGCACCAGGCATAGGGGCCAAAACTTGCGCATTGTGCTACGTTATCCCTTCGAATCGCTCAGGCGAGCCCAGGGCTCGCAGTATACCCCATAGGGTTCCCAAGCAGTGAATCCCCACCTCAGTCGGGACGGTGCTTCGGTGCGGGTCCGGGTGCCCGTTACCCTAGCAGGCAGTCGACTCGATCAGGCGCTGGCCGAGCTGCTGCCGGAGTTCTCACGGGCCCGGCTCCAGCACTGGATCCGCTCGGGGCTGGTACGGGTCGACGCCCGCAGTCTGCGCCCGCGCGACAAGCTACGGGGCGGAGAGCTAGTGGTAGTGTGCCCGGAATCCGAGACCGACGGGGTCTGGCGGCCAGAGGCCATGCCTCTGCGCGTGGTCTTCGAGGACGATTGGCTGCTGGTCGTCGACAAGCCTGCCGGTTTGGTCGTCCATCCGGCCGCGGGCAATCCCGACGGCACTCTGGTCAATGCCTTGCTGTATCATGCACCGGAGCTTGCCGGCGTGCCGCGCGCCGGCGTCGTGCACAGGCTGGACAAGGATACGACCGGGCTGCTGGTGGTGGCGCGCAATCTACAAGCGCATGCATTCCTGGCGAAGCAACTGGCGGCTCGGCGATTCCTAAGGGAGTACCGGGCGGTGGTGCACGGCGTGCTGCCGGCGGGTGGTTCCGTCGATGCGCCCCTGGGGCGCCACTCCGTGGATCGCAAGCGCATGGCCGTGGGTGTGGGCGGAAGAACGGCCGTGACCCACTACAGGGTGGAGCAACGGTTTCGGGCTCATACGTTGCTGCGCCTGCGCTTGGAGACCGGGCGCACCCACCAGATACGGGTGCACATGGCGCACATCCGCCACCCCTTGGTGGGCGATCCTGTCTACGGTGGCCGCCCCCGGCGGCCCCCGCAGCCGACGACCACTCTGATCGATGCCCTCGCCGGCTTCAGGCGCCAGGCGCTGCATGCCGCTCGACTGGGCCTCACCCATCCATACACACGCGAGACCCTGGTGTGGGAGGCGCCCTTACCGGCAGATATCGCCGCCCTGCTCGCCGCCCTGGCCGCCGACGCGGATACGCATGGACCCGCCGGGTGACTCGGCCGTCGGGGTGGGCCGTCCCCCACGGCTGGCTGCGACCGGCCTGGCCGGCGCCGCCGGTCGTAGAGGCGTGGTCGACCACCCGTGTGGGCGGGCTGAGCCGGGGACCCTATGAGGGCATGAACCTGGCAGACCACGTCGGAGACGATCCGGGGACGGTCATGTGCAACCGTCAGCTGCTGGTCAGCATCCTGGGACTGCCCGCGCAGCCGATGTGGCTACGGCAGGTGCATGGAGATTCCGTGGTGCGGTTGGAGTCGACCCGCGTAGACCGCGTCGCGGACGCGAGCATCGCGACGACGCCGGGCCGGGTCTGTACGGTGCTAACCGCGGACTGTCTGCCGGTCCTGCTGTGCGACCGCGACGGCACACGGGTGGCGGCGGTACACGCGGGATGGCGAGGGCTGGCCGCCGGAGTGCTGGAGGCTACGGTCGACGCCATGGACTGCTCTCCGGGGAAGCTGATGGCATGGCTCGGCCCGGCCATTGGGCCGGCGGCCTTCGAGGTGGGGCCGGAGGTGCATGCGGCCTTCGTGGATGCGGACCCGGGTGCGGCCTCGGCGTTTAGTCCTTCCCCGGCGGGCCGCTGGTTGGCGGATCTCTGGGCGCTTGCCCGCCTCAGGCTGGCTCGCCGCGGTATCGGCGCCGTGTGGGGGGGCGGCCGGTGCACCTGGGGCGACCCCGGACGATTCTATTCTTATAGGCGTGATGGCCGGACCGGGCGCATGGCGAGCCTCATCTGGCTGCGACCGTGACGGCCGCCCTGGAGATGATGCGATGCACAAGTGGTATATGTTGACCCTGGTGGGACAGGACCGTCCGGGGATCGTCGCCGGAGTTACGGCCGCCCTGTACGAGGGCGGCTGCCATCTGGGCGAGGCCTCCATGATGCGTCTCGGCGGCAACTTCACCATCATGCTCATGGTGCGCCCCGATGGCGATCTGCGGTCGCTCACCCAATTGGTGGCGCCCGTGGCCGAATCCATGGGGCTGCACTGTCATGTGGACGCGATCGAGGGCGATCTGCACCAGCACGTGCTCCCGGACGTGCGCGTCACCGTCTGCGGTGCCGATCGTCCGGGGATTGTCGCGACGGTCACTGGTGCCCTGGCGGAGGCCGGACTCAACATCCTCGATCTCGAATCCGATGTCGCCGGCACCGATCAGAAGCCTATCTACATCATGCAGATAGAGGGCGTCGCACGGGAGGGAGCGGAAGCCCTGGAGTCCGCCCTGCGGATCGTGGCACAGGCGCAGGGGATCGAGGCCAAGCTTTCCGCCATCGACACCCTCATCGGCTGACGACATGGCGGTGCTGGAGATACTCACCTACCCGGACGAGCGGCTGAAGCGGCTCTCTCGCCCCGTGGAAGTCTTCGACGAGGCCCTGGACGGCACCTTGTGCGATCTGGAGCAGACCCGACGCGCTGGACCGGGTACCGTGGGCATCGCCGCGCCCCAGGTGGGGTGCTTCCAACGCATTGTGATCGTCGACGTGTCCGGGGCCCGCAAGGTGTCTCGACACCATGGCCACCTGGTGCTCATCAATCCCGAGATCATCCACTGGGAGGGCCTGGCAGTCGGTCGTGAAGGGTGCCTCTCGGTGCCCGACTACACCGGCAACGTGGTGCGGGCCGAGCGCATCACCCTCGAGGCAGCGGACGCCCGAGGCTTGAGGCAGCGCTACGAAATGGACGGCTACGAGGCCCGTGCCGTGCAGCACGAGATCGACCACCTGGACGGCCTGCTGTTCATCGACCGTCTGGTAAGTCGGCGCAACGACCTGTTTCGCCGCAAGGTCTACCAGCAAGTCCCCGAGCAATAGGCCCCCAATGGACGGCGACTGGATGCTCGGCCTGGGGCTGGTGGCGGCCGCCCTGCTGCTGGCCGGACTGCGGGTCGTGCTGCGAGTCTTGGACGCCGCCAACGGCGCCGACTGGGGGCATCCGGCACTCAACCGTCTGGATGGTCTCAACCGGTTATTTTGCCGTTACTATCATCGTCTTGATTGCGATCCCCCTCAGCTGCCGGCCATGGGCGCAGCGGTGGTCGCGTGCAACCACGTCTCGGGTCTTGATGCTCTGGTGATGATTGCCGCCTGTGGGCGGCCCCTGCGTTTTCTGATGGCCCGGGAGGAATACGAGCGTTTCGGCCTGCAATGGCTTTTCCGCGCCGTGGGGTGCATTCCCGTCGATCGGGATCGGCGCCCAGCACGTGCCCTGCGAGAGGCGCTGCGTCTAATGGCGGACGGTGAGGTGGTGGCCCTGTTTCCCCATGGCCGCATCCACCTGGACCGGGAGCTACCACGACGGCTGAAGCCGGGTGTGGCCAAGCTGGCACAGCTCACCGGCGCGCCTATCGTGCCCATGCGCCTCGACGGGGTGCGTGGTGAAGGCCAGACCCTCTTGGCGGTGTTTCGTCGCAGTCGGGTGAGGCTGCGCAGCTTCCCGCCCCTTGACTGTACGGAGCTCTCCAGCTCCGACTGCCTGGGTCGCCTGCAGCCGCTGCTGGAGGCGACGGAGCGCGGGCCAGGTTGATTTTGCCGTGCTAGGCCGCATATGCATAGGCAGACGACGCTTCGGGAGTGACTTGCATGCGGATGGACAAACTGACCACCAAGTTTCAGCTGGCGCTGGCCGACGCCCAGAGTCTGGCGCTCGGCCGCGATCACCAGTTCATCGAGCCCGTGCACCTCATGGTGGCCCTGTTGGATCAGGAGGGCGGGACGGTCCGCCATCTGCTGACTCGAGCCGACGTCAACGTCAACGCACTGCGCTCCCAGATCGGAAAGTCCCTGGATCGGTTGCCAAGCGTCCAGGGCAGCGGTGGCGAGGTGCACATCTCCAACGACCTCGGCCGGCTGCTTAACGTCACCGACAAGCTGGCCCAGCAGCGCAAGGACCAGTACATCTCCAGCGAGCTGTTCGTGCTCGCGGCGCTGGAGGACCGTGGCGAGCTGGGGCGCCTGCTGCGGGAGGCCGGGGCCGCGAAGGGCAGCATCGAGGCGGCGGTGGACAATCTGCGGGGCGGGCAGAAGGTGGACGATGCGGGCGCCGAGGAGCAGCGCCAGGCCCTGGAGAAGTACACCATAGATCTTACGGAGCGCGCCGAGCAGGGAAAGCTCGATCCGGTCATTGGCCGTGATGATGAGATACGTCGCACCATCCAGGTGCTGCAGC
>CAYQDX010000107.1:0-11219 GCA_964416345.1 uncultured Ectothiorhodospiraceae bacterium
AGTGGGCATATGGCGTTGGCCACCGGAGCGTTGTCGCTGTTCCTGATGAACCTGGTCTGCGTGAACCTGGCCGGCGTGACGACATTTCTGGCGCAGGGCATTCGCCCGGCGACCTGGTGGGAGAAGGATCATGCCGTGAAAGCCACGCGTATCGCTCTCGTACTTTGGGCGGTACTGTTGACGACATTGGCCGGCTTGGTTCTGCTGTTGCGAAAGCCCTGAATAAACTTCTTCTCTAAGTTCTATGGCCCCGGCCGGCGCGAACTGTACAAGCCGCCGCCGGCCGGGATGGGGTAAGTTATCGCCACCGCCGCATCCGAAAAGAGGGAGCCGTCGTGGATGAACAGGAAAAGCACTATGCCGACAAGCTCTCGTACGAAATCGATTCCTGGGATTTGCAAATGGCGCTGAACAGTGGCGAAAACCTGATCGTCGTCAAGGAACTGATCGGCGGTCTGGACTGGTGGAAGCGCGACGGCCACCCCACGGAGGGTAGCGCCTGCGGGGGCGACGCGGGCTGCGGCTGCGCCTGAAGTGAACACGGGAGTCAATGAAATGAAACGCATCGGCCTCATCGGCGGCATGAGCTGGGAATCCACCGCCACCTACTACCGCCTCATCAACGAAGGCGTGAAGGCGCGCCTGGGCGGCCTGCATTCCGCCGAGTTGCTGCTCTACAGCGTCGACATGCACGAGATCAACCGCCTGCAACACGCCGATGATTGGCAGGCGGCCGGCGATTTTCTGATCGATGCCGCCCGCGCCCTGGAGCGGGCCGGCGCCCAGGCACTGCTGATCTGCACCAACACCATGCACAAGGTGGCCCCCCAGGTCGAAGCCGCCGTCGGCATGCCGCTGCTGCACATCGCCGACCCCTGTGCCGAGGCCGCCAAACAGGCGGGATTCGGCAGCGTGGGCCTGCTCGGCACCCGCTTCACCATGGAACAGGGGTTCTACAAGGACCGGCTGCGGGACCGACATGGCCTGCGGGTGGTGATCCCTGACGAAGCCGACCGCGAGATCGTGCATCGGGTGATCTACGGCGAGCTCTGCCTGGGCCGCACCGAGCCCGCCTCCCGCGCCGAGTACCGCCGCATCATGGCGGACCTGGCCGCGCGCGGCGCCCAGGCCATCATCCTCGGCTGCACCGAGATCGCCCTGCTGGTAGGCACGGAGGACTCCTCGGTGCCGCTGTTCGACACCACCCGGCTGCACGCCGAGCGGGCCGTCGAGTGGATGCTGTCGGCATAGGCCATGACCTTCGCCAGCGTCGCGGTCAGGCTCATGGACCTAGAAGAGCATTTAGCCATTAGCTGTTAGCGATTAGCTTAGCCGAATTCGGACGTTAGCTCGCTCGGAGCCCGCCGCAGGTCTCACCCGCGGCGTGAGCGGCCAGGGTCGCCATTTTGGCAATTTAATCAATAGCTAAAGGCTAATTGCTAACAGCCAACTGCGCTTTTCAGGATGAACCGCGTGGCTGGAAGCCTGCTGATCGCGGTGGGAGTCTGGCTGGCGGTAAGAGCATGAAAGGCAACACGTCACGCCATACGGATTTTGCGACTGAAGTGACTGGCTGTTTAGGCCGAAGATGCGACGGCGGGCTGACCAAAGCTGATCGGCTGGTCTTCGGCCTCAACGGCCGGTGGACGTCCAGACAAAGCAAGAGTTCCTGAGCATTGGCGTTTCGTAGCGGCGAATTTCCGTGCTCGTCCCTCCACAGGCATTCTTGCCTGGCTGCTCATGCGGCTGAAGTTCAGCCATAGCTACCAGAAGACCTGTGAAGAGAATTCAACTCACCGTTAGCGCCAAGCTCCGCTATCCGGATCCCATCGACCCTTGGCGCCTTCTGGCAGCGCGAGGCTGGCAATGACGGGACCGAAGAAGCGTCTCAGTTCTTGTTGCAGGTCGGCGAAAGGCGGTGGTTGAAGGGTCGGGGGATTTCGGCGCAGGAAGCCGCTCCAAAGGCCGCGCTCCTCGGCGATCCTCGCGAATGTCTCGGAAAGGCCCACCGGCATCTCGCCTGGGATAGCGGTCTCGCGGTGCCGGAACGTTCCGCCCACGGCTTCGACCAAGGTGGGCAGGTCGAACGGAAGCGTGCGGATCGTGATCCAGATGTCGTGAAAATCCTTGATCCTCCCGTTCGCCTCACCATAGCGAATCATCGCCTCGAACTTCTCCGCGACCACGGTTTCTGGCGGGTACATCAGAATGTGCGCTACACGTAGATCAGGTAGAAGACTCGGAAAGCTACGGCGCGTCGGCGGCGGGTAGACATTGTCGCCGAAGCCGATGTCCACCTGTACTCGAATGACCGCCCTGGCCAGTTCTCCCTTCACGCTTAGCTGAACGCCCTGGTACTTGTCGGCTTCGCGCACCGGCTCGACGTTCAAGGTGGCCGGATCGAAGACGATTCCGTCGTTGGGGGCCTCTACTTGGCAGATGTGGGTGAAGAGCTCGGTGATGGCGACAGGGTCAGGGTCGCCATGGCCGAGCAGATCCAGGTCGGCGGTGGGCCGAAAGACGTGCTCGGGCCAGGTCACGAACAACATGGCACCCTTGAGCACATAGCGCTCGGAGGCTTCCGTTTGACTGAGCCGAAAGAGTAGGCGCTCGATGGCATAGCGCGTCAGGACACGCTGATAGTCGTCGCCATGCTGCTTGGCATGCTTGAGCAGCCGTACCCTGACGGATGCCGCGAGATCCTTCAGACTCTTGCCTTTCATTGCATCGCCTTGATGTAGGGCTCGATCCGTGCGGAGACCCGATCAATGGCGGCGTATTTCATCAGTCCGCTCGCGGTGGTTTTCCTTTGTCGCAAGGCATCCCGGAGCGCCTCTATGGCGACATCCTCGCCGACATGGCGGCGATGTTTGAAGCAATCGGCGACCGTCTTCGCGACGTTGTAGATCGGCACATCGACTCCTTCTACGCGGATGTGCTCGACACCCGCCGTCAGGACTTCGCCTGTCGCCCGAACGATTTCGATTCGTGGATTCTGTACGTTTGGCGTCCTGGCCTTGTGAGGAATGGTCATCCACACAGCGAGCGGCAACTGGGTAGTGAGCTCGTGGTGCCGAAGCGCACTGACCAGGCTGACAACGCCGTTCGGGACGAGGCGGGCGGCCTCCGCCAGGTCATGGGCGATATCCTCCCCGACACGTTCCGGGTCTTGGTAGAGCCCGCGCCCGAGGCGGACCAGATCTCCGGCGTCGGTCAGGCGCTTGAGATAGACCAGGGGGATGCCCGCTGCCTTGAAGTCGCGCGTGCGCGCAATTCCCCTGTCTTGGATGAGGCGAAGCGCGCGCTCGCGATGACTCATATGACGTTCGGTCATGATGTTATCTATTGTCGGCAAAAAACAAAACATGTCAACATAAGGGAACAGTTGTATAGCATATACTGACGTCATATATTTCATATGATCATGACTCAAGCCAATCCCGCTTTCGATCTCACGCCCAAACATGTCCGGGCCGCACGCGCCCTCTTGGCGTGGTCACAACGGGACCTTGCCAAGGCGGCTGGCGTGGCAACCTCGACCCTGGCCGATTTTGAAAGAGGTCAGCGAACGCCGGTCGCCAACAACGCGCAAGCAATACGTGGCGCACTGGAGGGCGCCAGCATCCGCTTTCTGCCCACAGGGGCAGTGATTGGACCGACCGTTCCTCCTATCGCGCCCAGCGAGCGTCCGGGAATGCCGATCCGATGGGTCCATGGGGCAGATCTCTTGAACTGGACGGAACGATTCGATAGTGCCTTCAGCCTGCCGACCCTGATTGCCCATCTGATCCGCGCCACCCATGGTTCGGCCGCAAAGCTCTGCTTCCCTGCCGATGAGGGCGTGCGGTATCCGAGTTGGGATGGTCTCACCGCAGTCGAGGCCGGTAGCACCTATGTGCCCCAGGGCGACGCGGGTTGGGAGCTCAGCAGTCAGAGGAACGATATCTTGGGGAAGGCGACGAAGGACTACCGAAAACGGACCGCCGATCCCAAGCCACTCGATCCCGCCAACGCCGGCTTTGTGTTCGTCACGCTTCGCCATTGGCCCCAGAAAGACGCATGGGCCAAAGCCCGGCAGGACGAAGGCATCCGGCGTGAGGTATGCGCCTACGACGCCGACGATCTCGTCCACTGGCTCGAACAAACGCCGGCGGTCGGGCTTTGGCTGGCGGTTCGTCTTGGCAAGCGACCGGACGGAGCCCTGGAGCTCGCAGAGGTCTGGGAAGAGTGGTCCCTAGCGACCCAATGGCCCTTGACGGAAGATTTGGTCCTGAGTGACCGGGACGAGGACGCGACAGAAGTTCAACGCTGGCTGCGTGGTGCGCCCTCCGTCCTCTCCCTGCAAGCGACCACGGCCGACGAGGTGGTGGCCTTTTTTCACGCCACCCTCAGTATGTTCCCGGAAGACGTTGCGGCGGCCTATCGGGCCCGTTGCCTCGTGGCGACCACTGCCGCTGGCGCCCGGGCGCTGGCGAATGCGCCGGCGCCCCTGGTCCTGCTGCTGACCGAGCCCGAGCCCGGCCTGGCCCAGGCGCTTGCCAAGCGCGGCCACTTTGTACTGCAAGCCTATGACGAGCGACCAGTCACGCAGGGCGAAATCCGCGCCCTCGCGCGCCCGTCGCGTGAAGGAATCGCCAGCGCCCTGACCGCGGCCGGCATCGCCGAGCCTCGGGCTCAGGCGCTCGCGCGCGACTGTGCCCGCAACCTGGCAGTGCTTCGCCGTCTCATTCCAAGCGCGCCGGGACGTCTCCCGAACTGGGCGCAAGAGACTCCGCCCCATGCCCTGCTGGCGGCGACGCTGGCGGGCGGATGGGACGAGAACCTGGAGGCCGATCAGGCCCGGCTCGCCGAAATCGCCGACCAATCCTATGAAACCGTCATCGCTGCCCTGGCCCCATACGTCGGCCACTTCGACAGCCCGCTACGGAGAATCGGATCGACCTGGCGTGTCGCGTCGCCGGCGGACGCGTGGCTACGTCTCGCGCCGTACCTGACGAGCGCCGAAATTACGCGTTTCGAGGCCGCGGCCCACGCCGTGCTCGGCTCCGCGGATCCGCGCTTCGAGATGGACTCCGACGAGCGCTGGATGGCGGCGGTGCGAGGCGTGCGGCGGGACTACTCCGGGATGCTGCGTCACGGCATCGGCCAAGTGCTGATCCTGCTTGCCCTGTGGGGTAACGAGGCCCGTACCGTTCCCGACGCGGCGCGGCGTTCCGACGCCATCGTGGAAAGGCTGTTGCGCCATGCCGACCCGCAACGCTGGTGGTCCCTGTCGGGGGACTTCCGGCTACTGGCCGAGGCCTCGCCCAACGCCTTCCTGGGCGCGGTCGAGGACAGTCTCGATCAGAACGACCCGCCCATCCGAGCCCTGTTCGGAACGGACGGCGCCGGCGTATTTGGGGCGGAACATCTCTCCGATCTGCTTTGGGCGCTGGAGTCCCTGGCCTGGTCGCCCGATCTGTTGCCACGCGTGACTCATCTCCTGGCTCGCCTCGACGCCATCGACAACCCACCAGGGCGGTACGCGAACCGGCCGGCAAATAGTCTCCGCGAGATACACCTGCTCTGGAGCCCCCAGACCTATGCCACGCTCGACCAACGGCTTCGTGCCCTTGACCTGATCCGAAAACGCGAGAGCGAAGCCGCATGGAAACTGATGCTAGGCATCCTCCCTAAGGGCCACGACACATCCACGCCGTCACCCATGCCGCGATGGCGCGACTTCACGGTCGATCAGCCCGAAATCGTGACCTGGGAGCTGATTAGGCACGGTGCCGCTGCGATCACCGAACGGCTGCTTCAGGATGTGGGTGTGAGCGCCTCACGCTGGTCGGACCTGCTCGATCAATTTGCCGCGTTGGTGCCGAATCAGGAAGCCGGACTCGCCACGCTGGAGGCGGCGGAACCGAAGATCGCGGACAAAGCCGATCGCGCGGTGCTCTGGACGAGCCTGCGGCGCGTGCTGCACCACCACCGAGGGTTTCCGGACGCCGAATGGTCCTTGCCCAGTGAGGTCCTTGATCGGCTTGAAGTCATCTACGACCGCTTTGCCCCACCGGATCCCCTGGAGCGCACGGCCTGGCTCTTTGAGCCACAAGTCGCTCTGCCTAGACTATCGATGGCGGGCTGGGAGGCGACGGAGCGCGATATCGACGCCGCCCGGCGGCAGGCGGCGCGTGCGCTGCTCTCCGAAGGCGGCATGGCATCTATTCTGGCGCTCGCGCGCCTGGTCGGCAGTGCCGGCCACATCGGCAAGGCGCTCTACGAAAGCGAAGTCTCGGGGGCCGACCTCGATGCGCTTTTGGAGCTGGCAGTTCGTAGCGACAACGGCCATGAGCGGGACTTGGCCCACGGACTGATCGTCTCCGTGTTTCGCGATCGAAAGGAGCCCTGGGCGGCAGCCTTGATCGCTAGGGCACGAGAGCAGGCGTGGGGCGACACCGCGCTGCTGACGATCCTGCGGGCACTCCCGGTTCAACGCTGGACTTGGGACCAGGTCGCAAAAGCAGGGGCGCAACTCGAAGACAGCTACTGGCGCGGAGCGCCGGTGTTCTGGATGAGCGAGGACGGCGAGGACGTTGCCTTCGCCATACGCAAACTGATCTCCGTCGGCCGTGCCCGCCATGCCCTGCCGCTGGCGGAACGCAGCAGCAAGGTCCATCTGCCATCCGATTTGCTCATCGAAGTGCTGCGGGAAGCGGCGCGGCAACCCTTCGAGAGCGACGGCGATGGAAACGAACTGACTATGTTCCAGTACTACGTGGGCGAAATACTCCAGGTTCTGGACGGTCGCAGCGATGTGGATAAGGACACCTTGGTCGCCCTCGAATGGGCCTACTTACCGGTCCTGGAGTATTCGGGCCGACCGGCAAAGGAACTACCGAGAGCACTCTCGGAACAGCCTGCGCTATTCATCCAGATGCTCAGCGCGGTGTTCAAGGCGAGTGAAGAGAGCGGGGTCATCGACGTCGAACCGCAGAACCCCGAACAGGCACGCGCCGTTGCCCATCAGGCCTATCGATTGCTGGAATGCTGGGACCGCCTGCCCGGCACCCGTGACGATGGCACGATCGACGGCGAGGTTCTGGAGGCCTGGATCAAGGAAGCCCGCTCGCTCGCCAAGACGGCGGGGCGAGAAGAGATCGCCGACAGACGGATCGGAAACATGCTGTCGGCCTCGCCGGTCGGGGCAGACGGCAACTGGCCGGCAGCAGCCGTGCGCGATGTACTCGACCTGTTCCGCAGCAAGTCGATGATCGATGGCTTTGGGATCGGCAAGAGCAATCGACGCGGCGTCACTTCGCGGATGCCGCGCGATGGCGGGAATCTGGAACGCCAAGAGGCTGAAAAATATCGCAATTGGGCGAAGGCCATCGCCTACGAGCATCCTCATACGGCCAAGGCGCTTTACGCACTGGCGGATGGCTATGAAGACGAAGCGCGCCGCCATGACGAAGATGCCGAGCGTCTGGACTGGGAGTATTAGACAGCTGGCAATAGCAGGAATGTCGCTACGGCAAGAGGGACGATCTTTGTGAACTGTTTCTCCGGAGCCGTGGGCCCGTTCCGATAGCTGATCTGCCATGGCCTCGTGGCGCTGACGCTGGCGGCGATCGCTTGCAGGTACGGCAGGCTGACGCCTGATAGAAGCAGACGCCGCTGTCGACCTCATGAAACAGATCGTCGAGATAGACGGCGACGTCGCGCAAATCGAGTGTGTCCGGGAACACGATGTCCGGGGCAGGCGACCTGATCCCATGGCCGAGGCGACAGGCCCGCCACGTCCCGTTCTCGCGAACGACCTCAAGCTGGAATCGGCCGTAGATATCGAACCTCATTCGGACAATGGAATGCGTGACATGGCGGTTCCCTGTTAGCTCGAATCGGCCTGGCGCAGCACGATGATATTGCCGAACGATTGCAGGCCGACCACCTCCTCCAGCGCCAGACCGCCGCGTTCGAACAGGGCCTAGCCTCTCGTCGCGATGCCCCGCAGTATCCGACCCAGGATGTCGGCGCCGGTGATGATCCACCGCTCCTCGCCCCAGACCAGGATGATGTCCGGGACGAGGGGTCAGGCTTCGAATGATAGCAAATCGGGCGCGGGCCTCTACGTCAACGCCGCCTAGGCATCCTGGGACGCGCACTATCGAATGTACGACTATGTGGCCCGGGATCTGCCGGCGCTGGTGGAGGTGCAGTTGCCGCTAATTTCAGGTAGGAAATCCGGGGCTTCCCCCTCACCCTAAGGCGCCGGGCAGGCCATGACCACAGCTATCACTTCATCGCCACTTTCATGGGCAAGCATCTGGCCTATCATGCGAAGGCCCATGTCGGTTGTTCCTCCGCAGGCCGCTTAACGACGGCGTTATTCCGCTGGGCTGCAGCTACCGTTCGAGGGCAAAAAACGAGACCTCAGCATTGGACTCCGGTTCCCTCAGGAGGTAACGTGATAGAGGACTCCGGTCCCCCAGGAGGTGACGTGATAGAGCGCACCGGCGAATTCCTTTCGTACGGGCCGCGTCATGCTTTGGAGCATGGTCGATGAAAGGCTTCTTTTCCAGACCTGACTCCGGCCTTGACCCCGGCCTCGCGTTATCGGCAGCATACAGGCCTCGAAGCAGAGTACCATTGGCTCGATAGGAGCCCGTGCTACGAGTCACCTCGGGAATCGGATGCAGAACGCGCAAAGCGCTATCGCGAGTTCGTGCGGTCCGGAATCCCTGCCGGCGAGTGGGATTTAATCCGGGAGGCGCGGCAACGCGGGCAATTGACTGGGAACGCGCGTTTTGCCGACGAAGTCGGGGCGATTATCGGGCGTAAAATCGAAAACTGGAAGCAAGGCCGCCCGCGGACGCAGTCGGAAAAATAAATTTGTCCCCTGTTTTTGCTTTTTGTTGCTTATTCGGCCGACGTGCACAGCGCCGGCAGCAGACGATGCTGGCTTCGAACGCCAGCACGTCAGGGTTTGACGACTGTGCCGCAGCGGCCGGATGTCAGCGAATTTGGGCAGGTCGCCGTCGTGCGTGTGCGCCGCTCAGAGGGCCTTGCGTCGAAAATCCCGGGCCTTGATGCAAGAGGCCCGGATTGATTCTCCTTTGCGGCTCTACGGCGGCGGTGCAACCATGCCCCTTCTGGCAGCAACACCTTTCGGCTCCACAGACCGCGTGGGCGCCATCGTTAAGGCAAATGAGATAGTGTGCGTAAGGGCGACTGTGCGCAAGGTCGTCTTCTTGCTTCTTCAGGCACGCCTGACCGCCCGGCGTTTTGATATCCGCCGTGGTGCAGGTGCTATCAGGTCCTTTTGGTCTGGCTGCCGCAGGCTGCAATATAGTGATGGTGGCAAGAGCAATGACGAAGAGACTATGTGTGCTCTTCCTTGCGAGACCGACCGCAAGGCAATCGAACCAGGCGAGCTTCACGAAAGTCGAACGAATGGTCATGGTCATCTCCCAGGTACCCGGAACAGGTCCGGCGGTTTTGATGGTCGATCTCCTTCCGTTGTCTCCTGCGCACGCGGCGCCGCCCCATTCCGTAGTTTCGCAAGAAAACTGAGTGCGCAGGGATAGGAATTTGCTTTCAGCCGCCGCGGGCAGAGCAGAGCGGTCCCGAAACGGCGCCTCGCGCCTGTCCACCCTGACCTTTGCCGCACCAAACCATCCTCAATCCCCCCTTGGTGATGCCGTCGCATACCGGGCCCGGCCTTGGCCCACGCACCAGCGCGCGATTTCCGACAATTTTAATCCAGTTTAGCCCGACAGCGGCCGACGTCAAGGCTTGGGATCGATCAGGCGATGGCGGGCAAAGGCTCGTAGGTCAGCGGAATCTGGCCGTTCACCGGCCAGTCACCGTCTTCGGGCGAGGCCTGGCTGGGTGGGCACGGATCCCGGAGCCCCTGGTGGGGCAGGATGCGCTCGATTACCAGGGGCTCTTCGATCACGGACAGGAAGCGCATCTCCCCGCCACAGTGGGGGCAGATCAAAGGGTCGGCCTCGTACAATTTGCCTGATCAGCCGAGCCCAGGTGGCCCGCGCGGCGGACGAGGTCTCGGGGTCGACCTGCTCGGGCACCGCTTCGGGCAACGCAGCCGCCTCAGTGCCCGTCATTTCGGCCTTGCGTCTGCCACGGGCCGGTTGCTGTACCAGCCGTAATAGCGCACCAGATGCTCGCCCCGGTCCGGCACGTGCTGCAAGAACATCTCCAGCACGGCCCGGCGAAGCTGGTGCTCGAGCAGCTCAGAAGGGATGGGTGGCAAGACCCGGAAGACCTCGTTGGGGTGGAAGGCGCCGTCGGTGGCCAGGGCGTGGATGTGCGGGTGGAAGGTGACCAGGTCGCCGAAAGTCTGCAGGAACTGGATGAACCCTGGCCGGCCGTCGGGATCGGCTGCCCGGTAAGCCTCGGTGAGCAGGCGATCGACAATGCGGCAGAGTGCTCACCCAGGCGGTGAGGCTAGTGGAAGGCGCCCCGCAGGATCTTGGGGACGGTGAACAGGTACGAGCGGTGCGGCACCGGGGCCAGGACCTCCTCCTCGACCACTCCCCGTTGATCAGCATCCTCTTTTGATGCGCACCATCCTTGGTGCCCACACTGCGTGCGCCTGTCGGCGTCCAATTTCGCTCCAGGCGAAATTGTGATGGCAGGACGGGCAGTAGCAGCGGGTCTTGCAGGAGAAGGGCAGCAGGTACTCGTGACCACACTGGTCGCAGTAGACGCGGGCGAAGCCTTTGTGGAGGTCACCGCAGTCGGGAAAGCGCCCCAGGGTCTCGTCCTCGACGCAGCGGTGGATGTGCCCCACCTCGCCCAGCTCCTCCGCCTGGTCCTGAACGCAGCGGTACAGAGGACTCGCCCGAGGATTGCGGGGACGATAGACTGCGCAGCCCAGTGTTGCATCCGTGCAAGGCATGCTCTCCTCTCTGGCACCGAGGAGAGTATAGAACGGATAGAGAACATAATCGGTCGCGCGTCGCCGCTTTGTCGGCATGGCGGGCCTAACGTAACGGCTGCCTGTGCGCACTCGCCGCCAGCGCAGCATGCCCGTGGATATCCTCTGACTCTTCCCTTGCCGCCCACCCAGGATTGCGCAAGACTCTGAAAGAGCCACAGGAAGCCTCTCGAGATGGGACAGACTGCGACAACCCGACCCGTCACTGCCGACGAGTATCTGCAGGGCGAGCTGGCAAGCGACGTCCGGCACGAATTCGTCAATGGCGAAGTCGCCG
>CAYQDX010000108.1:0-11215 GCA_964416345.1 uncultured Ectothiorhodospiraceae bacterium
AGATTGGGCACTTATCTTTCCGAAGAAGTGTAAGCAGCAGGGCGCCGGCGACTCATGGAGGCGAGCGACCAAGACGGGGCGCTCCTGCTCCATTTTCCACGCCAAGAGCAATGGGCTGGCGTCTTCCTCAAGTTCTAGTCCCAGACCTGTCACACCGACGATGGGCGGCACGCCTGGGTCGTTGACCGTTGCTCAGCGCCACAATCACACAAGGTATCGTCCGGATGCGCGGCCGCCCCCGGCCGGTCCGGATCCGCGCTCTGGCTCGCCTCCCGCACCTCTTCCTTCCCTCGCGCAGACACTATTCGGCCACGGCCTCCAGTGCCCGGGCGAAGGTCGATATGCCCGAAGAGCGCAGCAGGACGTGCGGCTTGTCGTTGTGCTTGCAGAAACGCTTCAGGCGGCAATAGGCATCGTGGCTGACGCAATCGGTGGCGCAGACCACGGCGTCCGCCGAGGAGAGCATGGCCTCGAGTCGTTGCCGGCTGTCCTCGACGCCTCCGTCGTGATGATCGAAGCGTCCGTTGCAGCGGGCGACCAGTGCCCGGTAGTGATTGATCAGTCGACTGCGACCGCCGACGCACAAGATCAGGCGCCCGCGCAGGTTCGGGCAGTCGGCGCAGCTCGCTCCCGCGCAGCCGTCGCAGGCCGCCAGCGATTGCGTGATGAGGCGCTCGAGCGCCGAGCATTCGGCAATCTTTTCCTGGTAGCGACCGTCGAGTGACGCGGCTCGTCGCTCCGAGGCCTCGCAGGCCTGGCGCCAGTGGTTGCGCTCCTGCATCACCAGCCGCAGTCGCCTGCCATGATTGGTGGCCTGTCGCTCTAGCTTCGCGATGTGCTCGCGCGGGCAGCTGGCTGCCACGGCCGCCAGCTGCCGCCGCTGGTCCCGGTGCTCCGCGGCCAGGCGGCGATGCTCTTCTTCGATCTCCCGGAGACCGGCCTCCAGCTCCAGGATTCGGTGCTTGCGGTCGTCCAGCTGTAAGCGGGAGCGCTTGTACAGCGCATCGAGGTCGCCCTTGAGCTCTGCCAGCTCAGACTGGGTCTGCGCCAAGCGTTTCAAGTCCGCGCGCTGGCCGGCGCCAATTTGGTGCGACAGCATGTGTACTTCTTCCCGGGCGCGATTGAGTAGAGTTTCATCGCACTTGGGGTGCGTCAGCGTTGCCCAGAACCCGCCGGGCACCTCGCCGCAGGCGAGGGCGTCGCGCCAGAGCACGGCGAGCTGCTCCGTGCTCCGGGCATTGGCGAAGCGCCGGACGTGGCTGGCATGCTTCTTCTCCAGAGCCTTTTGTGCCGCGAGCGAGAGCGCGTTGCGCTCGCCGGCGGAGGACACGAAGCTCACATGCACGTCGTAGTCGCTCACGGGCGCCTCGTGCTGGCAGCGTGCATTGCGGGCGAGCTTGCGTAGCTCGTGGACCCCCAGGCAGGTGCCGATGATGGGGCAGTACAGGCTGCTGGGCAGGTCCCAGAGCTTGCGGCGGGTCTTCTTCAACAGCCCGGAATTCGCGCCGGACTGGCGGGCGACCTGCCGCTCCACGATGAAACGCTGAACCTGTTCGGAGCTGTGTGAATGGGCGGCGTCAGACGTCATACCAGTAGCCTCCAGGGCCGGTGCGACTCGGGCTGTACGGCGGCTGGCTGTCGATCTCGCAAACGAGATTGTGGCTTGCTTGAGGGAGCGCCGGTTGCCCGGTTATTTCGTGAGAATCAATTTGCCGTTGCGGGTTTTCCTGAGGACGTAGGTGTCGCCTTCGTGCCGAATCAGAACGATGCTCGCATCACCGAACAAGGTGGCGCTTGTGAAGCACCTATTCGCGCTCTCGGACTGGCCCGGATGCGTGGCTGAGTCGTCGGGTGTGGGCTTCGAGGTGGCAAACATGGTCGCTTCTCCTGCCGCGGCCTGCCAAGGGCGAGGCGACTGTGGGCTCGTCATTTGGAAGCCTTGGTGCTACGTCAACGTGAGTGGTAGTCTATCGCCAAACATGCTAATGTCAATAATAATGATTATCGTTTGATGTGGCCTTGGGTGCTTCGCAGGCCCAATTCCAGTGCCTGGCGCACGGACTCAGGCCCAGGGGCGCGCTGGCACCGGGAAGACGTTCGGCCGGTAGCGGTTTTACAACGGGACGGGCATGTACTAACCTGCTAATTCGCCTCCCTGCTCGGAGGCATCCAGCCAGCCAAGCGCTACGATTCGGTCACCGACGGATCGTCCCGCCGAGCCAGCCAATACCATCGAATCGGTCGAGGCTGGGTCTGAGGTGGACAATCGCGTCGTAATGCTTCCCGCCATAGCGCCGCTATCAGCTGGCGTCCATCCATTCTCGCCGGGGCATGTCAGCCCGGCGTGCCTAGCCGAGCGGTCCACCGCCGCAGTGCCCGTGGCGCGGCCCCGATGAGCGCCGATCCCACCCGGCGCCTGGGCGTGTTGCGCCGGCACCTCAGCATCGTCCATCACGTGCCGGGCCGGCTGCGACTGCGCGTCGGCGCCGGAATCTTGGCTACCCCAATCGGTGTCGAGCGCGAGGCCGCGAGCGCGTGGCTGCAGGCAATAGGCGGGATACGGTCGGTCCGGGTCAATGCGCTGGCCGCCTCGGTGATCGTGCACTACGACCCGCACCGCCGCGCACCCGCCACCTGGGAGACCCTGTTGGAGGGCACGGACGAAGAGGCCGCGGCATTGGTCGGGTTTCTCATGTCGGCGCGGAGCTGACTGACACGCAACTGCTATAGGAGCCATCGGTAATGAGCGACAACCAACGAGCAGCAGCCAACAACACGGGTCCTGCCGGCGCGGCCGCTGGTCCAGCCGCGGGGCAGGGGTGTGGCGCCCAGTCATTTGCGGGGGACGCTGGCGGAGTCGGCGGCGCGCCAGGCGGCGGCCCTGCCGCCGGGGGGCCGCGTGAGGCCGTGGGCGGTGCGGCGGGCGCTGGCATGCAGGGCGGGGGGATGGGCGGTCCGGGAGGTGCGCCCGGAGGGGCTGCCCACCAGCACTACTGGGCCGGCGGCCCCCAGATGCCTCCCCAAGCGACGGGCGCCGGCTGCTACGGCATGCCGGGCGGGCCGGCGGACCATCAGGCCCAGGCGGCTGCCTATGCCGCTCAAGCCGGCATGTTCCAGGGACCCCACGGCGCCCCCATGCCGCCGCCCCACTGGGCCTACGGTGGGATGCCGGCGGGCGGCATGCCGCACGGCTACGGGCAGGGTCCGGCGCCGGGCCAGGGTCCGGGGATGGCCGGACTTGTGCAGGAGATTGCCAACGGAGGCAACGGCTTGTCGAGTCTCGGCAAGATGTTGAATTTCGACGACTCCGAGTTTTGGAAGGGGGCGCTGGTGGGCGCCGCAGCCGTGCTGCTGCTGACCAACGAATCCGTGCAGAGCGCCTTGTTCAAGACCGGTGTCAGGGCCAAGGACGCCGTCGAGCGCGGCGTGGACAAAGTGAAGGCGGCCACCGGCTCCGCCAAGGAGGCGGCGGATGGCTGAGCGCTCGGGCAAGCGGTCCGCGAGCTAGGTTCTGAGCCGGGCGGAGGCGACGTCCACTCGCACCGCACGGGGGTCACCTCCACCCGTTCTGTCAAGCTCCACCAAGAGGAATCGAGGCAATGAATCGTTATTACCTGGAACCCTACGGCCCGATGCCGCGCCCGTCCACGAGCCCCTGCGTCCAGATGGGCAAGCTCGGTGCCGTGGTCGGGCTGTGCGGGGCGGGTGCCGCCAACCTGCGGCGCCTGCGGCAGGCCGAGCTCAGTCGCACCGAGGCGGTGGTCGACACCCTGCGCACCGGTGTGGCGAGCGGGCTCGCGACGGCGTCGGCGGCCCTCGTCGCCGGCCAGCTTCGGTCTCCCGTCTTGTCCCTGCTGGCGACCCTCGCCACGGGCACGGCGGTGATGTATGTCTTGAGCGCGGAAGCCACTATAGGAGAAAAAGCATGAGCGCCCACTATGGCTCCTATCCCAATCCCTATGCCCCGCAGTGCGGCCAGGCCCAGGGCATGTTGCAGGGTCACCAGGCGAGTGCGCCGGCCGGATATTCCGCGATGAGTCCGCAGGAAGCCGCCTACTATGCCTACGCCAGCCAGCAGGGAGCCCCGTACTATGCTGCCCAGCCGACCTCGCCCTTCTTCAATTTCACCAACGATAGGTTCCTCAAGGGCCTGCTCATCGGTGCGGCCGCCACTTATCTGTTAACCAACGAGCATGTCCAGCGGGTGGCCATCAAAGGGGCGGTCAAGGCCTGGTCGATGGTGCAGGGCGGCGTGGAAGAGCTCAAGGAGCGCTTCCAGGACGCCGAGGCCGAGCTGAGGGCGGCCGAGGTGGCCGGGGCGGCCGAAGGGGAATGAGCCGGGCGCACTTCCATGCCGGCGGTCATCGGGACGACGGCCAAGCGCGAGAGCTGGCAACGCTGCATCTCTGGCGCCAGACTCACCCGCATGCGGCTCGGTACCGCCATGATCGCCCCAAGCAGGATCGTCTCCTGGTGGGCGTCCTGTCGGGGGCGCTCCTGTTCTACCTGATTGGCAAGGCGCTGGGCCTCGGCCAGCGCCGATAGGCTCCGATGTGGCCATCCACCGTGACGATTCACTGGCTCACGAAGTGCCGGGACGCCTGCGCCTCCGGGTGCCGGCGCTTGCCCAGCCCGAAACGGACGCGGGGTTTCTGGAGTCCTGGCTGGAGGCGGTCTGCGGGGTCGTCTCGGTGCGGGCTAACCGGGCCACGCGCTCGGTCGTGGTGGAGTACTCGGGGGATCGGTCGGTGCGCGAAGCGGTGCTGCGCCGGCTGGAGCAATTCTCGCCCGAGCCCCTGCCGGGTCTGCCGGAGGATTCCGGGCTCGAGGCCGCGATCGCGCCCATCGTGACCAGTGCCGCGAGCCTGGCGATGCTGCCCTTGCTGCCTCCGGCTGCGCAGAAGCTTCTGACCTTGGCCGTGGTCGGATCGACGCTGGCCAAGGGGGCCGACACCCTGCTCGACTCGGGGATCAAGGTCGAAGTGCTGGACGCCCTGGCCGTCGGCCTGGCGGCAGCCCGCGGCGAGGTGTACACCGCCACCGTCACCGGATTCCTATTGGCGCTGGGAGAGTATCTGGAGCGACGCACG
Organism: uncultured Ectothiorhodospiraceae bacterium; assembly: GCA_964416345.1. GTDB lineage: Bacteria > Pseudomonadota > Gammaproteobacteria > CAYQDX01 > CAYQDX01 > CAYQDX01. Next base: position 5,091 of record CAYQDX010000108.1, read on the forward strand.
GAGCACCAGTCCGACCGACTTCTGCGGAAGCTGCTGCGCCCGGAGCCGGCCATGGCTTGGGTGGAGCGGGACGGCGAGCTGGTGCAGGTGCCCGGCGACGAGGTGCTGGAAGGCGAGCTGGTCAGCGTGGGGGTCGGCGAGACCGTGCCCGTGGACGGCCGGGTGGTGGACGGCGCCGCGCTGGTCAATCAGGCCGCCATCACCGGTGAAGACGTGCCGGTGCGCCGGGAGCCGCCCAAGCGGGTGGTCTCCGGGTCCGTCGTGGTCGAAGGGCGCGTCCGGGTCGAGGCCACCCGGGTGGGCGAGGACACCACCACCGCTCGTGTGGCGCGCTTCATTCAGGAATCCCTGGGTAAGCGGTCCAACACCCAGCGCCTGGCCGACCAGCTGGCGGACAAGCGGGTCTACCTCACCCTGGGCACCGGCGGGCTGGTGTATGCCTTGACTCGTGATCTGACCCGCCTGGAGTCCGTGTTCCTGGTGGATTATTCCTGTGCGCTCAAGCTCGGCACCCCCGTGGCGTTCAAGTCGGGGATGTATCGCGCGGCCAGCCACGGCGTCCTGATGAGGGGCGGTGCGGCCATCGAGCATCTCGCCGAGGTCGATACGGTGGTCTTCGACAAGACCGGCACCCTGACCTACGGCGAGCTGGTCGTCACGGACGTGACGGTGCTCGCCCCGAACGGGTGCACCGAGCAGGATCTGCTGGCCCTGGTGGCCTCGGTGGAGGAGCACGCCAGCCACCCGGTGGCCAAGGCGGTGGTGGATGCCGCCAAGGAGCGGGATCTGCAGCACATCACCCACGGTGAAGTGGACTACCTGGTGGCTCATGGGATATCGGCGGATGTGCGGGAGGGGCGGATCGTGATCGGCAGCCGCCATTACCTGGAAGAGCACCTGGGCCTCTCGTTCGCCGCCCACGAGTCCGTGATCGACTGCTATCAGGACGAGGGCAAGACCCTGCTGTACATCGGTGACGAGCGCGGCCCCGTCGGCTTGATCGCCCTGCGCGACAGGCTGCGTGTGGACGCCGCCACGACCCTCGTGCGCCTGCGGGAGCTGGGCGTGAAGCGGCTGGTCATGATCACCGGCGACCGGCGGCAAAAGGCGGAGGCCCTGGGCGCGGAGCTGGGCCTGGAGAAGGTCTACGCGGAGATGCGCCCGGAAGAGAAGGCGGGGGTAATTGAGCGGCTGCAGCGTGAGCGCGGCAAAGTGGCCTTCGTGGGTGACGGCGTCAACGACGGACCGGCCCTGGCGGCGGCAGAAGTGGGCATCGCCATGCCGCACGGGGCGGACATCGCCCGGGCCACCGCGGACATCGTGCTCATGGACGACCGGCTCTCCGCGGTGGCCGATGCCAGGGACATTGCGCTGCGCACCATGCGCCTGATACGCACCAACTTCAATTTGGCCATCGGTATCAACACCGGCATCTTCAGCGGTGCGGCCCTTGGGTGGCTGTCCCCGGTGGCCAGCGCCGTTCTGCACAATGGCACGACCATCGGGATCCTCCTGAGCGCGCTCGCGGGGGTGCGGCTGCCGAGCGACGGGTCGGCTCGGCGCCGTACGGGCGCCGCCGAGACTACCGCAGAATCATCGCCAGGGAGCTGAACGAGCGCACGACGGTCTGCTGGGCGAGGGCGGTGATCACCGCCTTGCCGAAGGCAGAGCTCAGGCTCGGGCCGGTTGCTGGGGCGGCGGGCCTGACCAGAGGCAGGCAGCCGATCTCCATGAGGGTTCCCATGACGTGCTTTTCCGCCTCGGTGACCGGGTCGTATTGAATGGTGAGGCTACCGTTGCGAGGGTTGTATTTGACCTCCAGGACCCCGTCGGTGGCACGTAGCCGCCCTTCCACCGAGCGGGCCTTCGATGGGTTGCACAGAAAGGCCTTCGAGCGTACCCGCAGCCGACCGGGCACATGGTGAACGTAGTGGCTCATGAGCTGGTCTCCAGGAAAAAACACGTTGCTTCGAGTACGCAGTAAGTATAGGCTTCCAGAATCTAGAATGCAAATGATGCGCATTTAGAGTTAGCGATCTGCTTCGGTTGTGCCGAAGGTTGCATTGGACGACATCTGTCAAGGGCTGGTATGAGTCACGATGCGGTCAAGCCCTTTGCCCTCGGCCTGGCGGCGGAAGGTCAACCCTTGCAAATCGTCTCCCTGCAAGCGGGCCGCAACCTGGACCGCCGGCTGGCCGATCTGGGACTCAATATCGGCTCCCGGATCAGTGTCGTGCAGCGACAGGGCGGCGGGCTGGTCATTGCGCGGGATGCCACCCGGGTCGCCGTGGGCGGCGGCATGGCGATGAAGATATTTGTAGTGCCGGCGCAGCCCGTGCCGGATGGGAGTGGATCGCAGTGAATATCAAGGAGCTCGTGGTCGGAGATGCCGGGCGTGTGGCCGGCTTCGAAGAGGGAGGGCGCAGTTACCGCAAGAAGCTCTTGGCCATGGGACTGACACCCGGCACGACCTTCAAGGTCACGCGTGTGGCACCGTTGGGTGATCCGGTGGAGATCGCGGTGAGGGGCTTCAAATTGACCCTGCGCCGGGATGAGGCGGCGGCCGTGCGAGTGGAGAAAGAATAATGGCACGGAAATTCATCCTGGGTGTGGTCGGCAATCCAAACTGCGGCAAGACCACGCTGTTCAATGCGCTGACCGGGGCGAAGCAAAGAGTCGGCAACTGGCCGGGTGTGACGGTCGAGCGCAAGGTTGGCGTGTATCGTTATGCCGGTACGGAATGCGAGGTCGTCGACTTGCCAGGCACGTACTCCCTGGACGTCACCAACGAGGACATCTCGCTGGACGAGAAGATCGCCCGTGACTTCGTGCATGCCGGCGAGGCGAATCTCATCGTCAACATCGTCGATGCATCGAACCTGGAGCGGAACCTCTACCTCACGGCGCAGCTGATCGAGATGCGCAGGCCCCTCGTGGTGGCGCTCAACATGATCGACGTGGCCGAGGCGATGGGCATGAAGATCGACGTCCCGGCTCTCGCCGAGCGCTTGGGCTGTCCGGTGGTACCGCTGATCGCCACCACCGGCGAGGGCGTCGATGAGCTCAAGCGCGCCGCGCTCAGGGCAGTGGAAGACCCCCCGGTGCCCGCGGCCGAGATCGGCTACGAGGGGAGTCTGGAGCGGGCGATAGGGGAGCTGCTCCCGGAGCTCGGCGGGATCTCCACCGCCACCGGCTCCAATCCTCGCTGGCTGGCATCCCGACTCATCGAGGGAGACGATCTGGCACTCAAGCTCTCAGGTGGTAGGATTTCCGAAGAGGCATTGGAGGGACTGCGGGGAGAGCTCGCGGACGATGTCGACATCCTGCTCGCCGACGGCCGTTACGGCTTCGCCAATCGGGTGACACAGGCGACGGTGAAGCGCAAGGCGCAGATCTCGCGCAATCTGTCCGACCGCATCGATCGCATCATCCTGAATCGTGCCTTGGGCATTCCCATCTTCCTGGTGATCATGTACTTGATGTTCATGTTCACGATCAACATCGGCGGCTCATTCATCGACTTCTTCGACGCATTCACCGGCACGCTGGTGGTCGACGGCTTTGCGGAGCTGCTGAAAGCGATGGGTGCGCACGAGTGGCTGACCGTGCTGCTCGCCAACGGCATAGGTGGCGGCGTACAGGTGGTTGCTACCTTCATTCCGGTGATCGCGTTTCTGTACTTGTTTCTCTCGGTGCTGGAGGACTCCGGTTACATGGCCCGAGCCGCCTTCGTGATGGACCGCTCCATGCGTGCCGTGGGGCTGCCGGGGAAGTCCTTCGTGCCCCTGATCGTGGGATTCGGCTGCAACGTGCCGGCGATCATGGCCACCCGCACCCTGGAGCACCATCGGGATCGCATCATGACGATCGTCATGACGCCGTTCATGTCCTGCGGCGCGCGACTGCCGGTCTATGCCCTGTTCGCCGCCGCCTTCTTTCCCGTCGGCGGACAAAACGTGGTTTTCGGGCTCTATCTGATTGGCATCGCGGTGGCGGTGTTGACCGGGCTCATCATGAAGAGCACCCTCTTACGGGGTGAGACGACCCCCTTCGTCATGGAGCTGCCGCCCTATCATCTGCCAACGCTCAAGGGCGTGCTGGTGCGCACCTGGGACCGCACCAAGAGCTTCGTCTTCCGCGCCGGCAAGGTCATCGTCCCCATGGTGCTGGTGCTCAATTTTCTGAACGCCCTGGGCACGGACGGCAGCTTCGGCAACGAGAATACGGGCAAGTCCGTGCTCAGTGCAGTGGGGCGTGCCATCGCACCGGCTTTCGCTCCCATGGGATTGGAGCAGGAGAACTGGCCGGCCGCGGTCGGTATCTTCACCGGCGTGCTGGCCAAGGAGGCCGTCGTCGGCACGCTGGACTCCATGTACACGGCATTGGCCGAGAGGGATGCCGATGACGGCGCGGGAGTCGCCGGTGAGGCAGAAGCCTTCAGTGTATGGGCAGGAATGAAGGAGGCACTGGCGAGCATTCCGGCAAATCTGGAGGATGCCCTGGGCACGTGGACCGATCCCCTGGGCATGGGTGTCGGAGATGTCGACAATCCCGAGCTGGCGGCCAAAGAGCTGGCGGTGGCCTCCGGCACCTTCGGGGCCATGGCGGCACGTTTCGATGGTGCGGGCGGTGCATTCGCCTACCTCTTGCTCATCCTGCTGTATGTTCCCTGCACGGCGGCTTTGGCGGCGGTCTATCGTGAGACCACCCTCGGTTGGACGCTGTTCGTGGCAGCATGGACGACCGGTATCGCCTATGTGGCGTCCACCGTCTACTATCAGGCGGCGATATTCGAGCGCAATCCGCTCGCGTCGACAGCCTGGATAGGGGGTATGGCCGGTCTGCTGCTTGTGGTCATTCTGGCCTTGCGCTGGTGGGGTGTACGCCAGAAACAGAGGGTGTATGCGCCCCTGGTGACCAGTGCCTAGCCAACGAGCACGCGACGATGATTCTTTCAGAGGTACGAAGCTACCTGGCCGAGCACAAGCGGGTGGCCTTGATGGACATGGTGTACCGCTTCGATGCGGACGCTGCGGCGCTGCGCGGGATGCTGGCGGTCCTGGAGCGCAAGGGCAGGGTGCGGCAGCTGCCGCCCGGAACCGTTTGCAGCCCAGGCTGCGGCAAATGTGATGCTGCAAGCGTCGAGATCTTCGAGTGGATCGACCCTGCGAGCGGCACCTGAGCGGCCGCGCCGTGCATGCCATGTCCGCCGGTGAGCTCGGAGGGAGCAAGGACGGCGATGCCGGTACGCTGCTGGTGATCGGCGTGCACCGCGAGGAGCTGGCCTTCGGTGAGCGCGTCGCTGCCATGCTGGCAGACCGCGGAGACTTGCCGGGCCTGGAGCTGCTGCGCATTCCAGAGGGTATCTCCGGCCGGCATCCTCGCTCGGATCAACGCTTCCACTACGAGCTGCAGCACCGGGCGATCTACCGGCAGATTCGTGAGCTGGCCGGCCGTTATCGCCTGTTGATCGACCTGCATCGGGGATCTGACGATGAAGGACCGTGCGCCGACGTCATTTGCGCGGACGACCGCCTGCTTGCCTGTGTGCGCAAGCGCCTGGCCGAGACCCGTGACCCCGATATCGCTGCGCGCCGCGAGCGGATACGCGCCGTTCGATTGGCTCTCGGCGGGCAAGTCGCAACAAATGGCGCAATGGCTGGACGGACGGTCATTCCCTCTGATACCTGGAACAATGGCGAATTCCTGTTCGTCGGGCTGGAAGTCTATCTTTCCGCCGATGGCGTTGGTCGCCAGGAAGACTGGCGTTTTTCGGCCCGGATGATCGCCACCATCGTCGCATGCGGCAGGTGCCTGGCTCCGGGCGTAGGCAAGGACGACTAGCCCTCGTCTTTTGCCAGGGGGTGGTAGGGCTGCGCGGTCGGTGGGGCCGCCAGGGGACTTTTCGGGGGAGTGGAATGCGGCTCGCATCAGGTTTCACTGGAATGTCACGGGGCCGCAGTTTAGAGATCTGCATTTGATGTTTGAAGAGCACTACACCGAGTTGGCGACGGCGGCAGCGTCGTCTCGCCGGACCCTCACCACTCGCGATCTCAGCCTCGTAGGGGCACGCGCCTGCATCCACGCCCCCCGGTCCGCGAGCGGGGCGCCCGCGGGGACGTCCG
>CAYQDX010000109.1:0-11163 GCA_964416345.1 uncultured Ectothiorhodospiraceae bacterium
TTTCGTACACAGCTTCGGTGCTTCCGGCTTCATGGTGCCCAGTACCACGGCTCCTGCCGCGTTCAACATCAACAATCCGAGGATTCCGTGGACGCGTGAAGCCACCGGTGGTGTTGCCGACAGCTGCCAGCCGCTGTCCAAGAAGAAGTAAAGGTTGGGTAATTGCGGTGGCTCCGGCTGCCCGTAATGCCTGACAGGGACCGGTCGAGCGGGCTCCGCAAGAAGTCTGCTCGACCGCATTTTTGTGTCAGGGGACGACAAGGAATTCTTGGACGGTGCCGTTCGGTGTATGTGGCCGGCAGTGTGGTTTCAGGTTAATAACAATGACAGTTTCATTCCCGGGTTATGATCATGCGTCGGAGTGCAAAGCGGAGTTATCGTAAATCCGAAACCTGTCGGCACCGCGTTTGGCGGATCAAGCCGCTGGCCGCCTGCCTGAGTGCACTGCTGAGTGGCGGGCTGTTCACCCCGCTTGCACATGCCGAGCTTCCCCAGGCGCTGCCCGGCGGGCGCTGGCAGGGTGCGCTGGATCCGCGCATCGTCAACGGCGGTATTGACATGGTCATCGACCAGACGGCCAGGGGCGCGACACTCGACTGGCAGTCCTACAATATCGGTGCCGGAAACAGCGTGCGTTTCAACCAGCCGGGCGCGGATTCCGTCGCGCTGAACCGTATCTACGACGACAATCCCAGCGAGATCAATGGCCGCCTGTCGGCAAACGGTCAGGTCTACCTGATCAACCGCAACGGTATCCTGTTCGGAGAGCATGCACAGGTGGACGTCAACACGCTGGTGGCGTCGACATTGAACATCGAGCAGAAGGTATTTGAAGAAGGCATCCTCGGTGCCATCCAGGGCGGCCAGCCCGTGTTTGTCGCCGACGACGACATGCCGGCGGATGCCACCATCGAAATCCTGGAGGGTGCCGACATCGGCGCCACGCAGGGGCAGGGAGGACGTATCCTGGTACTTGCGCCCAATGTTATCAACCGTGGCAGCGTCAATGCGCCCGATGGGCAGGTGGTGCTGGCGGCCGCGGAGGACAGTGTCTATCTTGCCCAGTCCGGCGACCCTAACTTGCGCGGTCTGCTGGTTGAAGTCAATACAGGCGGTGATGTACAGAACCTGGGTTCCATCGTTGCCGAGCGCGGTAATGTGTCGCTGCTGGGTATGTCGGTCAACCAGAGCGGTCTGGCACGGGCGACTTCCACTGTCTCGCTCAACGGGTCAATTCGTCTGGTTGCGGGCGACAACAGCAAAAACGATACTGCGCCGGGGATCAAGAGTGTCCAGCGTGCCAAGGGCAATTTCTATAATGCCTCGGGCGGCACATTGACGCTGGGCGAGAACAGTGTCACCGAAGTGGTGCCCTCCGGCAGCGATGAAGCTGTGGATTCCAACAAACAACCGGCCTCCTACATTGACATGACCGGTGCGGAGATCGCGCTGGAAAGCGGTGCAAGCGTCACCGCCACCGGTGGTGACGTGCTCCTGCGCGCCGACTCGAAACCGAATGTGTTGTTCACAAACTCGAACGGCGTCGCGGAAACAGCCGTCGGTGTACGTATCGAGTCGGGTGCGCTGATCGACGTGTCCGGTGACGAGACGACCGAGGTGCCGGTTTCGCGCAATATCGTGGAAGTCGAGGCGCGCGGCAACCAGCTGGCCGATTCGCCCCTGCAGCGCGACGGCGCCATACGCAACCAGATATTGAACGTCGATGTGCGCAAGGGGACACCGTTCCTCAATGCGGACCTGGAGACTTCCGCAATCCAGCGCGGTGTCAATGAACGCTTTTCCACGGGCGGTTCGGTTACGCTACAGACGACCGGTGATGTGGTGGTCGAAGCCGGGGCGGCCATCGATATCAGTGGCGGGCGTGTCACCTATGCCACCGACACGGTGTCGACCAGCAAACTGGTGACGGGCGACGGCCAGGTTTTGGATATCTCAGAGGCTGATCCGAACCGCACCTACGTCTCGGTCCTGCACAATATCGGCACGGTAGAGCAGGGCTACAGTGAGTGGAAAGACGCCGGTGCGCTGACGATCCAGTCACGCCGACAGCTGTTCAACGGCACCCTGCTGGCTGGCAGCGGGACCGGCCTGTGGCAACGCGAGACTACCGACCCCTTCTATTACTTTTCCGGGCTCGTGCGTCCCTACGATCAGCGCCCGCACGGCGGCAGCCTGACTATCGATCTGAGTTCTATCGAAGCAACGCCGTCATTCGTCATCGATCGGGACGGCATGCTGCAGGCCGCGCCGGCGCCCGGCGAAGCCCTGTCGTCGGACGAGCCGACAGTCATGAGCGCCGACATGCTGCAGGCCAGCGGCTTGAGCGAATTCGACATAACCACCCGGGGAGGCATTGCCGTCGATGCGCCGCTGAGCCTGCGCGAAGGCGGCCGCCTGGACATGAAAGGCGGCATCATCGACATCAATCAAAGTTTACGGATTGCCGGTGGCGAGATTGCGGCGACCGCGGAAAAGAATGATCGTAACGGCATCCTCGGCAACGGCATCGTAATCGATAATGCCCTGGCAGGTATCAAGGTCGCCTCCGGGGTCGAGCTGGACACCAGCGGCGAGTGGGTCAATGACAGCCGGCGTTTCAATCCGAACGGCAGCACCGCGCCTGTGCTGAACGACGGTGGCGCTGTTCGTCTGCGGTCCGGAGGGTTTCTCACCGTTGAACAGGGCACGGTGCTCGATGTCAGCGCCGGTGCGCACCTGGATGCGGATGGAAAACTGACCACGGGTAAAGGAGGGTCCATTCTCCTTGCCAGTACGGACAACACCAAATTCGATTCAACGGTGTTTTCCGTGGATGCCGAGCTGCGCGGGTACGCGTTCGAGCAGGGCGGTTCGCTTGAACTGGTGGCCAACCAGATCCTCATCGCCGACCAGGACCGGGTGAGCGCGCTTCTGCGGGAACGTCTGCCCGACGGTACGCCGCGTTACAACCTGAGCGGCAACAGCAACCTGCGCAGCCTCGTCGACAATGCCGACGGCAATCAGCGGGTGCTGGTAGATCCAGACCTGTTCCAGTCGGGCGGATTCAGTGACTTCGGACTGACGGCCACCCGGCGTGGTCTGGCGCTGGCCGAGGACACCCGAATCGGTTTACGCACCCGGAATTACCTGCTGGATAGCCTGGCTTTGAACCGCTATATCGCCGCCAATCCCGTGTCAGCCAGAGCCGCCGTCGGTAGTCCGGTGGGAGGCAGTCCGCTGGAGTCTATACCGTCGGGCACCGATATGTCGGCCTTCACCCGCGTGCAGGAGTTACCGGACTATCTGCGAGGTGCTGTCGACCTCAGTCTTGCGTCTGAGACCCGTCTTGACCAGAAGATACCCAATGTGAATCTGCAGGCCCCCGTGCTGTCCATGGCCGAGGGTGCGGCAATCGTCGGTGACCCGGGTGCGCGCATCGCGCTGGCTTCCGATACCCTGCTCAATGTCGATGGCAGTATCATCGCGCCCGCCGGCGATATCACTCTGCAACTTGGATCGGGGTACGAAGGTTACGCTGCCCAGCAGGCGATCCGGCTGGGCAGCAATGCCTTGCTCGACGCCAGCGGGGTCACAGTACTGGCGCCCGGCGAGCTGGGCCTGCGCGAAGGCAAGGTGCTGGATGCCGGCACCGTCGATATTCACGCGAAGCTGGGATCCATCGTTACCGAGCAGGGTTCGCGTGTCGCCGTCGACGCCGTCGGCGAGAGACTGGCGGTGAGTTTTGCCGGCGGCTTTTTGTCGTATGATCAGGTCGCCGGCCAAGCCGGCGACATCAACCTGACAGCCGCCGAATCCATGCTGTTGCTGGGCGAGCTGAGCGGGCGCGCCGCGCGCGACAACGCCGTCGGCGGCAGCCTCAGTGTCAGCCTCGATCCAGCCAGTCGTGCGGTTGAGTCCGTAGAAATCGACACTAACGCCCCCCTGCCGGTCAATATCCGCTTCCCCAATTCCCCCCGGGTGATCAACCTGGCGGGTTTCGACGGTGAGCTTCCCGAGCACGGCTCGGTGCTTGCGGAGGATCTTGACGGCCAGGCCTTCCTGGCGCCGGAGACCGTGCGTGCCGGCGGTTTCGACAGCCTGAGTCTCAAGACGACCACGCCGGGCGATACGAATTCCGTGGATGCGCAGAGTTGCAATGCGGTCATTAATTTTCCGCACGACCTGAACCTGGCGCTGAACGGTACCCTGCTCCTCGATGCCGCCACACTCAGCACCGACGATGCCGCGGTGAATCTGGGCGCGTCGTACGTCGCTATCGGCTCGACAGATACGCGTTTCCGGCTGGATGGCGCGTCGGTCGCCGGCGGTGGCAGCTTCGCACTCGATCCCGCGGGCGGTGCCGGCAAGTTGCGGATCGAGGCCGGTCTGATCGACCTGGTCGGTGACAGCGTGTTGCAGGGTTTTGGTGACGCCGGCCACCCGGCTGCGGAACTGGTGAGTGCTGGCGATATCCGCCTGCGCGGGGTACGCATTGACAATACCAGCGAATGGAACGGTTCCCTGCGCACGGCCGGCGACCTGCACCTGCAGGCACAGCAGGTCTACCCGACCACACTGAGCAACTTTACGTTGCGTGTCGAAGCGCCCGCCGGCGGTGAGGGGACGCTGGCACTACTCGGCCAGAGCGGCTCGCCCGGTCAGCCGTTGTCCGCTGCCGGGCGGGTCGTGCTCGATGCCGACCATATCGCATTGGGCGAGGGTGCGCGCGTCATGGCGCCCATCGGGGAAATTGTCCTGACGGGCGAAGCCGTGAACGCCGACGGCGAGCCTGTGGGTGCGCGCAGCATCACGCTCGAAACCGGCAGCCTGTTGTCCACCTCCGCCGACGGACTGAGTATTCCGTTCGGCAACACCCAGTTCCGCGAAGACCTGGTGCTGGCGCTACCGGGCGAAAACAAAACCCTGCAGTTCGTTGCCGATCCGGATCCGGAATCGGCTATCGAGATAGCGCTGCCGCAGAAGAACATTCGCCTGACAGCAGACGCCATCGATGTGCAGTCCGGCGCGCAGTTCGATCTGTCCGGCGGCGGCGATGTCCGCGCCACCGAGTTCATTCCCGGTCCGGGCGGTTCCAGGGATATCCTGCTCGCGGATATGGATACCGGTGACGGTGTCGAGGCCAACGGATCCTTTGCCATCCTGCCGCTGCTGGGCAGCGAGTTCGCGCCATTCGATCCCGTCGAGAGTCCGGCCGCCGCGGCCGTGCAGGGCATCCAGGCCGGTCAAACACTGGTGCTTGAGGAGGGTGCTGCCGGCCTGCCCGCGGGTGAATATGCCATCCTGCCCGCGCGTTATGCCCTTTACGGTGGCTACCTGGTGACGCCGGTGTCCGGCAGCGAAAACCTGCCCGTCAGCCAGGTCAGTACGCGTTCGGACGGTGTGGCTGTACTCACCGGTCATTACGGTTTTGCCGGCTCCGATATTGCGGATACGCGCAGCCTCGGCTTCGCCATCGAAGACGGGGCGCGCGTGCGCCTGCGCGCCGAGTACGCCGAGAACACGCTCGACCAGCTGTTTGCCGATGAAGCGGTGCGCACGCCGGTAGACGCGGGCAATCTCACGCTGGAGGCCGGTGCCGCGCTGAACCTGGCCGGGAACCTGGCGCCCACGGCGACCGGCGGGCGCGGCTCCACAGTGGATATCCTCGCCAACCAACTCGCCATACTGAACCAGCCCAACGGTGGCACCGGTGTCGAGCTGCTGGCCAGCGACCTGGCCGGACTCAATGCCGACAGCCTGCTGATCGGGGCGACACGGCGTCTGACGTCAGACGCCGTGCACATCGAACCGAGTGCGACACGCATCGATGTCGAAGGCGGCGTGGACCTGGACGTGCAGGAGCTGATCCTGGTTGCCGACAGCCTGAATATCGGTTCGGGTAACCAGACTACCCGGGTGGCGGCAACCGGCAGCGACAACCGCGCGGGCGATACCCTGATCATCGACGACGATGCAGCCGTAGCGCTGGTGTCGGCACGCCGCGGCACTGGTGTTGTACGCAGCTCAAGCAACGGTGTTGCCGAATTGGGCCTGGCTGCCGGTGCGACATTGAGCGCCTCGGGGTCCATTGTCGCGGATGCCGACGGCAACGTGGATCTGGCCGGCATGCTGGATACGGACGACGGCACGCTGGTGCTCGGCGGCGCCAGCGTGAACCTGGGTGAAACGGATGGCCTTGGCCTGAGCGGCCTTAATCTGTCCAACAATGACCTGGCAAACCTGTCCGGCAGCGACCTCAGTCTGCGTTCCAGCGGTGCCGTGAATATTTACGGTGCCCTGCAGGATGACGTCGGCAATGCCCATACCTTCCAGCGACTTGTCGTCGACAGTCGCGGTGTTATCGGCCGCGACAGTGCCGTAGCCAGCCTGGCCGCGAACGACCTGACCCTGCGTAACAGTGTCGGCAACACGCTCAATGAAACCGCAACCGGTGCGGGCGTGCTACAACTGCAGGGTGACAGGGTGACGCTGGCGGGTGGTGCATTCACCGTGCAGGGCTATGGCAGCGCGGATGTGCATGCCACGTCGGCACTGCTTGTCGATGGTACCGGTGACCTGAACCTGGAGACGGCTGTCCTGACTCTGGAAACTCCCATGATCACGGCCACCGGCGGTGCCGAATACACCCTCCGGACGGACAACGCATTAACGGTAAGCGGCGGCGATGCCGACGCCCTGTTGCCTGACGAAGCCGGGTTGGGCGCCTTGCTGACCCTTGATGCGGGCAGCATCGATTATACCGGGAACGTCGTGCTGCCTTCCGGGACTGTGACACTCAGCGCACAGGGTGATGTTGTGCTGAACAGCGGTGCTGTCATCGACGTTGCCGGCCGCGAAGTGTCATTTGACAGCGTGTCGGTGGCAACGCCGGGCGGCGATATCCGCTTGCGGTCGCAGAGTGCCGATGTGGCACTCCATGCTGGCACCGCCCTGGATGTTTCCGCAGCGGCCGGTGTCGCCGATGCCGGGCGCATTGAGATTCTGGCCCCCGGGGGTGTGCTGAAGATATCACCGGAAGCTGCTTTGCTCGCCACCGGTCAGGGCGGTGGTGGTGATCTGGTGATTGATGCCGGGCAACTGGCCAGTACCGACCCGGCCGTGACCAACGTCCTGTCCGACCTCACCGACATGCTGGCCGACAATGGCTTCACCGGGCGCGAGGACTGGCGTGTGCGCCAGGGGGATCTGCACCTCGAAGCCGCTAACGCCATGCGTGCCAAAGAGGTCAAACTGGTCGCGGACAGCGGGCATATCGTCATCGATGGAACAGTCGATGCTTCCGGGGATGACGGCGGCGCCATCGTTCTGGCTGCGGGCGATGCGCTGGATGTCAACGGCACGCTCGATGCACATGCCGTTGCCAGCGACGGCGACGGTGGCCGCGTTGAGCTTTCGGCGCTCGATGTCGACGGAGACGACCTTGCTGACGGCCGCCGGGACGATGTCGTCAACCTGAATGCGGGTTCGCTCATCGACGTGCGCGGGGGCGTGGACGGCCAGGGTGGTGCGGTGCTGCTGCGCGCCCAGGCGTACGATAGCGATGCCAACAGCCTTAATGATTCCGTGGCGCTGGGTGCCATGGGCGCGACAGTGACGGGCGCCGCGCGCGCGGATGTCGAGGCCGTATATGCCGTGAGCGACAGCGACGGCGTCATCACGGCCGACGACCAGGCGTTGTGGCGAGCGCTGCTCTACAACTTCACTTCCAACGTCGCTGCGGCGCCGGCAGGCTGGCGCGTACTGCCGGGCCTGGAAGTGGACGCGACCGGCGATCTGGTGCTGGCAAGTGAATGGGATCTGTACGCTAATCTGGATGACGCCGACACGGTCAATGACTGGCGATATGGCAGGAGTAACGATCTCCCGGGTTATCTGACTCTGCGTGCGCAGGGTGATCTCACCCTGAATGAGTCTCTCAGCGACGGTTTCGTCGATGATGCCTTCATCCTCGGTTCGACAGTCGGTTCTGGCGAAATGCTCTACCAGCGCCTGGGTCTGCTCGAATCCTGGGGGCTTCGCCTGGTGTCGGGCGCAGACCTGAGTTCGGCCGACGTACGTGCGGTGCGCGCCGACGGGCAGGGTGACCTCCGCCTCGCCGCTGACAGAGTGATTCGTACCGGTTCGGGGGATATCGAGATAGCCGCGGCCGGCGATATCAACATTGCCGGCGATGCAGCGATCTATACCTCAGGCCTGTCCGGTGGCATGGGTAACCTGGCGGACGTCGAGATTCTGCTGGGCGCCTACCAGAACTTCGATTTCCTGCAGTCCGACCCCTTTGTCAATGCTACCGGCGAGGACTTCCTGCTTGCCTACCTCAACAAGGGCCAGTTCCCCGTCAATGGCGGAGATGTCCGGATCGAAGCGTGGGGCGATCTGACCGGCCAGGCGGACAATGTCCGGGTATCCGATTGGCAACCGCGCATTGCGGGTGATCTGACGGCGCCTGTCCAGGTGAGCGGGCAAGTGTTGAATGTACCGACCTACTGGGCCATCGCCTTCGATCGCTTCCATAACGGTATCGGCGCCCTGGGTGGTGGTGACGTCAGCGTTCACGTCGGCGGCGATATGCGCGATCTGGCCATTGCCCTGCCGACCACCGGCAAACCCGAGCAGGTCGATATTCTCAGTAACACTGCCAGTGAGCTGGTTTTTGCGGCCGGGCAGGAGACGACGGTCTTCGGTGGTGGTGATCTGGTGCTGGACGTCGGCGGTGACCTGACAGGCGGCGCCATCCAGGTCGACCGGGGTACCGGTCGTGTGCGGGTCGGTGGACAGTTCGGCGGCGACAGTGCCACGCAGTCGACCTATTTTGCGGTGGCGGATACGCAACTGGATATTGCCACGCGCGGCGCCGCAACCCTCGGCGGCGTGTTCAATTCAACTGCCCTGGCGCAACCGGATAACCTGGCCACGCTGGCGGCGGTCTATTCGGGCGGCAATGACGTATTTGACCCGTTGTTCTTTACTTACAGCCGGGACTCGGAAGTCAGTCTGACTGCGCTGGCGGGGGATGTGCTTTTACTGGATCCCGGCCCCGCAGGCGGCACGCTGGATCTGTACCCCGCCAGTTTGCGGGTAAGAAGTCTTCAGGGAAACATAGGTTTCAGCGGGCATCTGCAGACCTATCCCAGCCCAATGGGCCAGCTCGAACTGCTTGCGGAGGGAGATATCCTGCATACCAATCCGTCCGGGGCGAACTATTTGATCCAGTCAGACGCCGATGCGGGCCTGTTACCGTCCATGACCAATCCGGTGGTGGACCGCGGGCAGGGTGGCGAGAACCTGGTCGGAGATATCCTGGCTCAATTTCTGACGCCACCGAACCCGGATAGTGAAGGTGCGGATGCGCTGGGACGCAGTTTCCATGCCGCCGAACCCGTGCACGCGGGCGATAGCCGGCAGAATCTTATTGTATCGCGTACCGGGAATATTCTCGGCAAGACCGCGCCCCGGAATGTCTGGCAACTCTACCTGGCCAAGCAGACGGTCATCAGCGCGGGTCAGGATATCCGCAACATGGCGGTCAGTATTCAGCATTCCCGGGAGACGGATGTTTCCGTGATCAGTGCCAGCGGCAGCGTTATCCAGGCTCTGACGCGTGCTGAAGGCACCGGTGCCCTGGATGCATCGCGGAAGATAGTCGAGATTGCCGGTCCGGGGCGTCTGGACGTCGTTGCCGGCGGGGATGTTAACCTGGGCACCAGCCGCGGCATTGTATCGGTAGGTGACACAATTAATCCGGCGCTGGCCGATGACGGTGCCGGGATTACGGTGATGGCAGGTCTTGCCGAATCACCGGACTATGCCGCGTTCATCAAGACATACCTGGAGGACTCGAGTCTTTATCTGAGCGATCTCAATGCCTACCTGGCCGGTCGGGGTATCGCTGCCAACGGTGATCCGGTTGGTGTGTTCAGCGCGCTCCCCGAGCTTGAGCAGCGTGGGTTGATTCACACGATTGTTTTCAGTGAGCTCAAGGCAGGTGGCGATGAGGGTGTGGCGACAGGCGACTATTCACGCGGCTTCACGGCCATCTCGACACTCTTTCCGAACAGGGCCAGTACCGGTGACATCACCACACCGGTCAGTGTTATCAAGACCGTCGACGGCGGCGGTATCGAGTTGCTCGCGCCTTACGGCGACATCAATGCGGGAGCTACCTTCCGGGCCATAGAGAAGCCTTCTGACGAACTGGGAGTCATCACCGGGCGCGGCGGCGATATAGACATTTTCCTCGATGGCGACCTGCAGGTTAACCGCGAGCGGGTGATCGCCCTGCAGAGCGATTTGCTGGTGTGGTCGAGCAACGGCAGCATCGATGCGGGCAAGGGCGCCAAGTCCATCGTTTCGGTGCCGGATCCGATTGTAACCTTTGATAACAACGGCAATGTCATCGTGATTTTCCCGCCGGCCGTGGAAGGCAGTGGCCTGTCGGCGGTAAACGGCTACCTGTTCGCGCCGCACGGGGCGATCAATGCCGGCGACGCCGGTATCCGCGCCAGCGGCAATCTAACTATCGGTGCCGTAGAGGTCATAGGAGCAGACAATATTGACGTCGGCGGTGTCGCAGTCGGCGTGCCTGCGGAAACCACCAGCGTGGACATCCCCCTGGTGGATACCGGCGCGCTGACCGACAGCGCCACCAGCCTGGCTGAGGAATCGACCAGCGGTGTCGGCGACGAAAATCCCGCTGCTGACACGCCGCTTGGCATCCTGTCAGTAAATGTCATGGGTTTCGGCGACTGCCCTGCGGACAATCCGGACTGCAGGCAGTGAGGTCCGTCATACTGCTGAAATATTGCTCTCGGATAATGATGGTTTGAGTCTATACCCGTGAGTAAGGAGCAGACATGCGGCGATATGTCCTTGTGGTGCTGGTTTTCCTGCTGATCCCCGTGTCGGCCCAGGCATGGTGGAATGAGGCATGGACCTACCGCAAGCAGATAACGCTGGACACGTCCGTGACGGGGGGCAACATTGCCGAGGCGCTGGAGAATGTTCCGGTGCTGGTGCGGTTGCATACCGGCAACTTCGGTTACTTTCTGGATATCCAGCCGAAGGGTCAGGATATCCGTTTCATCGCGGCGGATGATAAAACGCCACTGAACTTTCATATTGAAAAGTTCGATCCCGTTAACG
>CAYQDX010000110.1:0-11117 GCA_964416345.1 uncultured Ectothiorhodospiraceae bacterium
CTCCTCTACCACCCATTCCGAACGCCTCTTCTGCATAGGGGGGTGAACGGTTACACTGCCGGCGCCACGAGATACCCTTGGTCGCGACCGGCGGTGCGGGCGGCCTTACCGATCCCACGCAGGTTCAGGTGGCAGACCTCAGTCGCACCTACAACGACCCGCTGGCATCCCGGGTGCGTGCTCAGCTGCGCCGGGAATACGGCTTTCCCAGGGAGCCGGGCAGGCGTTTCGGGGTGGAGTGCGTCTACTCCATCCAGCGGCCGGTGTATCCCAAGCCAAACGGGACGGTGTGCAGCGAGAAGCCCGGCATACACGGGGTCTCCCTGGACTGCCGCTTCGGCTACGGGGCGGCCAGCTTTGTGACTGCCACCTTCGGCTTCGTCGCCGCCTCCCGGGCGCTCAGCAAGACCCTCGACCGGCGGCACGCGGCCTGAACAGGACGAGCGGCTCAATGAGCCCCGACGTCCTGACGGCGCTGCTCGCGCACTGGTCGCTGCTGCGGCTGCTGGGGGCGCCGCACGCAGGGCTGCGTGGCTCTCAGCCTCGGTGCGCTCCCGGGCCGGCCGAGCGCGGGCCGCCTGCGGCTCGTCGCTTAACCGGGCTGACCGAGTCGCGGGCCGGAGCCTGGACTCGCGAGGAGCTCGATGAACTGCCCCAGCCCATGCAGCCGATGCAGCTGGCGATCGTGCTGGTTCCAGGGGCGATCCAGCAGATGCACCGCTTGGACTCGCGGCAGGTCCAGGGCAGGATACAGATGGCCCACGTGATCGTCGACGAAGTGTGCCACCTCCCCCAGTGCCTCCAGGGCCGCAGCCTTGCCATGAAATGTTCTGACCAGATGCAGGGCGTCCACTTCCAGGCCGTAGCCGTGCAGCCAGGCGCGGGTGAGCGCCTCTCCCCTGGGATGCCAGCCGCGGGCCGTGACGACGGCGACCCGGTAGCCTGCCGCACGGCTGGCCGCCACGGCGGCGCCGGCCAGCGGCTCCAGCGTGGCCGCCTCCAGCACACCGTGCTCCAAGACCAGATGCAGTATCTGGTCGATGCTGAGGTCATAGACGCCGCTGAGCTCGTAGCGATCCCATTGCCGCCAGTGAATGTCGCGTCCCGTCTCCCGGTTGAGCACCACCATGAGGTGGTCGCGCAGATTGGCCAGCACGTCGTCGAGGTCGAATGCTACGTATGGCCGCGGATGCCTTCTCACGTCCGGGCCTGCGCCGCAGACTCTCACCCTAGCCCCGGCCTACGCCCGCGTGCGGCGGTCAAATTCCTCCAAGTGCCCGCCAGGCAGGCGCCCGGCAGCATTCCCACGCCAGTGGGGGAATAGCTCACCATACGCTGTTGAGACGGATGGGTGCCTCACAACACATGGGTATCTCTGGTGCCGGGAAGCCTTTCGGGGTGCTCTGGCCGTGACGGCGGTCGCTGTTACGGCATTGCTGCTCGCGTAACGTCGCTGCAAATACTCTGGCTAGCATAACAGACATAACCGACGGAAGAAGCCGGGAATGACCGCGCTTTTTTTTTCTCGTTGAGTAGAATAGGACCGTGTGGGATGGCTGTAGGAGCCCGATAGGAAGTCCAGTGGGAGGTGGGGTTTCTGATCATGGCGAGCACGAGCATGTACTGGCGCGGACCTTGGGCCCTCGTAGCGGGCCTTGTTGTGATGTTGGTCAGCGGACCGCTGGAGGCAGCAAGATCTCCCGCAATGGGTGAGGTACCGGCCCCGCCTGCGGCGGCGGCCGATCCCTTTCCGATCCCGGCGGCCCTGGGCCCCAATGTGGCTTTCTGGCGGAAGGTCTACGCCATGTGGGGCCTTGGGCAGGTGGCGCTGCACGACGCGGAGCATACGGACCTGGTTTACCAAGTCGTGGACTTGCCGGCGCCCGTGGGGGAGAGCATGACCCGGGCCCAACGCGACTTCGTCAAGAGCCGCATGCATCGACTGCAGCGGCGTCTAAAGCACATTGCCGAGTCGGCCGGCCACGCGCAGAAGCTCAACAGTGAGGACCGGGCATTGATGCGGCACATCATCGATGCCGCGGACAAGACGGCTCTGCGTGATGCCTCGGAGCGGGTACGTTCCCAGCGGGGGCTGCGGGAGCGGTTTCGGCGCGGCCTGGAGCTCAGCGGCCGCTACGACCGTATCTTCCGTGCGGTGTTCCGCGAGGCGGGTCTCCCCGAAGACCTGGCCTACCTGCCCCATGTGGAATCTTCTTTTCACAACCAAGCCCGATCTTCGGCGGGTGCGGCGGGTATGTGGCAGTTCACCCGCCTGACTGGGAAGCGCTACATGCGGGTCGACCGCACCATCGACGAGCGTCTGGACCCGGTGGTATCGGCACAGGCGGCAGCGCGATACCTGCGCCATGCCCACGATGTGCTCGGTAGCTGGCCTCTGGCGGTCACTTCCTACAACCACGGGGTCGCCGGCATGGCGCGGGCAAAGGAGCAGCACGGCGAGGATCTCGGAATGATCGTGCGCGAGTATGACGGGCCCAGCTTCGGTTTTGCCTCCCGCAATTTCTACGCCGAGTTCCTGGCGGCCCGGGAGCTGGCGAGAGATCACTCACGCCGCTTTCCCAAGACGCTGTCGAAGGAGCCTGCGCTGGTCCTGGACCGGGTGCTGCTCAAGCGTGCTAGCTCGACCGCGGCGCTCGCGCGTCGCTACGGCCTGAGGATGGACCGGCTGGCGGCCTGTAATCCGTCGTGGCGGGACGCCGCGGCGCGGGGCGCGGCCAGGCTTGCGGCGGGCACCGCGGTCTGGCTGCCGGCAGGCACCTTGCGGCGCCTCGGAGCGACCAAAGCAGCCGTCGCCATCGCCGCCACCCGCGTGGTGCCCAGCCAGATGTCCCGGGAGCCAAAGCCGAGGGTGCGCCGCGCGGCGGTACACGTGGTGAAGCGTGGCGACACGCTGTACGACATCGCCAAGTGGAATCACACCAGCGTGAGGCGGCTGCTCGCATTGAACGGTCTCGGCACCGCCGATTCCAGGAAGCTGCGGCCGGGACGCAAGCTGCGGCTGCCCGGGCGCGCGTCTGCGGCCGCCGCCCGCAAGATACATGTGGTGCGCAAGGGCGATTGCGCCAGTGTCATCGCCGCCGAGCATGGCGTGAAGGTCAGCGAGCTGCTCGCGGTCAATCAATTGCCCCGAGACGCGGTGCTGCATCCGGGACAACGGCTTGGAATCCCGGCTCGGCACTGAGCCAGGCGCGCTCGCGTAGTTGGGAAGAATATGGACGCTGGGCGCCTGCTCGGCAGGCCGAAGTACGTATGCCCCGGGGCGAGCTCGCGCTGATGTTTGGCCATTCCGATCGCCGGCCGGTGCGCCTGGATCCCACCTTCGATGCTGCCGCCGCGTTGCTGGAAGATGAGGGCGCCGGCGAGCCGCTCGACGAGTCTGCTTCCCCGGTCCAGCCCGTGGTGCTCGGCCCGGAGCCGAGCGGCCGGCGAGTGGCCGCTCTGCCCCAAGGCAGCGTCACGGCCCGCCACTCCCTGCGCTGGCTGCTGCTGACGCTGCTGCTGACGCTGGCGACGACCGGGTGGCTGGGCTACGGCGAGCTGCAGACTTCCGCGGTGCAGGCGCGCTATCTCTCGCGGCTTGGCGGGCGTCTGGGCTTCCGCATGGAGCCTGGGCCGGCGGCGGCCAACTCCCTGCGTTATCCCGGTGCGGGACCCTATGACCTGCGCCTGGGCTACGCCCTCGTCCCTCGATACATTGCGCGACTCAGCAGGCACGGCTATGCGGTGGAGGCCCAGGCACGCATCAGCCCGGAGTTTCGCCAGGTGGTGGATTGGGGCCTGTTTCCCGTTTACAGGGAAAAGGAACAGGCCGGCTTGCTAATCGTGGATGATCACGGTCGGACGGCCTATTCCTCCCGCTATCCAGAGTGGATATTCGACAGTTTTGGCTCCATTCCTCCTTTGGTCGTGGTCAGTCTATTGTTCATCGAGAATCGGGAGCTGCTCAGTCCTACTGCGGTGACCAGTAATCCCGCCATCGAGTGGGATCGCCTGGCCAAGGCGAGCATGGATCTCATCCTGGGAGCGGTGCGTGAAGACGAGCACAAGTCCGCCGGGGCCAGCACGCTCGCGACTCAGCTGGAGAAGTACCGCCACTCGGCAGGCGGCGTCACTGCCTCGGTCAGGGAGAAGCTGCGTCAGATGGGAACTGCCAGTCTGCGGGCCTATCTCGATGGCGAGCAAACCCTAGCGGCGCGGCGGCGCATCGTGCTGAGCTATGTCAACACGGTGCCGCTGTCGGCACGGGCCGGCTACGGTGAGGTCAACGGTTTGGGGGATGGCCTGTGGGCCTGGTACGGCACCACGCTGGAGCGACTGTGCCAAGTGTTGGGCGCGCGGCCCCGGCGGGGCAGTGCCGCGGCGCGTGAGCAGGCGCGACTATATAAGCAGGCGCTGAGCCTGTTCATCGCCCAGCGCCGACCTTCCTATTACTTGCGAAACGCCGACAGCCTGGATCGGCTGACCAACGTCTACCTGGGCTTGCTGGCCGGCGGCGGTGTCATCGCGCCCGAGCTGCGGGACGCGGCACGCCGCGTCGTGCTGAAGCTCGCTGACTCTCCTGCACCGGCGGCGGGCTTCGCCGCCAACAAGGGGATCAATGCGGTGCGCGGGCGCCTGGCGGCCATGCTCGGGGTACCACGGTTCTACGATCTCGACCGCATCGACATGACCGCCACCAGCACGCTGGACCTGCCTGTGCAGCGCGCCGTGACCAAGCTGCTGCGGGACCTGTCGCGGCCGGACCACGCCAAGGCCGCAGGTCTCTATGGTCATCGGCTGCTCAGCCCGCGCGACGATTTGGCACCCATCGTCTACAGCTTCACCCTGTTGGAGCGCAGCCGCCATGGCAACGCGGTGCGCATCCAGACGGACAATTACGACCAGCCCTTCGATATCAACGAAGGCGTCAAGCTTGAGCTCGGCTCCACCGCCAAACTGAGGACGCTGGTAACTTACCTCGACGTGATACGTGAGCTGCACCAGCGCTATGCCGGCTTGTCGCCGCGGAAGCGCGCGGCCGGGCAGGTGCCGCGCCGTAACGTTCTCGCCCGCTGGGCACTGGCGTGGCTCGGCTCGGCCCGCGACACCAGTCTGCAGGCAATGTTGGAGGCGGCCATGGACCGCCAGTACTCCGCCAATCCGCACGAGGGCTTCTTCACCGGTGGCGGCCGGCACGTTTTCTCCAACTTCACCAGGAAGGACGACGGTCGGGTGGTCAGCGTGCGTGAGGCCTTGCAGGACTCCGTGAATCTGGTATTCGTGCGCATCATGCGCGACATCGAGCGCTACTACATGTGGCGCTCCCCGGATTCGGCCGCAGTGCTGTTGGAAGATGGCGATGCGGCGCTGCGGGCGGCCTATTTGGCAAAATTCGCCGATCGGGAAGGATCCGAGTTCCTGCGGCGATTCCATCGCAAGTACAGGGGCAAGGCACCGGCGGATGCCCTTGATACCCTGCTGACGGGCGTTCGACTCACGCCAGCCAAGCTGGCGGTGATCTACAACAGCGTGGAAGCGGCGCCCGGGCTCAGCGGATTCCGCAAGCTTTTCGAGCGCTATCTGCCGGCGAGCAAGCTTGGCGACGACGACCTGGAAGATCTGCTGCAGAAATATACGCCGCAGCGCTACTCCCTCGCCGATCGTGGCTACATCGCCCGCGTGCATCCTCTGGAGCTTTGGGTGCTGGGCTACCTGAGCGGACATCCCGGCGCCGGCATCGACGAGGTGCTGGCCACCAGCGCCGAGGAGCGTCAGGAGGTCTATCGCTGGCTGTTCCGTACCCGCCACAAGAATGCGCAAGACAGGCGGATTCGCTACCTGTTGGAAATCGAGGCGTTCTCCGAGATCCTGCAGGATTGGAAGCGTACGGGCTATCCCTTCGACAGCCTGGTGCCGTCCTATGCCACGGCTCTGGGCAGCTCCGCCGATCGACCTGCGGCCCTTGCGGAGCTCATGGGCATCATCGTCAACGACGGCATGCGCTATCCCACGGTGCGGGTCGAAAGAGTGCATCTGGCGGAAGGCACGCCTTACGAGGCGCTGCTGGGACGCTGCACCGTCGCCGGCGAGCGGGTGCTGGCTCCGGAGGTCGCACGCGCCGCCCGCAATGCACTGCTCGGTGTGGTGCACGGTGGCACCGCACGGCGGCTGGGCACGCCCTTCGTGCGTGCCGACGGCGCCGCAATTCCGATGGGCGGCAAGACAGGCACCGGAGACAACCGCTTCGATGTCTTCGGGCGCGGCGGAGCACTGGTGCAATCGCGCGTCGTGAGCCGCACTGCCACCTTCGTGTTCTTCATCGGCGAGCGCTTCTACGGCACGCTCACGGCTTATGTGGCAGGCCCGAGCGCCGGCCACTACCGCTTCACCAGCGCCCTGCCGGTACAGATCCTGAAGGCTTTGGCACCGACCCTGGCGCCCATGGTAGCCGCGGCGCAAGGCGAGCCGGTGCACAGTCAGCCGGCGCCCGCACCGGAGGGCGGGGAAGCGCCCGAGGAGGCGCCGGTCCCCTTGCCGCCGGGAGATTCGGATCTGCAGGATCTCCTGGCAGAGTCCGGGGGAGCGAAGGTGATCTAGCTCAGACGCAGCCCGTAGGCTTGGGCAGGCCGCCCCATTTGGCGATCTTCTTCATGGGGCCGCCATTGAACAGCTTGTTGAGCGCCGTACCCTTGCGGTCCATCCCATGATGCTTGGCAAACTCGCGCAGGGGTGGGACGACGCCATCCTCGGCATACATCTCGCGCGCGCTGAGGATGTATTTCACATGATCCTCGGTCAGATCCACGTTGTCCTGCACGGCCAGCTGGTGCATCAACTGCTCGGACCAATCGTCGCGATCCATAAGAAAGCCGTCACCATCTACATTCAGCTCGGACATTTGGTACTCCAATTGGGTTGCGCCGTGCGCTTGCGGCCCAGGGCTGGCGGGAGCATCGGCAGCGAGTATGACATACGACTAGTCTAGTGGCCCGCCGCCGGCGCGGCCAAATCCCCGAGGGGCCAAATACAAGTATCTGATTGGGAGGGACGTCTGTTGGGCAGAAAAGAGCGCGTCGGTCAGGGTTAATAGACCGCGGCAGGGGGCCCGGGAAGCGCTGCCAGCGCTCCCCGGGCATTGTCACTCAGCGGACGAGCCGGGCCAGCACCATGGCACCGATAACGGCATCCTGGTGCTCGAATGGGGTGCGCCGGGGGTGCCGCAGAGCCTGCTCGTGCTCGTACAGGGCAAGCCGCGGCTGCAGCTCGTAGCCTGTATGCTCTGGCCACGTGTCGTGTGGCTCATAGTAACCGTCGGAGTCATACTGCGATTTCATGGCCGCGTTCCTCCAGGAGTCGTAAGGCGCCGTGGTGCGAGGTCTGCACTCGCTTGTGATCCAATTTGCATGCCAGGGGATACGCCGGGCAACCGATGTGGGATTGTGGAATTGTTTTACTTGAATTCAATGGCTTATATTTGTGCCGTCAGCCAGCGCATAGTGGCATTGCCGCACTGTGACGGAGCAGGTCACGCCCAGGTGCCCCAGAATGGCATTTTCGCGATGCAAATTGGGTGGCGTCGCCGGGCAGCATGCGGAGGGGTGACTGATGAAAACGATTACCGATGAGCTGTTGAATGCGCTGAGCGCCGGAGCCGCCGCCTCGTCGCGCCAGCGGCTCAACCACAATCTGCACACTCGGCCGGACGACCCGATCCAGCGATTCTGCAATGCCATGGAGCCGCAGACCTATGTGCGGCCCCACCGCCATGCGGGCGAGGAACGCTGGGAGCTTTTCTTGGCGCTCCGCGGTGCCGCCGTGGTGCTTACCTTCGACGGCGTGGGGACGGTGCTCCAACGCGTGCCCTTGGCGGCGGAAGGCCCGGTCCGCTGCGTGGAGATACCCGGAGAGACCTGGCACACCATCGCCTGTGAGGCATCCGGCACGGTGCTACTGGAGATCAAGCCCGGACCCTATCAGAGACTCACGGACAAGGATTTCGCGTCTTGGGCACCCGCCGAGGGCGAGCCCGCGGCATTAGATTTACCAGCCTGGTATCGCCGGGCACAGCCCGGGGACACACCGCCGCTTTAGGGTGGGCGCGGAGCTACTTGGTCAGCTGAAACCCCCGCCATTTGCTCTCGGCAATGGCCTGTCCGTTGTCGTCCAGCGCCACCACCCGCCAGCGCAAGGGCTCGTTGGCTTTGTCCCGTACCCAGGGCGGAATCGTGTAGCTGCCGGCGCCGGGCTCCACCAGAGCGGCGAACACCCGCTTCTCGGCCGCATTGATCTCCAGGCGGTATAAGGCCGCGCTGCCAATGTCGATCCAGGAGAAGCTGGCGGGACGGTCGGCGGGAATCCGGGCGTCTGCCTGCGGCAGCATCAGCGTGAGGGCCTGGCCAGCCAGCTCGCGCCGCAGAACGGCGGTCTCTTCGGGGCTGCCCACGAAGAAGATTAGGGTGGGCATGGGGAAGCCCGCGACCCCGCCGCTGCTGACCACGCCGGCACCGGTGCTGGAGTTTCCTTCCCGATCATTGGTGGCCTCGACGCGCAGCAATATCTTGTAGGGTCCGTTGGCATTGCGCGGCACCTGGGACGGCTTCGGTCCAGCCAGCGTGTAGCTGCCGGTGGGTGGCAGGTTGACGTCGAAGCGGTCGATGAGGGTGTAGCGACGCTGCATGCCCCGCTGCTCCGCTGGCAAGCTGGCCTCGGTCAGGAGGTCGGCCGGACTGGGCTCCGGATCCCCGGGCTGCACGACCTCCCACCGTCCCTTCAGGCGGCCGGAGCCGTTGTAACGGATCTCGGCCGCGAACGAGGGCAGGGGAGCGTCACGGCTGATGAAGCTGACCGGCTGATTTCCATCTTCACCCTCGAAGCGGATCCGCACGTCCGTGAGCGCCAGCGGGACTCGGGCGCCGCCGCCTGCCAGGCGACAGGTGACCCGCACATAGGTCTCGGCCCCGTTGGCGGCGATGAACCGCCGCACATAGAAAAATTTTCCGTCGCCCCCGGCCAGGCCGGTCTGGAATGCTCGCCGGCTCACCGAGGCGGGGATGGTCATGATGTCGGTGAGATTGCTCAGGCCCGCGGTGCCGCTGCGGCCCGCCAGATTGTTGCGCGCCGGCAGAAAGCCCAGGATGGTGCCGGGCCGGCAGGGATTGACGCTGGTGACGATGGGGGAGGTGGGATCGAGCAGCTCGTCGCACCAGAACCCGTCGGAGACGCGCTCGTCCTGACCGAGATCGAAGAACGTCAGGAACACGGTACTGACGCCCGTATGGCTGACGTTGACGCCCGTGGGATTGACGCCGCTCACCGCACCGGCCGGTCCGGCGGATGCCAGCAGGGCCAACAGGAGCAAGCCACGTAGAAATCGTCTCATCGCAGGCTCCTCTAGAAAAGGCTCAGGCTGATGCCGCCGTTGATGGTCCAGGTGCGCGCATCGTTATCTATCTCGAGCAGCGTATCCGTGGCGCTGACCCGTTGCAGGGCGTGGCGCAGGAACAACTGGCCAGGCAGCTTGCGACCTCGCGGTCCGGGGACGGTGAAGCTGCGCGAGACCTGAGTCTGTGCGGTGGTGTCGCTGCTGCGGGCGCGGTCGATGTCATCCTTGATGCGGGTATAGCCGTAGTTGCCGGTAAGGCTCCACTGGGGCGCGAACTGCCAGTCGAAGGAAAAGTTCGGCGACCACGTCTTGGTGGTGATCGCGTTCTCCACGTCCCGGGCGCGCACACGGGATATCCCCGGTGCGACGTGAAGCTTGTCGGACAGGCGCAGGCCCAGGGTGACGCCGTGCTCGTAGTTCTTGAAATCCGCCTGGGCGCGCCCGGGTTGGCGATTGTCCTGGAAGGACTGAGCATAGGAGTAGCTGAGATCCCAGAAATCCCCGCTCCAGGAAATGTTGACGTTGTGCAGGTAGTTCTTCTGATCCGGAATCTGGCTGTCGGGGTCGTCGAAGCCGATGGGTAGATTGATGCCGTACTGGTGCGTCCGCTGGTAGGCATAGTTTGCGCTTGCGGGCCACCAGGGGCTCGGTGTGTCATTGCCGGCGACCCATTGAGCCACTGGCACGGCCACGTTGAGGGTCGTGTCGCGGGTACGAGTCTTGAGGACCGAGGGCACATCCTCCAGATTGTCTTCCAACAGCGAATGCTGGACCTGGAAGCTGGCCGGACCGAGCTGGCCGTCCAAGGCCAGGGTATTGATCTCCTGATCGGCATTGACGAAGGCGCCGATGCTGCGATAAAGGGGATCGACACGCTGGTGGCGGACGGTCACGCGTAGACTGGTGGCGACACCTTCCGTCAGTGCCCAATCCTGCAATAGCTGGTAGCCCAGCTCCAGACGCCGGGCGTTGTCGGTGGTCTCTGTCACCGGCACGAGCCCCTCACCCTGGTCGACCAGGGGGTCCTGCGGATTGCGGAATGTGCTGCGGGCCAGCTCCGCCATGCCGGTCAGCCGGCCCGAGCTGTTGGAGCCCAGCACCCGCAGACCGAAGCCGTGGCTGCGCTCGGCGTCAGGCACCTCACCGGTGTTGAAGTCCAACTGGTTGCGCACCGAGGCGCTCATGTAGGAGGCTTCGACCCGCAGACCGCCGGGGCGGTCGCCAATCAGCTCCACGCCCACGCCGCCGGCGGCGATATAATGGTCGTTTTCCTGTAGACCCAGTAGATTGTCGAAACCGACGATCTGGGTGCCATTCTGGGCCGTGAACGAGGCGTCCACCCGATCGCCCAGCTTGCGGCGGTACACCATGCCGCGATTGGCCACCCCGTTGATCAGCAGCTCGTGGCTGCCGTAGCTGACGTGCCCCAAGGCGGCTTGGTTGGGGCCGGATTGCAGCTCCACCAGATAATCGCTGAGATCGATCTTTGGAGCGGTCTGGCCCTGTGCGGCAAAGCGCAGGGCTTCTGCTCGGTTGGACGTGCCGACAATATTGGCCGAGCTGCGCAGCGTGAGTCCCTGGCGCTGGTGCTCGGTATTGAGACCGCCCTGCAGGGCGCCATCGTGGTAGCGCGGTCGGTCAGATTTGACCGCATCGCCCCCGACGTGCTCCTGGAATTGAGATTTCTCGGTCAGCTCCAGGCGCGGCTTCACTTCGGCCTTCTCGAAGCCACTGG
>CAYQDX010000111.1:0-11087 GCA_964416345.1 uncultured Ectothiorhodospiraceae bacterium
AATCCGACGTACAGGAAGATGTTCCAGGCGAAGATGGATTTGAAGTTGTAGGTCGTCATGGCCAGGATGAGCCGTTCGGGTCGGCCCAGATCCAACACCAGGACGGCCATACCGCCGGTCAGCAAGGCAATGGCCAGCAGCCCCGAAAGCGGTGCCAGCGGTTTGTACATGACTCGGCCGAACACGGACCCGATGGACGCCACATTCAGGGCTCCGGAGGCGGCGACGAGGAGGAACAACGCGAACACATGGGGTATTCCCCACACGATCTGGTTGTTCATCCCCGTCACCCAATGGCCATTGTGCTCCATGTAATAAGCGCCGCCAAGACCCGCCAGGACCAACAGGCCCAAGAGCCCGACCAGACCCCAGTAGCCCCTGCTTTTGCCTTCAATCTCTAGATAACGAATCGGTTTCATGTTCGCCGAACCTTTCCTGATGCGTTAGCCGCGAGCCACTACGCCAGGCGAAGAACCCTTGCCACTTAACTGGTGGTTGCTGAGAGGTCTCTTCTTCAGACCCCGTGGTAGCGCACGCCGGTGTTGAGCCCCAAATCTTGCCTCAGATGGCGGGCGCCGATCTCTGTGAGCAGCTTGTGAAGCTCGCTGTTGGGATCCTTGAGATCACCGAAGACCAAAGCCTTGTGGCCATCCTTCTCACAGGCCTCTACGCAGGCAGGCGTCAGATTGCCCTCGTCGACCCGGTGCACACAGAATGTGCAGCTCTCGACGCATCCTTTACCCCGCGGGTTATGGGGCACCTGGTCATGAAGATTCTCGTGCACGAATGAGCGTGCCTTATAAGGACAGGCCATCATACAGTAGCGACAGCCGATGCAGATGTGCCGGTCCACCAGCACAATGCCATCCGCACGCCGGAAAGACGCGCCGGTCGGACACACGTCCACACAGGGTGGATGCTCGCAGTGCTGGCACATGAGGGGTAGATGAGTCTCTCTGCCCGTTTCGCGGTCCCGCAATGTCACGGCGCGAATCCACTGGGGATCGGTCCTGGGCCTACCCCGGCTGGAAATGCCGTTTTCCTCGTGACAGGCCTCGACACAGGCCTGACAGCCATCCGCGCATTTGGTGGTATCGACCAGCATGCCCCAACGATTCTTGCTGCTCACGGCCTGGGCATCGGGCTTGGCCCCGGCCATGCTAAACAGCATCAGACCTGGCGCGACAGCTACCGAGGCAGCGATACCCAGAAACCTACGGCGTGGCTCATTCGGTTGCTCGGAATGGTCGCTCATTTTTTCTCAATCCTCAGCAGTGGCTACTTCTCCGGCTTAGCCGCATGGCACTCGAAACAATCCATAGACACGGCGGCATAGCTGTGGCAACTCTCGCAGAACTGCCCCGGCGCATTCACCGGGACCCAATTGCCGGCGTCGTCCTTGGACGCGTGGCATGCGAGGCAGTTCTTCAGGCTGTATTTCTTGGTGCGGATGCCCTCGTGCATCGTCTCGTCGCGGTGGTGGTTGAGGAAATGCATGTGGGCGGGTCGGATGACGTTGAGGGGCTCGACGCACTTGTCGCCACGGCCCTTGGGAGGCTGAGGCGACGCCGGAGCGGCGCACCCAGCAATGAGAGCAGCTAACCAACCAGCCGCCAGCAGCAGTCCAACTCGGAGCAAGTTTGGCAGGTGATTCATTTTAACTCCCGCTATTCGCCCATTCCCATCTGGATGTAACCCGTCGAACAGAGGTCGGCGCAGATGTGATGGTCGATGCACTTGTCATAGTCGGTGGCCACATATCGGCCCATCGCCGATTGATCCTAATCTTCACCCGGTAGACCGCATCCTGGGGCAGAAGATGATCCAGTTGTCAAACCCTGAATATAGCCGAAGCGGAGCGCCCGGCAACGAGGACAGCCAACCCACCAGCCGCCCAGTCCGAAGTATGTTATACCCTTTGAATACTGGATTTCAATTTTGGCTCTTCCGCAGATTCTGCGGGTGAGCCCCCCGCATTTTGACGAGGTCTGGCCGGTGGACTTGTGGATAACATCCCTGTTATCAACAGGGCCCACAGGCCCGAGCTGTGGATATATGGACAACCTCCCTGTTGCACACATACCCACAGGCGAGCAAGTATTGGCAACAACGCAACGCGGCCAGCGGTACTTGACGCCGACCGCAGTCAATCTCGGACTGGGATTTCCCAAAATATATCACGAGCACGGCGACACTCCGGCGGCCATTCGCCGAGCCTCGCGGGGCCGGCTCACTGCGGCGGTTCGCGCGGCGTGTGGCGTTCGCACCACGCCGAGGCTGACAGATATAAGTCCCGTTCCAAGCAGATGCCATCGTCTTTTCGCACCGACGCGTAGGCGGAGCTGAGGCTGGTGAGGCCCTTGTAGACCGACTCCAGATAGCGCGGTGCGTTGCGGAAATGGCGGCAGGAGAGGCAGGTGGGTGTGTGCTTGTCCATCGCAGGCGTCTCACTCGTCGGGAGAAGCGGCTGCGCCGGCCCGGGGCCGGCGCGGCCGTGGTCCGCCCGATTCAGTGGGCGAGGCTTGACCAGTAGGTGCCGAACACGATGGCCGACAGAATGAAGCCCAATACCACGTTGAATACTACGCCCGCGCTGAACGCCCAAAACGGCTTGCCGCCGGCATGGGCCAGCTCGCGGAACCTCGTGGTCAGGCCGATCGAGAAGAAGCAGAAGATGAAGGCCCAGGTGCGCAGCGCCTTCACGGGTCCTACGAACTCCGGCTTGACGATCTTGTTGAAGTCCGCGAACGAGTAGCCGCTGGTCACTATCGTCACGAGGATCGAGGCCAGCGCGAAGCCGATGACGAACTTCGGAAAGCGCCACCAGATCTCTGCGGCCTGCGGCTTGCTGCCGGTCTCGGTCTCCCACCGGGTGGTGGCGATGATGGCCATCACGAAGGCCCAGATTCCTATCCAGATGTCGCGGCCCACCACTTTCATCAGGGTGAAGGCCCACACCGACTGGTCCGCCGTGCCGCTGATTCCCGGTACGTTCCCCGCCAGGTTGCCGTAGGCCTGAGCGGCGGCGAAGCCGGCCGCATCAGCGAACTCCGAGGTGCCGATCCAGGCGCCCGCTACACCGGTGGATAGGTGTAGCGCGCGCGAGACCAAGGGCAGGAAAAAGATCATCACAATCGCCCAGCCGATCACCATGGTGATGGCGATGGGTGCATGCTCCTTCTTGGCGCCAACCGCACCGGCGATGGCGATGGCGCCCGAAACGCCGCAGACCGCGCCACCGGCCCCCAGCGTCGCGCAAAGGCGCCGATCGATATCCAAGCGACGTCCGACAAAGTAGATCACCAGGAACGTGGTGATCGAGACGATCGACGCCTGGAAGATTGCCACGGGTCCCGCCCAGATCACCAGAGTAAAGGGCAGGGTGGCGCCCAGCAGCACGATACCGACCTTGATGTAGTACTCGACGCGGAACCCGGTGTCCATCCACCGCGGCAGACCGACCAGGTTGGAGATCACCATCCCCAGCAGCAAGGCCACCAGCGGCGGCTCGAGGTTGTAGTGGTGCGCCTGATCCCAGGCCCCGACCATGAAGATCAGGATCGACACCACATAGATGAACACGAACGAAGGGATGAACTCGCCCAGCTTGTGGCCCATGATGCGCATGCTCACGCTCAGCACGATTAGCCACATGATGAACTGGGCGATGTATTGGGTGATGTGCGACGTGAAGTGACCGATCAGTTGGTCAAACGTCGACCATTTTCCAGGAGTGACCGCAATCCACTTGATCGATGCACCGTTGGCGAAGAAGAGGTATGCCACGACCACGATACCCAGCCCCAGCCAGATGGCCCACCAATCCTCCTTCAACCAGATCTCCGACCACCCCATGCTTTTCAAGGACTCTTTGTCCTCCTCGACCATGACGTTCTTTGCCATACCTTGACTCCCCAATGGTTGACTAGCGCTGTTTTGAGCTCGGCAATCCTCTCTTTACGTTATCTCTTTGGTGCGGAGCAACAAACCCACGTCGCCGGCACGTGGTCAGAGTCCATTGGCTTTGCCGAAAGCATGACTCGTGGGTGCTCCAGCGCTCGTGCTGTCCCCACAGTCTCGAACGAGGAGCACACTAAGGAGTCATCATCGCAAATTATCACACGCGATCTGCTACTGTCACTACCGTATCGTCGTGAGGATGCCGAGGTAACCGTTCGCGGCAAGAAACGCAGAGGGTGGACGGTCCGGATGGTTCATAATCCGCTTTGGACTGGTGTCACGAGACGGCCGGCGTCCGCGAGGTAGATTTTGGCAGGGCACCTCTCTTTGGCCGTTTCCGGACGGTGCCATTTGCGCCGCGCCTCTAATGCGGTGCCAGCGGTAGTGGCTGACGCTCGACGCACATACCAGGAGCTGGGAGTCTGCTGTGGAGCAGACCGCTGCCAGAAACGTAGCGATCCTGATGACCACGAGCCAGCCGGGCAAGAGCTCCACAGCCGCAGTCGGGAGCGCCTTCTCGGCATCGGGCAAGTGCCCGCAATAGGCGCGTGCGGCAATGCCCACCAGCACAGCGCCGGTAAACGGGATCAGTACCCAGCCGGTGGGGATGCGCGCACCCCCCGGACGGCGGTCTGGTCGCGAGCCGCCACGAAGCTTTGCAATATTGCGGTTGGCTCACGTTTTCCATGGGAATTCCCAGCCGGCGCGCGAACAAGCCCCGCAGCGCCATCCCTCCCGCTCCTCCAACAGAAAAATCAGATGCCCCGGAACCCTGAGTGTGGGCGCGGCAGCCGAGCACATTGGTGAATGATCGCATTCGTACATTAGCATCTACAAATATAAAGGCATATAAGCATTTGCTCAACGGCTCTCCGGCGCCTGCGAGGGGCGATCGAGAATGACACATTTGTAAACAAAAGCATGGGCTTGAAGGTGAACAGGGGCTCAATTCGCGGTATCACCAAGGTCCGCGGCCAGTTGGTCGTCTGTCGCAGCAAGCTTGAGCCGGCGTGCGGTTGATCGCAGCACCGGCTCGGGTGTTTACCGATGTCCCGGTGGTGGTCGTCACCGACAGCTGGCCCGGCAACAACGGCCTGATCAAGCCCAAGCCGCTGCGCACACAATTGGGCGGGCGTGCCCATCTGCTCTCGTGGCTGCGAGTCAATGCCGCCCCCTCTACGGCCTGCCCGAGTCCGCCCCGGGCCGGTCCGGAGGACAAAGGAAGTACGGCGCCCGCCTCGGCAGCGCCCGGACCCGCAATCCTTAGGCGGTGACCAATCATCTGCAATTCTGCGTCGCCGCCACCACCATCACCTGGCTCTATGCTGCGCGTCTCCCCCGGGCCCCGGCCCGACGTTATGCGTTCCAGAGGACCACCGAGCATACCCTCGAGGATGTGCACAGATCCCTGGCCAAGGAGATTGGAAGAGAGGGTCTTGGTATCGATTGCCAAACTCCGCGCAAACCAGTCAAACGTCCCTTTCTGGGCAGTTCTATGCGAAGACGGGAGAGGTAGTTGCGACAAAGCCTTTGAATCTGGTACGGGATACCTTGACTTTCCTGGCAAAAACACCTAATCGTTTACCATGGGTTGCCTCAACCATGCAGTACAGAGAGGGGTTGTGAGGAGTTTCTCTTTCGGATCGCGAAAATTGAGCCATTTGTCTCGTTGGTGATTCGGACAACGACCTTGATCACGAATGCCTTGTATGACGCCTCGGCACCATATCATCCCACGGCGGTAGGGGTGTATTCCAGGCTAGGCCGTCGTCCGGCGAGCGAAAGCATGACAAACCGGAACATCAACATCGCGTGCTTCTACGCCAGCTACCACGTGCTGAACAGCCTGCTGCCGAACAGGAACGAGGATTGGCGCAACATGCTGGTCCATGTAGGGCTCGACCCAGATAACCCCTCTACAAATACGGAGACCCCGGAGGGTATCGGGAACCTCGCGGGCGAAGGGGTTGTGGCCTTCCGGGAGCATGATGGCACGAACCAATTGGGGGATTACTGGGGCCGTACGTACAATCTGGAGCCATACGCGGATTACACGAGCTTCAAACCGGTGAATACGGCTTACAGGCTTCGCCATCCGTCCAAGTGGCAGCCCAGGATTATCGCAATGGCCAATGGAGCCTTCCACGTGCAGCAGTTCGTCACGCCGCAGTATCGCTATGTTCAGACCCTACTCCTTCGACGACCCCAATGAGTTCCACACCCCCAGGCCGTCTGCCGGTGATCCGCGGGGACGGCACGGGCGTCATGCCTACAAGGAGCAGGCCGATGAGGTGCTGGAGGCCTCGGCGAATCTCACGGATTACCAAAAGATGGCTGCCGAGCTGTTCAACAACAAGATCCGCGGTCTCGGGTTTTCCGTCCTGTTCGCGGCCCAGTCGCACGGTTTGAGTTTGCAGGAGTTTATTCAACTTGACCTCATGACGAATGTCGCCGCGTTTGATGCCGGAATCGTCTCCTGGAATGAGAAGACCAAGTGGAGCTCCGTGCGCCCATTTAGCGCGATTCGCTATCTCTATGGCGATCGGCCGCTAACGGCTTGGGGTGGGCCGGTCCAGGGCACCGTGACCGATCTGCCGGCGAGTGAGTGGAAGGAATACCTGAACCTGCCGGATCACCCGGAATATCCGTCCGTCTCGATCGCAATGTGTGAGGCGCAAGCAGAAGCCGCGAGACGTTTTTTCGGCAGTGGCGGACTGAATTGGTCTGTTCCCGCGCCGGTGGGCTCCTCAACCGTCGAGCCTGGGGTCACACCGCGAGAGGACATCATGCTCGCCCCATGGGAGACCTGGACCGACTTTGCACATGAGTGCGGTCTGTCCCGCCTGTGGGGAGGCCTCCATTTCATGAGTGCCATAGAAGCGAGCAGGCAATTCGGCCCGAAGATTGGGAAGAAGGCATACAAGTTCGTTACGCGGCACATCGAGGGGAACGTGGCACCCTTGCCCCCTGCCCCGGCCGATTCGTGGGACTAGGAGCATCGCAAGGAGATGGAGCGATCAGAGCACGGCGGCGGGTTCTCCCTCGATGCCTCGGCCCGCATCGAGGCCGACGACCGGCGCGGGCGGTCGGGCCAGCCGTTGACCGTCGAACGGTGTCCGCCGAATTCTCCTCCCCTCCCGCCCCCAACCCCTCCCTGCGCCGAAAAAGGGCTCTCGCCCGCCTGCGGATACGAACAGAACGGGCGCGGCTCGCGCCTTGACCCATCCGCCCGACGGGCGGATACTGTCACGCAGGCCGTTGGATTTCCAATCCTTTTCATTTTAAGGAGGCGAATATGCAATCGCGTTGGCTTCGCGGCAGCCTTGCTGCCGCCCTATCCGGCTTGTCTCTCGCCGCCCTCGCGGGAGTTGTCCCCAAAGACCTGCCCCTGCCATCCGGTACCCCGGATGCGGACGAGATCGCCCGTCAGATATATGTCGTCAATCACTTCTATACCCTAAAAAACTATGGCATCGCCAAGAAGGGCAGGACCATAACGGTGCTGGTCAACCAGGCAAAGGATAGCTCGCCCACCACTGTCACCCTGGAGCGCTACCTCAACAACGACTACCCGGCGGACAGCGACATCAAAGCCATGGACCTGGCGATCTTCCGTTCCGGCAAGCTCCGTGGCACCGGTATGTTGATCACCGATTTCACTGACGACGACAAGAGTCAGTCCTACTCCATCTGGCTCCCGGCGCTGCGTAAGATCCGCCGCTTTGCCCAACCCGCCCATGACGATGCCTGGGGAGGCACAGACTTTACCTTCGGCGACGTCACCCTGCGCAAGCCCAAGGACGAGATCCATGAGCTGCTTGGAAAGGAGATCTTTAACGATTGCCTTGGGGCCATTCCCAACGTCGAGGTCAAATACCTGCCGAATCCGCCGAAGGCCGCCTGTACTCCCAAGGGCAAGGAGGTGTACAAGCTGAAGAGCACCACCAAGCGACGCAACTGGTGGTACGACTACCGGATCAGCTATGTGGATACCAAGACTTTCGCCGACTACCGCACCGAGTACTTCAAGGGTGGCGACAAGGTGAAGGTCATCGATCGTGATTGGGAAAGCCTGGGGTTGCCCGACCCACGCGCCCAATCCTGGAAATATTGGTACGGCAAGACCTACGCCACGGGGCACGAGACCTGGGCGGTAATTCCTCAGGAAGTGGTGGAATTCAACCAGAGCTGGCCATCCAGGAAATGGTCGGAGAGCACTCTGCGCAAGATCAAGCGATAAAGGGCAATAAGGGCCGCGGAAAGAAATAATCATCCAATCTTGCTGGTCTTTGGCGCCGGCTTCTGCGCTGCGGCAAGCGTTACATGGTCCGGGCTATGCGCCCCTTGCCGCGCCTTGAATCCGACCCCATATCCGCCGCAATCTTGGGACGATTATTTCTTTCCGTGGCCCTAACAAGGTGACGGCACTGTTGGCTTCCCGACATGGGCCGCTGCGATGCCGGGCCGTCCCTTGCGGCGGTCTCAACGGCATGAGAACCAAAAACGACACGGGGGGTGAGAGGAATCATGATCTACAAGCAAGCACCTATCGCCATGGCCATCGGGCTGACTTTGGCATTGCCCGGTATAGCGTGCGCCGAGGTGGAATTCAGTGGCTATCTGAAGAATGAAACCGCCATCTTCGCGCAGGGTGGTCAGGTCACCGGCGAGGCCAAAGGGATGCTGGACCGGAGCGGCCATGAGGGCGGTGACCTGCTCAAGTTCCAGAATCAGGCCCGCCTGTTCTTGAACGATGAGCTCGCCGAGAGCACCTCCTGGCACGCCGATCTGAACCTGATCTATGACGCCGAGGGCGTGAACGACGACTACCGGGGTTACAAGCTCTATACCGCCCACGATTGGCTGCGCGAGCTGTACCTGGATACCGAGCTCGGAAGCTGGAGCCTGCGCCTGGGTAAGCAGCAGGTGGTATGGGGCACCGCCGACGGCATCAAGCTGCTCGATATCATCAACCCCACCGATTTCCGCGAGTTTGACCAGGACACCATGGCGGAGTCGCGCATCCCCATATGGATGCTGAATGCCGAGCGCAACATCGGGGACAATGGCAACATCCAGCTCATTTTCTCCCAACATGAAGAGAACAAGATCCCGGGCCTCAATGCCAACGGCGATTCCGGACATCCCTTCCTGCTGAAGGGTGTGGACTCCATTACCGGGCGGGTCAACGGCTTTCTGCATATAGCGCCGAATCTCGCCAACGTCGCCTCCAGCTTCTCCAACGCGGCCTCCGGCGGCCTGTTCACGGGGGGCCTGAATCCGGCCGGCCTCGCCCCCTTTACCGGCCTCACAGTTGACGGCTTCGCGAGCCAACAGAACGTTACCGCCTTCCCTTGCCCTGCCACAGGCTGCGATGGCACCCAAACCCCGGTGAGCTTCGGGCCCGGCTATATCGTGCTGAACGACATCACCCAGAACGGCCTCTTTCCGGGGGATCCAAACGGCAACGATAACGTCACCAACCTGCTGCCGGTGACCGGGGCGCTGCCGAGCGATGTCAGCTGGACGCCCTCGAGCGCCACTTCGGCCTTCGAATTCATGTCCAACGCCACCTTCGCCACTTTCAATACCTTTGCGGAGAATGCCCAGCACAGCTCCCTCACCACCGAATATCGGGTAGACCAGCCCGACGACCTCGATTTGAACTACGGCACGCGCTTCAAAGGATCCCGCGGTGGCTTCAATTTCTCGCTGAACTATTTCTATCACTATGACGCCAATCCGGCAGTGGACCTGAGCTGGCACGATGCGGTGACCGGACAGCGGTTGGTGACCGAGCTGAGAGGCCGGGGCACCGTCCTCGATCCCGCCACCGGTGCCGCCCTCGCGGATGGGGCGCTGATTACCCGGGACAATGCTCCAGGCAACATAGATCCGACAGGTGCCAATACCGTCACCGTACTGCTCCGCAATCCGGTCACCAACCAGTACTATGGGGCGGTCAATCCCGATCTGGTGGGGACACTGGGCTCCAACGGTCTCAGCCCAAACGCCGCCAAGCTGCGCTTCACCGAGCACTATCAGCGGGTGCACAGCCTCGGCGCGTCTTTTGACTACGCTTTGGATACCGCATTCGCCCCCATCGTGCTGCGCGGCGAGATTCTGTATGACAAGGATACCCTCCAGCCGGTGGTGGACAAGCGGCTACTGGCCCTGGGCGACTTGGAGGGGGCCCTGCGCACCGAAAAGCAGGATATGCTCAAGTATGTTCTGGGCGCGGAGGTCAATGTGCTGACCAACCTGTTGGTCAGTGGCCAGTTCATCCAGTTCATTAACCTGGACTACGAGAACGCCCGGCGCACCTGTACCACCCAGACCGGTATCGCCTTCGACTGCTCCCGCTATTCCGCCGACCCCACGACCTTACACCTATCCAATGGGCTGGTCAGAGGTCGAGAGGTCGACAACTTCCTTTCCCTGTTCCTTTCCAAGCCCTTCGGTCCATCCCAGGAGCATCGCTGGAACAATATTACCATCTACGAAGAGGGGGGCGGTTGGTGGAACCGCTTCGACGTGGAATACACCTTCAAGGACGAGCTGCTCGGCTCCTTCGAGTGGAACCAGTACTGGGGTGACAAGAACAGCACCTTCGGTCAACTCCAGAAGTCTTCGAATCTCCAAGTCGGTTTGAAGTATCTGTTCTAACGAGGTCAGGCATTTCATAGTGAACACTGCCAATCCCCACACCTCGAGCACAGAGCTGCGGTGGGCCAACGGCTATGCCGAATTCATGATCCGACATCGTCGGGTCGTGATGGTCGTTGTCCTCATCCTTACAATTACAGGCTCCTTGTTCGTCAAGGACCTGAACATGCGTAACGATCCCGACACCCTGTTGCCGGAGACCAATCGCTACGTCGCCACCAATGCCTATGTGGAGCAGGCATTCGGTATGGGCAACCTGATGGTGATCGCCCTCCGAATCAAGGAGGGCGACATCTACCAGCCCTGGTTCATAAATCGGGTCCAGGAGCTGCACCGCCGCTTGGAGAGCTTGCCCCATGCCCGCAAGGCGAATTTCATCGATCTGGCGGCCAAGAAGATTAAGTTCATGGGGGCCGATGAGAACGGACTGGTATTCAAGCGCCTGATTCCGACCGGTGGCA
>CAYQDX010000112.1:0-11067 GCA_964416345.1 uncultured Ectothiorhodospiraceae bacterium
CCTACTGGGTGTCCTATCCGGACATGGTGCTGCTCGCCGGCGGCACGCCGGTGGTGGTCGAAAGCGGCCTGGAGGATGGATTCAAGATAACACCCGAGGCCCTGGATGCCCACATGAGCCCGCGCACCCGGCTGGTGGTGCTCAATAGCCCCTCCAACCCCACGGGGGTGAGCTACTCCAAGGACGAGCTGGCTGCCCTGGGCGAGGTGCTGCTGCGATATCCGCAAGCGGTGGTGGTCAGCGACGACATCTACGAGCACGTCAGGCTCGAAAATGCGCCCTTTCACAACATTCTCAGTGCCTGCCCAGAGCTCTACGGGCGCACGGTGGTCTTGAACGGCGTCTCCAAGGCCTACGCCATGACCGGCTGGCGTATCGGCTACGCCGGAGGGCCGGCGCGGCTGATCAAGGCGATGAAGAACATTCAATCCCAGAGTACATCGAACCCCACCTCTATCGCCCAGGTGGCCGCCCAGGCGGCGCTGGATGGGGATCAAGCGTGCATCGGGGTGATGGGCAAGGCCTTCCGCGAGCGTCACGAGTACGTGTTCGCGCGCCTGGGCGCCATCCCCGGCGTGCGCTGCCTGCGCGCCCAGGGCGCCTTCTACGCCTTTCCCAGCGTCCAGGGTCTCATCGACCAGCTGCCAGAGGTGGCGGATGACGTCGCGCTGTCCGAGCACCTGCTGAACGCGGCCAATGTCGCCGTGGTGCCGGGCGCGGCATTCGGTGCGGCGGGATATGTACGCCTATCATTCGCCACCAGCATGGACAATCTGCGGGAGGCGCTGGACCGCATAGAGACGGTGGCCCGGGACGCCTTTGCCTGATGCAGGATGCGCCCGCAGCAGGCAAGCTTGACGGGCCGAGCCGCGCATCGGTATCATACGCCGCCTCTAGCGCTTACCCTTCCCCGGTAGCTCAGCAGGTAGAGCAAGTGGCTGTTAACCACTGGGTCGGCGGTTCGAGCCCGTCCCGGGGAGCCAATTTAAGCGCCGCTTCCGGCCCCGCCCTTCCACCATCACAACCGCCTCACACGCCGGCCGACATGCATCGGCCAGGTCGACCCGCGTCCTGTGGCCACCGGCAGACAGTTCACCCGCGGGGCGTCTTGGCTTGACTGCCGATTCAGCACAGCCGGCAATCGTCATCGCCCGGCGCCTTAGCAAGCGCTTCGGCAAGCGCGAAGTGGTGCGAGAGGTGGACTTCGAGGTGCTGCCGGGACGCTGCTTCGGCTTCCTCGGTCCCAACGGCGCGGGCAAGACCACCACGCTGCGCATGATCCTGGGGGTCTCCCCCATCACCGCGGGTGAGCTGCGGGTGTTCGGCGAGTCCATGCCGGCCGCGGCCCGTAGCGCGCGGCGCCGAATCGGGGTGGTGCCCCAGGCGGACAATCTGGACCCGGATTTCACCGTCGCCGAGAACCTCAGGGTCTACGCCAGCTACTTCGATCTGCCGGCGCGCGCCGTGATGGGACAGGTGCGCGAGCTGCTGGAGTTCGCGGGCCTCAGCGAGCGGGCAGAAGCGCGCATCGATGCCCTCTCTGGCGGCATGAAACGCCGTTTGACCATTGCCCGGGCGCTCATCAACGACCCCGAGCTGCTCATTCTGGACGAGCCCACCACCGGGCTGGATCCCCAGGCCCGCCACATGATATGGGGCCGGCTGCGAGAGCTCATCCGCGCCGGAAAGACCCTGCTGCTCACCACCCATTACATGGAGGAGGCCGAGCGCCTGTGCGATGAGCTGGTGATCATGGACCACGGCCGGATCCTCACCCGGGGCTCCCCTGCGGCGCTGGTGCAGGAATACGTTGAGCCTGAGGTGCTGGAGATTCGCGGCCAGCTCGAGCGCGTGCGGGAGCTCCTTGCCGGGGTCGAAGGCTGTCGCGCCGAGTCCCTGGGCGACACCTGCTACTGCTACTCGGCGGATGCCCGACCGCTTATCCAGTGCCTGGAAGGCCGTTCCGGAATCACCTTCGTGCATCGCCCCGCCGGCTTGGAGGATGTGTTCCTCAGGCTGACCGGTCGCGAGCTGCGGGACTGAGATGCCGGATTGGCGCCTGCCACGATTGAGACACCCGGCCCTGGCGGTCTGGCGCCGCAACGTGCTGGTGTGGCGCCGGCTGCTTGGCCCGGCCATCGTCATGAACATGGGCGAGCCGCTGCTGATGCTGCTGGGCCTGGGCTACGGACTCGGCTTGTTCATCGGCCAGATGGGCGGCATGCCCTATCTCACCTATGTAGCCTCCGGCATTGTGGCCTCCTCGTGCATGAACAGCGCCAGCTTCGAGGCTATGTACTCGGTGCACACGCGCATGGTGCCCCAGCAGACTTATGCCAGCCTGCTGGTGACCCCCCTGGAGGTGGACGACATCCTCGCCGGTGAGATGCTTTGGGGGGCCACCAAGGGCACCATCAGCGGCGTGACCATCATCCTGGTGGCGGGCGCCCTGGGCCACGTCCACCCTTGGACGGCGCTGCCGGCCGTGCCGGCGCTGCTGCTGGTGGGCCTGTGCTTCACCGGGCCAGCTCTGGTCATGAGTGCCCTCTCGCCCAGCTACGATTTCTTCAACTACTACCAGACGCTGGCGCTGATGCCCATGTTCGTCCTGAGCGGCGTGTTCTATCCGACGGACAGCCTGCCTCAGGCGGTTCAGTGGCTGCCCCAGGTACTACCCTTGAGCCATGCAGTGGCATTGCTACGTCCCTTGGTCGCCGGCCAGCCGATGCACGACGTCGCCTTGCACGGGGCGGTGCTCGCCCTCTATGCGGCGAGCGGATACTACGCCGCCGTGGTGCTGGTGAGAAGAAGGCTGCTGGTCTGACTCGCCTATCTCACCCGGTCGGCGGCGCGCCGGCGGCGGCAACTGCTCCGCTCGGGGCCTGGGCATGCTCAAGCGTCAGGCACTGAGTTTCTCGGCAGGTACAAGCTGAGCTGCCGGGAGCGGCAGGGCCGCACGCCGCAGCGCCCGTCAGTTGCTGGTGCGCAGCTGGCGGTATAGGCGCAGCACCTTGCTGACGTACTGCTGGGTCTCGTCGTAGGGCGGAATCGCATTGCCGTAGCGCATCACGGCGTTCTCCCCGGCATTGTAGGCGGCCAGCACCAGTCGCAGGTCGTTGCCGAATAGTTTGATGAGATCCCGCAGATAGCGTGCCCCGCCGTTCAGGTTCGACCTGGGATCGGCACGGTTGGCGACGCCGTAGCGCCGGGCCGTGGCTGGCATGAGCTGCATGAGGCCCACGGCGCCGGAGCGCGACACCGCGTAGGGGTCGTAGTCCGACTCCGCCGTGATCACTGCGTGCAGCAGGGCCGCATCCAGGTCGTAGGTGCGTGCCGTCTCCGCCACCATGGCGTCGTAGGCACGATGATTGACCCGCCCGGAATAGGGCCTGGTAGGCGCCGCGTGGGTCCCGTTACTGTGCATGTAGAGCTTGAAGCCGGAATGCAGGGGACGGTCGGCGAAGTGGGTGACCCCCCGGCGATCTACGTACTTGTAGATGTCCGCATACACCATCGGCGCGGCGCAGAGCCACGCCCCCACACCGAGCACCAGCGCCACCACCGGCCGGCGCATCCATCCGCACCGGGCGCGCGCCGCGCCTGCCAGTTCCCTCAGACTCGCAGTCACCTCTGCTCCCCAGCTCGCTCACGTTCTTCTCATTGGCAAAGACAAACTATCCTCAGGGTTTCCAGCTCTGTCAACCTTGCCGGTCAACAAATGGCAGTGCGCCAGGTGTCCGGGCCCCAGCTCCGTCTCCTCCGGATAACGCTCCCGGCAGAGCAGCATGGCATGGGGACAGCGCGGGCTGAAGTGACAGCCCCTCGGCGGCGCAGCTGGAGACGGCAGCTCGCCCCCCAGGCGGATGACCTGCCGGCGGCTGGCCGGGTCCACCACCGGCACGGCGGACAGCAGAGCCTGGGTATAGGGGTGACCGGGCGAGGCCAGCAGGCGCTCGGTCGGTCCGCGCTCGACGATCCGCCCGAGGTACATCACCGCCACCTCGTGGGCCAGATACTCGACCACGCCGATGTTGTGGGTGATGAACAGGAACGCAAGCCCCATGCGGGCCTGCAAGTCCTTCAGCAGATTCAGGATCTGCGCTTGCACCGAGACGTCAAGGGCGCTGGTGGGCTCGTCGCAGATCACCAGCCGCGGCCCCACGGTCAGGGCCCGGGCGATACAGATGCGCTGGCGCTGTCCACCGGAGAACTCATGGGGGTAGCGGTGCCGCACTTCCGGCGCCAGTCCGCATTGCTGCAGCAGCTCGTCCACCCGCGCCCGGCGCTGCTCGGAGCCACCACCCAGGCCCAGGGCAACCAGGCCCTCCTCCACGATCTCGCCCACCAGCATGCGCGGATTCATGGAGGCATAGGGATCCTGAAAGATCACCTGCAGGTGCGCCCGCTGGGCGCGCAGCTCCCTGGGCGCCAGACGCGTAAGCTCCGTGTCGCCGAAGCGCACACTGCCGGCGCTGGGCCTCAGCAGCTGCAGTATGCCCTTGCCCACGGTGGTCTTGCCGCAGCCGGACTCCCCGACCAGGGCCAGGGTGCGCCCGGCGTGGATGCGTAGAGACACGCCG
Source organism: uncultured Ectothiorhodospiraceae bacterium (assembly GCA_964416345.1). GTDB lineage: Bacteria > Pseudomonadota > Gammaproteobacteria > CAYQDX01 > CAYQDX01 > CAYQDX01. The sequence continues at coordinate 4,581 of CAYQDX010000112.1, forward strand.
TCCACGGCCCGCACCCGGCCCACGACCCGCTGCAGCACTCCGCGACGGATGGGGAAATGCACCGCCAGATCCCTCACCTCCAGCAGGAGCCCAGCGGACGCGGGCTCGGGGGCCGCCGCGGGCAGGTCCGCCGGCGCGGCGGTCACCGAGGGACGCGCGGCGTGCTGGGGGTCCGCCAGGTGGCAGCGCACGCCCCCCTCCCCGGTCACCAGCCAATCCGGCTCCCGCTCCCGGCACAGGGTCCAGGCCAGATCGCAGCGCTCGGCAAAGCGGCAGCCCTTGAACGCCCGGTCCAGTGAGGGCACCGCCCCCGGGATGACCGCCAGCGGCCGGCCGCGCTTTTGGGCTTCCGGCACGGACGCGAAAAGCTTGCGGGTATAGGGATGGGCCGGACCGGCGAACAGCCGCTCCCGCCGGCCCTGCTCGACGATCTGTCCCGCGTACATGACTGCCACCCGGTCCGCCACCTCCGCCACCACGCCCAGGTCATGAGTGATGAGCAAGATGGCCATGCCGGTGCTGCGTTGGAGCTCCCTCAGAAGCACCAGCACCTGGGCCTGAATCGTCACGTCCAGGGCCGTGGTGGGCTCGTCGGCGATCAGCAGATCCGGCTCGCCGGCCAGGGCCATGGCAATCATCACCCGCTGCTTCAGGCCGCCCGAGAGCTGGTGCGGATACTCTCCCAACCGCCGCTCCGGGTCTGGAATGCCGACGGCCTCCAGCAGAGCCAGCACCCTGCTGCGGGCTGCCGACCCGCGCAGCCCGCGGTGACGCACCACCACCTCCCGGATCTGCTTGCCCACCGTGAGCACGGGGTTCAGGCTGGTCTGGGGCTCCTGGAAGATCATGGCGACGCGCCGCCCGCGCACCCGCCGCATCGCTGCTTCGGGGAGCGCCAACAGCTCCTGCCCATCCAGACGCACCCGGCCCCCCACGATGTGCCCAGCCGGGGCTGGCAGTAGGCGCATCACTGATAGGGCGGTCATGGACTTGCCGCAGCCGGACTCGCCGAGCAGGGCGAAGGTCTCGCCGCGCCGCACCTCGAGGTCGACGCCGTCCACCGCCCGCACGATGCCCTTGGGGGAGGCGATGCGGGTGCGAAGATCGGATATCTGCAGCAGGACTTCGCTCAATGGCGGCTCCTCAGGCGGGGGTCGAAGGCATCGCGCACTGAGTCGGCAAAGAGGTTCGCTGCCAGCACTAGCGTGAACATGAAGACGAAGGCGGCGCTGAGTGACCACCACACCACCGGCTCACGGGCCAGCTCCAGGCGCGCGCGGTTGATCATGTTGCCCCAGCTATTCATGGAAGGGTCAACACCGACCCCAACATAGGACAGCACCGCCTCGGCCAGCACCAGGGAGCTGAAGTCCAGGGCCACGGTGATCAGCACGATGTGCATGACGTTGGGCAGGATGTGGCGGGCGATGATCCGAGCGTGGCCGACCCCCAGGGCCTGGGCCGCCTGCACGTAATCGACCTCGCGCAGCTTGAGCGCCTCCCCCCGCAGCAGCCGACACAGGGTGGTCCAGCTGGTGACTCCCAGAATGAGGCAGAGGAACAGCAGCCGTAAGTCGGCCCGCACCGCCGCATCCTGGAAGCGCTCCGGGTGCAGATCCATCTGCACCTGCAGAATTAGCACGGCGGCGGCGATGAGCAGCACCCCTGGGATGGAGCTCAGGGTCGTATAGACGTACTGCACGACGTCGTCGACCCAGCCGCGGAAATAGCCCGCCGCCACTCCCAGCGACAGGGCGAAGGGCAGCATCACCAGCGTGGTCAGGGTGCCGATCAGCAGCCCGGTGCGAACGCTCTTGAGGCTCTGATAGAGCACGTCCTGACCCACCTTGTCGGTGCCCAGCAAATGGTACCAGGGGGCCAGGGCCGCCACCGCGCCGACGCCCGCCAGCATCACCGCGGCGGTGGCCAGCGCCGCCCGCCAGGGCAGCTCGGTGGGCCCCCGGAGCATGTCCCGCAGCGCCGCGAGAACGGGACCCCGGTGCTCCCGGGCGCAGGCCAGGGCGAGCCCGAGCAGCAGCCAAACACCGAGGCCAGCCAGTGCGCCGGCGCTCGCACGCCAGGCGATGTCGCGCGCCCGCCAGCGCGGGTCGGCCAGATGTGCGCCCCCGTGGACCAGGCGGGGACGGGCACGCACCTGCGTCCCGTCCGCCAGCTCCACCGTCTCCAGTGCGTAGAGATGCGTCGCGAGAGGCGCCGAGTAGGTCTTCTCGTCGCTGCTGCGCAACGTGCCGAGCGCCACATCCAGCACGCTCACCACCTCGCCACCGTGGCCCGCCGCGCTGTTGGGGACCGCACGGAAGTGCACCGAGTCGAGCAGGGCTACCCCCACGTAGGCCATCAGCACCATGATGGCCACCAAGCCGCGCCGGCTGAACAGCACTCGGCGCCAGGGCGCCCGCAGGTGCTCGCGCTGCCGGGCTCGCCAGCCCAGCCATAGCACGGTGGCGAGCAGCAGGTAGACCAGCCCGTCGGTCCACAGCAGCACCAAAGTTCCGGGCAGGCTCAGAATCAGCAGCGCCGCCAGCAGCACCGCGAGCACCGGAGCCTCGAGCCACTGGCGGTAAGCCGGCCACCCCTTCATCCCAGGCGCACCCTCGGGTCCACCAGGGTGTAGGAGAGATCCGTCAGCAGCAGGCCCAGGATGTAGAGCACCGAGCCGAGGAACACCATGGCGCGCACGATGGCGAAATCCTGGCTCTGGATGGCGTCGATGGTGTAGCTGCCGAGACCCGGAATGCCGAAGAAGGACTCGGTGATCAGGCTGCCGGTGAACAGCAGAGGCAGCAGCACCACCACGCCCGTCAGGATGGGGACCAGAACGTTACGGAGCACGTGCTGCAGCATCACGCGCCGCTCTCCCAGTCCGTTGGCGCGGGCGGTGCGTACGTAGTCCTTGCCCATCTCCTCCAGGAACAGGGTGCGGTACCAGCGGGTGCCGCCACCGATGCCGGAGACTACGCCGACGATCGCCGGCAGCACCACGAACTTGACCGCCGCCAGTCCGCCCTCATACCCCGAGACCGGCACGAGATGCAGCAGCTTGGCCACCAGGAACTGGCCGCCGATGATGTAGAACAGGGAGGAGACGGACATCAGGGCGACGCAAGCCACCATCCCCCAGGGATCCACGTAGGTGGCTCGCAGGACCACCATGAGCAGCGCGCAGGTGATGTTGACGGCGACTCCTATCAGCAGCACCGGCACGGCGATTGCGAGGCTGGGCCACATGCGCTGACCGATGTCGTAGCCGATCTGGCGTCCGGCATCCGAGCGGCCGAAGCGAAAGGCAAATAGGCCGATGGATTTCTGGAACAGGATGGTGTCGGTCAGGCGGGCGGTGCCCTCGGCCTGGGCGTTATAGAACAGCGGCCGGTCGTAGCCACGCTCGCGCTTCCAGTCGGCCACCGCCTCGGCGGTGACACGCTTGGCCCCGAGCTGCATGCGTGCCATGTCGTCCGGGGTGTTGACCAGGAAGAACAGGGCGAAGGTCAGCAGATTCACGCCCAGCAATATGGGAATGGCATAGCTCACGCGCCGGACGATGTAGGCGAGCACGGGCTAGTACTCCATCCAGGTGACAATTGCGTATCCAGCCGAACGAGAAGCGGTCAGTCGGTAGGCGCACTCACGCCCCGCTGGTCCGCACCAACGGTAGCGAGCGCAACACCTCCGGATGGCCGCTTCTCGTTCGGCCCTGCGGGAGCCACCTCAAGAGGCCAATGCGGCGTTGCAGCCCTTGGCAAGGGCCTGCCATTCCCTGCGGGCTGCGCCTTGCCTTGGCCCCTCGAGGTGGCTCTGGATCCGTAATTATCACCTGGATGGAGTACTAGTCGTATCCCGTGGCCCGCTGCAGGCGCCGATGGGCCAGTAGCGCCGGCACCGTGAGCAGCAGCAGCCCGACCGCCCCCAGTGCCGGCGGCCACACCACCGGTCGATTCCAGGCGGCCTGGCGGCGGGCCCTCAGCGCGGGGGCCAGCCGCCGGTACTTGAGCGTGTTGCTGGCCATCAGGTTGGGCTTGGTATTGTGGTACCAGCCATGGACCAGGCTGAGCTCCTTCAGGTGGTAGCCCCAGGCCCAGGGGGCATCGTGACGGAGTATCGCCAGCATCTGGTCGATGATGGTCTGGCGCGCCGGGCCGTCATCCATGGTCTTCATGCGCTCGAACAAGTGATCATAATCCGGATTGCGGTAGTTGGCGGAGTTCTCGCCGCCTCCACCCACCTTGGCGTTGGGGCCGTAGAGCAGGAACAGGAAGTTCTCGGGGTCCGGGTAGTCCGCCCCCCAACCCCAGTTGAACAGCTGCACCGAGCCGTTGCGCACCTTGTCCTGGAAGCGGTTGTAGGTGGTGCTGCGCACCACTAGCTGGATGCCAAGTTTGTGCAGCTGCTTGCGCCACCAGTCGAAAGAGGCCTTATCGTCGGGGCCGCCCCCGTAGGCGTCCAGGTAGAGTAGCAGCGGCTTGCCGGTGGCCGAGTCGCGACCCTGCGGATAGCCCGCCTCGGCCAGGAGGCGACGGGCGACCTTCAGGGGCTTGCGCCGGGGCCGGCCGTCCACCCAGTCGTAGACATAGGGGTTGATATCGGCGGCGCCGCTGCGGTGCCCAAACAGGCCCGGCGGCAGCGGCCCCTGGGCCGCGATGCCGCGGCCGTTGAGGAAGATGGAGATGCGCTCCTCGAAGTCCAACGCGATGGAGATGGCCTGGCGCAGCTTGCAGCGCTTGGGGGCCAGACCGCCGACCACCGGATCCAGCATGTTGAATCCGAGGTAATAGGTCGTCAGGCTCACGGCACTGCGCAGCTCGATACCCTTGGCTTGGAGCTCGGGGGTAAGCTGCGCCTCTCCCGCCCCGGCGAAGCGTATGGCCTGATCAAAGTTATCCGAGCCAATCGCGGAGCTGTCGTAGTAACCCTGCAGGAACTTAGTCCAGCGCGGAATGCTCTCCTGGTCAAGACTGTAGACGGCCTTGTCGATGAAGGGCATGGTCCTGCCGGCATCCGCCAGCAGACCCGCCTCCGCATCGCCCGGCATGCCCTCACTGGGATACGGCTCGCCGCGGAAATTGGGGTTGCGCACCATCACCAGGCGCCGGTTGGGATTGTTCTCCACCAGCATGTAGGGACCGGTGCCCAGCGGGTACCAGTCGGCGGTGATATTGCGCTCCGCCATCCCGGGCTGCTCGTAGAAGCCGTCCGCCTCCGGGGGCATGGGCGCGAAGAAGCTCATGGCGAGCCAGTAGCGGAACTGCGGGTAGCGGCCGCGGATCTTAATGCGGACGCGATGGGCGTCCACGACCTGGACCCCGCTGAGTGGATACTGCTCCAGGTCCAGCCTGTCCGGCTTCCCCGCGGCCCGCAGCGCGGCCTGGGCCTGGCGCAGCCGCTCGGCATACTCCCGCAGACCCACGATGTAGTCGCTCATCAGGCCCAGGATAGGTGAGCTCAACGCGGGACTTGCCAGGCGCTTGATCTGATGCACGTAGTCGGCCGCCACCAGCTCGCGGGTCCCAGTCTCGGGGAAATCGGCCAGAGTATGCACACCAGCTAAGGTGCCGGGTGTCAGCGCGTGATACAGGAGCTGCCCGTCCGGCCCCCGGGCCAAGGCGGGGTGCGGCTGGTAGAGGATCCCGGGCCGAATCCGGATCTCGTAGATGCTGTAGGCGATGTCCTGGGTGGGCGCCGAGTCCGGCAGCGGGCGACCGGCGGCATCGAGGTAGGCGGGTCGCGGAACATCGGTGGCCGTCAGCGGCACCAAGCGATAGGGTCGGGCCAGGAAGTCGTACTGCAACGGGGGCTCGTATATCTGGGCGACGAAGGGTGATTCCACATTGCCGTAGGAGCGGGCGGGGTCCAGATGCTTGGGCCGCTCGGCGAACGCCGCGTAGTAGGTGTTGGTGCGGGCGTCGGCGGCGGGATAGGGGCTGTTCCACGGTCCGCCTTCGCAGCCGCAAAGAGCAAGCAGCGCCAGGCATCCGCCCAGGCGACACAGGAGGCGCGCGGGCACCACGACTCCGCTCCAGAGTTGTCTCAGCATGCTTGAGCCACGACGCTCCCGGTGGGATCCAAGGAACTGGGACTGCCGGCCGGGGGCCGGGCGACGGCCGCATTTTCGCTGTTACAAGTTTGCATCGACAGGCTAGAATTGCCGTCTTCCTGTGCATGCCGCGTGGGCAGCTTAGCGACAAGGGTACGACTATGGGTATTCTGGAAGGCAAGAGGGCGCTCATCGTTGGCGTAGCCAACAACCGCTCTATCGGCTGGGGCTGTGCCCAGGCCATGCATCGGGAAGGCGCCGAGCTGGCATTCACCTATCAGAACGACAAGCTGCAGGACCGTGTCGTCAAGCTCGCAGCGGAGTGCGGCTCCGAGATCGTGCTGCCCTGCGACGTGGCCAGCGACGAGGAGATCGACGCGGCGTTTCGGCAGCTGGGCGAGACCTGGGAGCACTTGGACATCATCGTGCACTCGG
>CAYQDX010000113.1:0-11025 GCA_964416345.1 uncultured Ectothiorhodospiraceae bacterium
CGTAGCCCGCGGACCTCATCCCAGCTCGGCCAGCAGCCGGTCGATCATGCACTCCGCCTGGGCACGGTAGCCGTCGCCGAACAGATTGAAGTGGTTGAGGATGTGGTAGAGGTTGTAGAGGTTCTTGCGCACGCCGTAGCCACGGTCCAGGGGATAGGCCTCCTGGTAGGCGGCGTAGAAGTCCCGCCCGAAGCCGCCGAACAGCTCGGTCATCGCCAGATCCGCCTCGCGGTCCCCGAAATACACGGCAGGGTCGAAGATGACGGGCCGCCCAGCCGCATCCACCCCGTAGTTGCCCGACCAGAGATCACCGTGGAGCAGCGCGGGGCGGGGCGCGTAGTCGCGAAAGAAGGCCGGGAGGTCGGCCAGCAGCCGCTCACCGCGCCGAGCCAGAGGCCGGCCGGCCCCATTGCGTCCCGCCAGCTCCAGCTGATAGCCCAGTCGCTGCCGCCGCCAGAACTCCACCCAATCTGCGGTGGGGCGGTTGGGCTGCGGAGTGGAGCCGATGGTGTTGTCCCGGTGCCAGCCAAACTGGGGTGCGCCATGCCGATGCATGGCGGCAAGCTCCAGCCCGAGCCGGCGACTCGCCTGGCCGCCGGTGGCGCCCAGCTCGATATGCTCCAGTACCAGGAAGGCGGTATCGCGGGCCGTCCCGGCGCATACGGGTCGCGGCGCCCGGATGGCCTGGGCGGCGAGAATCTCCCGCAGACCGTCCGCCTCCGCCTCGAACATGTCTAGACCGCTTGCCCGGTTGAGCTTGACGAAATAGCGCCCCCCGGCACCCTCCAGCACATGGGCGCGGTTGATACAGCCGCCCCCCACAGCATGCTCCCGCAGGAGGGCGAAGGGTGCACCCGTGGCGGCGGCGACGGCCGCCGCGATGTCGCTCCAATTTGCCATGCCGGTCTCCTCGCCTGGGCTGCCATGATAGCCACCGTGCCGTAGCGGGCCAATACCGTCGCGAGACGCCATGGGTTACAGTTTGAGGATGGCGCACGTACATCAAGGGGTGCCTCCCGACCCCGCGCGGTGGGGGCAAGACCAACCGTTGCCCTTCCCCCCCTCTGCGCCGCCGGCGGCAGACGGCCACGTCGATCTCTCGCCGCGTGGTCTGGATCCCCCGCGGGTGGTCTCGCCGCGGCAGAAGCCGGTCGGGCGGCGCGTCGACTTGCTGCGCCGGGCGCGTGGTAAGGGCGAGATCGGAAGGGCCGGCGACCGGCCACAGTCCAACGCCCGTAGCCTCCACGGCCAGGCGGCGCCATACATCGGAGAGAAAGAGGATTCCTTGGAGGAAACCCGGCGATGAACCTGGAAAAGGTGGTGTTCGGCTTCTTCATCCTGCTCGCCGCGACGCTGAACTTCGGTTTCTTTATCGGTGACCCGGACAATTCGGCGCACCACCATGTCTACGAGCTTTTCGCCGCCATCGTGGTCAATCTCGTCGCCACGGTGCTCAAGTTCGGGGACCGCACTCAGATGGGCGCTGTGCTGCTGTCCACCAGCCTGGTCGCCGACCTGCAGCTCATCGCCGCCTCGGTGGTCTGGGCCTACGCCGAGCACGTCAACGCCGCGGGAGTGACGCCCTCGTTGATGGCCAGCATCGTCTCGCTGTCGGGCGGGGCGCTGCTGGCAAACCTCACCTCGGTGACCCTGCTGGTCATCGAGACCGTGATGCTGCGTCGCTGAGTCACGCCGGGCCGCTCAGCTCATGCACAACATCGTCCACTTGGTGCTGCGGCGCATGCGGGCGCCGTTGTTGGTGCTGCTGGCTGCCTATGTGCTGTCCATGCTGGGCATGGTCGCCATAGAAGGCGTGGACCGGGAGGGCCGACCGTGGAGCATGGATTTTTTCCATGCCTTCTATTTCACCAGCTACATGGCCACGACCATCGGCTTCGGCGAAGTGCCATACGAGTTCAGTCGTGCGCAGCGCCTGTGGGTGGTCTTCTCCATCTACATCAGCGTCGTTGCCTGGATCTACGCCATCGGCAACATCCTGGCGCTAGTCCAGGACCCTGCGCTCAAGCAAGCCTTCACCGCGTGGTCATTCTCGCGCCATGTCAAGCGCCTTCGGGAGGGCTTCTACCTGGTCTGCGGCTATGGCGATACCGGCGGCCTGCTGGTGAGGGCGCTGACCGAGCGGGGGCTACGGGCGGTAGTGATTGACATCGCCCAGGAGAGAATCAGCGAGCTGCGCCTGGAGGAGCACTTGGTGTATGTGCCGGGCCTGTGCGCCGACGCCGGCGTGCCGCTGCACCTGCTGGAGGGCGGGCTACAGCATCCCAGTTGTGCCGCCGTCATTGCCTTGACCAACGATGACTCGGCGAATCTGCAGATTGCGATCGCTGCCCGGCTGCTCAATCCGCGGCTGAAGCTGATCTGCCGGGCGCAGAGTCACGACATCGAGGCGAACATGCGATCTTTCGGCACCCGGCACATCATCGACCCCTTCGACACCTTTGCCTTCCACCTGGCCCTGGCCCTGCATTCGCCGAGCATCCACCTGCTCCATGAATGGCTCACCGGTGTGCCCAAGAGCCCCCTGGTGGAGCCGCTGTATCCTCCGCGAGGCAAGTGGGTGCTTTGCGGCTACGGCAGGTTCGGCAAGGCGGTCAAACGCTTCCTGGACTACGAGGGGGTGCCTACCGTCATCGTGGAGACCAACCCCGAGCGGGCCGGCTGCCCGGAGCATTGCGTGGTGGGACGTGGCACCGAGGCGGTCACGCTGAGGGCGGCGCGCATCCAGGAAGCCGCGGGCATCGTCGCCGGCACCAGCAACGACGCTGACAACCTCTCCATCGTGGTCACCGCACGGGATCTCAATCCCCGGCTCTTCGTCGTGACACGCCAGAACAAGCGAGCCAGCACGCCCATCTTCGAGGCCGCGCATACACACCTTGTGATGCAATCCAGCTACATCATCGCCCGAGAGATCCTGGCACTCCTCACCACACCCCTGCTGGCGCGCTTTCTTCAGCTGGCGCACCGACACGGCAACGAGTGGGCGAATCTGCTGGTGAGCCGCATCAGCGCGGTCACCGGCGAGACGGTGCCGGAAGTCTGGGTCTCCGTGCTGAGCGAGGCGTCGGCGGCCGCGGTGCATCAGGCCCTGGGCGAGCAGCCCGACATCCGCCTGGATCACCTGCTAAGCGACCCGCGTCGCCGAGAGGCCCGGCTGCCGTGCCTTGCCTTGCTGCTGCTCCGGGCCGGGGAAGAGGTGCCGCTACCGGCCGACACCCTGTCGCTGCGCCGCGGCGACACCCTGTTGTTCTGCGGCCGGGCTGGGGCCGCCAGCAGCATGGCCTGGACTCTGCAGAACCACAATGCCCTGAGCTATGTGGTGACGGGCCTGGAGCGGCCGGACGGCACGGTCTGGAGGTGGTTGGCCCGCATCTCACCGCGTGCAGGCGGCAAACCGGGAGAATCGGCTGCGGATTGAGCGGGTTTCGCCTAACACAGTGTAAGCGTCCGGAGCAATACCCGAAGGCCTCTTTTTACATTTATGCACAGCTAAGCGTCTTCCTGGATACGGGAAGGCCCGCCCAACGAGGATCCGGCATGATCCCGGTGACCGGCAGACAAGTCACTGATTTGGCTTTGCGTTTCGCTGGATGTGTGCGCTTCCTGCGAGACTCCACCAGACCATCGCCGACGTTGCTGCGGTTGCCTGGGCGCACGGCGCTCCACAGGTTTTTACACAGCATGCCAGTACTCCATCCAGGTGATAATTGCGGATCCAGAGCCACCTCAAGGGGCCAAGGCAAGGCGCAGCCCGCAGGGAATGGCAGGCCCTTGCCAAGGGCTGCAACGCCGCATTGGCCCCTTGAGGTGGCTCCCGCAGGGCCGAACGATAAGCGGCCATCCGGGGTGTTGCGCTCGCTACCGTTGGCGCGGGCCAGCGGGGCGCGAGCGCGCCTACCGACTGACCGCTTCTCGTTCGGCTGGATACGCAATGATCACCTGGATGGAGTACTACCTCCCAGAACGGCGAGCCGGCACTGGAGGCTCGACGCACGTGCACCGACCAAGGGATTGCACTTATGCACATTTGTAAGTGAGATGGGCCGATCACGGTAGCTTGCGAGTCAAATCTCATACGGTTCTTGGGAAACGTTTATAACTTATTGATTAACAAATATAATGACAAGATGATGATTTTTCCATCAATCGCTCCCGGGGCGCATATCAGCAGGGCGGGCGCGTCGGCTCCCCCGCGCATCCACAAAGTTTTCCACAGCTTCTGTGAATAATCTGGGTGCCGTGGGCAATGAGACGCTTAGGTCGTGCCGTTGAGGACCAAGGCGAGCATCGTGGCGCGGGTGATCGGTGCTCGGGACGATGATCCCGGCGGGCTGCCCCGTGCCACGACGCCTGGCGAGCCGGCGGCCTGCGGTGTAGTGCGTTGACCGCCCCGGCCCGCGGCACGGGGCGGGTGCTTCGGGTCGCCGTCGCGACCCCCCTCTACCAGCTGTTCGACTATCTGCTGCCGCCTGACTGGACCGGCCCGGCGCCGCCCCCCGGCGTGCGCCTGCGGGTACCATTCGGGCGGGCACTCCAAGTGGGTCTGCTGGTGGAATGCGCCGTCGCCTCGGAGCTGCCGACGGCGCGTCTGCGCTCCGTGGTGGAGGTGCTGGACAGCGAGCCGGTGCTGCCGGCCGGCAGCATCCGGCTGGTGCTGTGGGCGGCCCGCTATTACCACTATCCGGCAGGTGATGCACTGCTGAGCGCCCTGCCCGCACCGCTGCGGCGTGGAGCCCCCGCCCGCAGCCTAGGCGTCCGGCGCTGGCGGGTTACGGCCCAGGGCCGGGCCGCCGACGGCAGCACGCTGGCTCGTGCCCCCAGCCAGCGCGTCTTGCTGGCGGCGCTGGTGGCGAGCCGCGAAGGGCTGGGCGCTGCGGAGCTGCGCGAGCACCCGACATGGCGGCGGGCGCTGGCCCAGCTCCTGGACAAGGGGCTGGCGGAGTGCAGCGCCGAATGGCCGGATTCGGATGTGACCGGCGGGCCGCTGCGGTCGGCGCCCGAGCTCAGCTCCGACCAGCAGGCCGCGGTAGCCGAGGTGGACGCTGCCAGGGGTGGATTTCGCGCCTATCTGCTGGACGGGGTCACCGGCAGCGGCAAGACTGAGGTGTACCTGAGGCTGATCGAGCGGGTGCTGGCGCGGGGCGCACAGGCCCTGGTGCTGGTGCCCGAGATCAGTCTCACTCCGCAGCTGGTCAGCCGCTTCCGCCACCGCCTGCACGTCGCGGTAGCAGTGCTGCACTCGGGACTGAGCGACCGGGAGCGCCTCGGCGGCTGGCTGGGTGCCCGGGACGGACGGGTGGGGGTGGTGATTGGCACCCGCTCAGCGGTTTACACGCCGTTGCGCGAGCCCGGCATTATCGTCGTCGACGAGGAGCACGACGGCTCCCTCAAGCAGCAGGACGGGCTCCGCTATTCGGCCCGTGACGTTGCCGTGGTGCGCGCCCAGCTGGAGGGACTCCCCGTGGTGCTGGGCTCTGCGACGCCGTCTCTGGAGAGTCTGTACAACGTGGCCAGGCGTCGCTACCACCGGCTGGCGCTGCCCGAGCGGGCCGGCGGCGCCGTGGCGCCAGGCTTCGAGCTGGTGGATCTACGCCGGCAGCCGCTGGAGGAGGGTCTGGCGCCTCCCCTGCTTGCCGCCGTGGAGGGGCGCCTGGAGCAGGGGGAGCAGGTGCTGCTGTTCGTCAATCGACGGGGCTACGCACCCACGCTGCTGTGTCACGAGTGCGGCTGGGTGGCGAGCTGCCGGCGCTGTGATGCCCATCTGGTGCTGCACCGCAGCGACGGCCGACTGCGCTGTCACCATTGCGGCAGCGAGCGGCCAGTGGACCGGCAGTGCAGATCCTGCGGCAGCGTGGATCTGCGTGCCGTCGGCATCGGCACACAGCGGGTCGAGCAGGCCCTGTTGACCCGGTTTCCCGGCGCGCGCGTGGCACGCATCGACCGCGACAGCCTGCGCCGCAAGGGTGCCATGGAGCAGGCCTTCGCGGACGCCCGCAGCGGCCGCAGCCAGATTCTGGTGGGCACTCAGATGCTGGCCAAGGGCCACCACTTCCCAGACGTTACCCTCGTGGGCATTTTGGACGCCGACGGCGGCCTATTCAGCGCGGACTTCCGCGGTCCTGAGCGTATGGCTCAGCTGCTGCTGCAGGTCGCCGGGAGAGCCGGCCGGGCAGAGAAGCCGGGCCGAGTCCTGGTGCAGACCCACCATCCGGAGCACCCGCTGCTGCAGATGCTCATCCACCGAGGCTACTCCGCCTTCGCCGTCGCCGCCCTGCAGGAGCGACGGGAGGCTGGCCTGCCGCCCTACAGCAGCATCGCCCTGCTGCGCGCCGAGGCGACAACTCCCGAGGCTCCCTTGCAGTTCCTGCAGGCCGCGCGCCAGCGGGCAGCGGCGCTGGGGCTTGCCGGAGCGCAGCTGCTGGGGCCCGTGCCGGCGCCGATGGAGCGCCGGGCCGGTCGGGTTCGGGCCCAGCTGCTGGTACAGTGCGCCAGGCGCAGCGAGCTGCAACGGCTGCTTGCCCTGTGGGTGCCCGGGCTCGCAGGGCTGCCCGGTGCCCGCAAGGTGCGCTGGTCCTTGGACCGGGACCCGGTTCAGATGTACTAGCCGCCCTCGTCCATCGGCGGCGGATGATGTAGACTTTGGGGCCTTTGCTCGGCCCCATGCTACCCCCGACTCGGCTCCCAGGTGATTGATTGAAAAACTATCTTCGAGAACAGCTGCGCAAGGCTCTGGAGGCACTGCAGGCCAGGGGCGCGCTGCCAGGACCGCTGCCGGAGGAGATCGCCTACGAGCGTACGCGCGACCCGGTTCATGGCGACTTCGCCAGCAACGTCGCGTTGACGCTGGCCAAGAGCGCGGGGCGCCGGCCGCGGGAGCTTGCCGAGGCGATCGTGGCGCTGCTGCCGACCGGCGCGCGGGTCGCCCGCTACGAGGTGGCCGGGCCAGGATTCATCAATGCATTCCTCACCCCCACGGCCTACCACGACGTGGTGCGAGAGATATTGCAACGGGGCGTCAATTACGGCCGTTCAGAGGCGGAGCGTGCGGCACGGAAACTGCTGGGACAGGAAGTGCTAGTGGAGTTCGTGTCCGCCAATCCCACCGGACCCCTCCACGTAGGCCACGGTCGCGGCGCGGCCTACGGGGCGGCCGTGGCGAACCTGCTGGAGGCTGCAGGGTTTTCGGTGCATCGGGAATACTACGTCAACGACGCAGGGCGGCAGATGGATATCCTGGCCACCAGCGTGTGGCTGCGCTACCTGGAGCTCTGCGGAGAGGAGCTGCCCTTTCCGTCCAATGGCTACCGGGGCGACTACGTGTGGGACATCGCCGCCACGCTGCACCGCGAGCATGGCGATGCCTATCAGTTCGCGGCGGAGCAAGTCTATGCCGGGGTCCCGGCGGACGAGCCCCAGGGTGGCGACAAGGAGTCCCACATCGATGCCCTGATTCAGCGGGCCCGGGCGTTGCTGGAAGACAACCGTTATCGATTCGTCTTCGAGCTGGCGCTGAATACCATCCTCGACGACATCCGCGACGATCTCGCCCACTTCGGGGTGGTCTACGACAAATGGTATTCGGAGCGCAACTTGGCCGACAGCGGCGCGGTGAATCGTGCCATCGAGCGCCTGCGGGAGGCGGGCCACATCTACGAGCGCGACGGCGCCCAGTGGTTCCGGTCCTCCGCCTTCGGCGACGAGAAGGATCGGGTCGTCATTCGAGAGAACGGGCAAACCACGTATTTCGCCTCCGATATCGCCTATCACATGAACAAGATGGACCGCGGCTACGATCGCGTGATCGACGTGTGGGGTGCCGACCACCACGGCTACGTGCCCCGGGTGAGGGCGGCCCTGCAGGCCCTGGGCCACGATCCGGCGCGGCTGGACGTGCTGCTCGTACAGTTCGCGGTGCTCTACCGAGGCGGCGATGTCCACCCGCTCCGGGGAGTTCGTCACGCTGCGCCAGCTGCGCCGGGAAGTGGGCAACGACGCCGCCCGATTCTTCTATGTGCTGCGCAAGTGCGAGCAGCACCTGGATTTCGATCTGGACCTCGCGACGTCCCAGAGCAAGGACAACCCGGTGTACTACGTACAATACGCACATGCCCGCATCTGCAGCGTACGGCGACGGCTGGAGGAGACGGCCGGGGCCTGGGACGATGCGCGCGGGTACGAGCATCTGGATCGCCTGACCGAGCCGCAGGAGCTGAGTCTGCTTACGGCGCTGGCACGCTACCCTGAAGTGGTGGAGCTCGCCGCGCTAAATCACGAGCCCCATCAGATTGCCCACTATCTGCGTGATCTGGCCAACCATCTGCATACCTGGTACGACAGCCATCGGGTGCTGGTAGAGGATGAGGGGCTGCGCGATGGCCGGCTCGCCCTGGCCCTGGCCGCGCGGCAGGTGCTGGCCAACGGGCTCGGGCTGCTCGGCGTCAGTGCGCCAGAGTCCATGTAGGCATGGCCACCCGGGATTACGCCAAGCGACCGCCAAGCCGCAGCGGCTCCAGGGGCCGCTGCTGGCTTTGGCTGGTGGCCGGGGTGGGTGTGGGCATGGTGGCCCAGCTCATCCTGCAGAGCGGCGTCGGCGTGGGCGATGTCAACTCCATGATGAGCGCCGTGCTTCCCGCCCGGCAGCAGCAAGCTGCGAAGCCGCCCGTCCCGCGCAAAACACCCGCGAAGCCGGCGCCGCCCAAGCCGCATTTCGACTTCTACAACATTCTGCCGGAAATGGAGGTCGTCGTGCCGGACAGCGAGGTCGAGGCGCGCAAGCCGGTCGCGCCCAAGCCGGCCAAGCCCGATGCCCAAAGCCAGGCCAAAGGGACTCGCCCCGCCCCTCGCCCTGCCCCGACCGCCGGTGATCCGGGGGGCACCTTCGTGCTGCAGGTGGGCTCGTTCCGCAACTATGCCGAGGCCGACCAGCGCAAGGCGGCGCTGGCGCTGCTGGGCTTCGAGGCGCGCATCCAGAAGGTCACGGTCAACGGGCAGGACTGGCACCGGGTCCGCATCGGCCCCTTCAAGGACCTGACACGGGTCAACAGCGTTCGCTCCAGGCTCCGCGACCGCCGGATTCAAGCCATTGTCCTGAAGCTCAGCTCGTGATTTTTAGGGGTGCGGGCGGCATGGATTTCATGCTGAGTTCTCAGCAAGTTGTAGCAGTGTCTTAAAGGCATTTCGTATCTCAGCAATACCGTGTTAGGATAGGCCGAGCTGGGATCCCGGTGTCGGGCTCCGTCTGTTTCGCGTGTAGATCTGGGGAGGGAGGAGAAATGCGCAACCGAGGTTACCGTGCCCGCCACGTGACCCATTCGTCGCTCGCTCTGGTGCTGGCTGTCGCAGCCGGACCGGCGGCGGCAGTGAACTTCGTCGTCAACACGACTGCCGATACCGTCGACGTGGTGCCAGGCGATGGGATCTGCGCGGATGGGTCGGGCAATTGCAGCCTGCGGGCGGCCGTCATGGAAGCCAATGCCCTGGCCGGTGCCGACCGCATCGACCTGCCGCCTGCAAACTACGCGCTCACTCGGGAGGGGGGGAGCGAGGATGGTGCCATGACCGGAGACCTGGACATCCTGGACGACCTGCTCATCGTGGGTGCCCTGCCGGCGACCACCAGCATCGACGGCATCGGTCGAGACCGCGATCTGCACGTCCTCAACGGCGCCAACCTTCAGCTCAACAACGTGACCCTGCGCAACGGCAACCCCGGCAACGACGGCGGGGGCATCGCGGTGGCGGTCGGCTCCGCCAGCATCTCCGATTCGGTCATTACCGACAATCTCGCTACCCGGGGCGGCGGCGCAGCCGTGATGCAGGGAGGCGGCTCCATGGTGCTGGACCGGGTCACGGTGATGAACAATCAGGCGAGCACGGAAGGCGGTGGTCTGCTCAACCTGAACAGCATGACTCTCACAAACAGCACGGTGAGCGGCAATGTCGCCAACGATACCGGCGGCGGCATCTCGAACCGGGGCGTGCTCGCGCTCACCAACGTCACCGTGGCCCGCAATCGGGCCGACAACGACGCCAACAACGACAGCACCGGCGGCGGCCTGTCCAACTTCGACACCGCCTCGGTGACCAACTCCATATTGGCGGACAACTTCGCCGGCGGCGGGTTGCAGAACTGCTTCAACATCGGCAATCCCATCGCATCCCACTACAGCCTGGAAGACAATACCGGGTGTGGCCTGACCAACGCGGGCGACCGTCAAAACAGCAATCCGCAGCTTGGCGACCTGGGAGACTACGGCGGGCCGACTCCGACGCACCCCCTGCTCACCGGCAGCGCGGCGCTGAACGCGGCGGACGATGCACAGTGCCCGCCCATAGACCAGCGCGGAGTGCCGCGCGCCGGCTGTGACATGGGTGCCTATGAGGCACCGCCCCCGGCGGATCTGTGGATCACCGTACGCGATGATCCCGACCCCGTCGGGCGTCCGGGAGATAGCCTGACCTACACGGTCACGGTGACCAACAACGGTCCGGGCGACGCCGACAACGTAAGCTACTCCCAGGACCTGGCCGACTCGGTGTCCGTGCTTTCGGTGGCACCCGATCGCGGCACCTGCAGCACCCCGGTGGATGCGGTGAGCTGCGTATTCGGCGCCCTGCCCGCCGGCGCCCAAGTCAGCGCACGCGTGACGGTGGCGCCGGGCGTGGCGGGCGACATAAGCACCACGGTGTCCACCCCCCCGGGCCTGGAGCCGGATCCGGATGTCGGCAATAACAGCGACTCCGAGACCACCACCGTCAATCCAGCCACGCGCACCGGCGGCGGTGGCAATGGCGCGCTGAGCCCCTGGCTGCTGGTGGCAGGCCTGCCTTGGGCCTGGAGCCGGCGGCGCAAAGCCCGGCGCTGATCGCATAGTCGCTCCAAAGCAAGGACCGGGCGTCAGCCGCCCGGTCCTATTTTTGTCTTAAGATCAGGCGGCTCTCAAGAAACCGATTCCCGGTCCGACCTAGCCCGACACGCATAGCTCAGCAGTCCGGCCGCGGGCG
>CAYQDX010000114.1:0-11015 GCA_964416345.1 uncultured Ectothiorhodospiraceae bacterium
CCTCCAACGCGTCAAGGCCCCACGCTATACACACCTTTCACCAACGGCTAGGTCGTTGACGTGCTTTACGCCGGACGCCGCGGCCTCGTTCGCCTTCTGCTCCAGCTCTTGTCGCCGCTGCTTCAAGGCGTTCAACTGCTCGGCCAGGGACGCCTTACCCTCCTGGGCACCCTGCGAGGCCTTCTGCTGCAAGTCATCGACCCGCTCCTGAAGCGCCTGCAGCTCGGCCGTTAGCGCATCTTGGGTTTCGGTTGTCGGCTGCGCTCCGGTGGGACCGGTCGCATTCGGAGCCTCGCCGGATGGCGGCTGGCCCGACTTCTCGGTCGACGATTCGTCCTTTTCGCAGCCTGCTATGCCCAATGAGGCGATGGCAAGCGCAACTAGCAATGACTGTTTAATATTCATGACGTTCCCCTGATGAATTTGGCTGAGCTGGCCGCAGCGCAGCGATCCGCACACCGCCTGAGTATCCCTGGCCCGTGATAACGCCTTCGAGCTCCGCCGGCATCCCCATGAGGGCGGGAAACCCTGGCTTGCGAGCTTCACGACCCGACCGGCTGCGTTTAAGGCGGAGACCTATGTAATAGGCTGCCCGCACGTGCTTATCGGGTCGCGCTGAAGGAGCAGGGCACCCAGCGCGTTTCTCAACTCGGCCTCTCGCACAACGTGCAAATCCGTGAGTGCCCCCTGTCAGGTCCACATCGGAATGTTGGATCCGCTGGCTCCGCTGCTGTTGCTTTCAGCAAGCCGCTCGGCGAAAGCATTACTGCCACGGCGAATGACATTCTCGTCCAAGGCTCCCATCAAATGGAATACGCTGCCGAACGCCGTGAGATTGAGCGTATGCCCAGCCTCATGCTCGATATGCCAATTACTTGACTTCTCGTCGACAAACGAGAAATTGCCCATATTGAAGGCGGTGTCGAGGTAATTCAGATTGGCAATCAGTCCGCCCTTTAGAAAGACTGTACCGGTCTTCCAATCCACCTTGAGCGACCGGACGCGCAGGTAGCCCACCTGGGCGAAGGTCACCAGCGTAAGCAGCACCGAGAACAGCATAAACAGCAGTCCCAACGCCGCAATGGGCCAGCTCATTGGCATGAGCCACGTGAGCCAGCCAGCGAAGCCCTGAAATACTTGCGACTTAGAGATCGGCCCAAAGACACACAGGTAGCTCACCAGGCCGAGCGCGATTCCCACCCCCAGCCCGGCGCCCAGGCCACCGATCACGTTAACGATGACATACGCGATGAAGCCGTTGGCACCCGCGTTGAATCCGACGAGTAGTCCTCGCATGAGCTCGCCGAAGCCCGTGCTCTTATCTCTCGGCGCCGCCGCTACCGCACCAATGATGTAGCCGATGACGCCCACACCCACAATCACACCCAAAGCGACCCAGGTCACGCCGATGCCGAAGTACACTCCAGCAGCGCCACCCAACCCGATAAGGGACCCAAGGAACGCAACGCCTGTCTTGAGATTCATTTCCTGTTCCTCTTGTAGCAATACGCTGTAACCATAGACAAGCCGCGAGATGTGCTCAATATCCAACAAGCAGGCTCCGCCGCTACTACCTTTGGCTGCATCGCGGCGCAGACTCACCGGCACGGATATCGATCGTCCCACTCGTCGCCGGTACCGCCTTGGGTGTGGACAATCCTTCGACGAACGGCGCGATCTCGCACCTGCGCCGCCGCACCCTCCCCTGGCACCATGCGCTGGCGATTCTTGTCGAAAGGCTGGCAGCGCACGGGACCGAGGCGGCTCTTGCCGGCCGGCAGAGCATCTCAGCAGGCTTGCCAGTCCACGCCCAGCGGGGTCACGCGGCCGAGCCCGGTGACCACGACCCGATGCTTGCCATGTGCAGCTCAGGCTCCGACGGCCAGCGCCTGCTCGATGCGCGCCACCGCCTGTCCGATGGTCTTCAGCTCCGGCAGCTCCTCGTTGGGAATCTTGACCGGATGATCCTTGAGCTCCATGTCGATCTGCACCCAGATCTCCATCATGCTGAGAGAGTCCAGCTCCAGGTCTTCCATGAAGGCATCGTCATCACCAATGTCCTCGGGCTCCAGGCCGGCGAAATTGGCGACCACGCCTTTGACCTTGGCCAGTATGTCTTGGGTTTCCATAGCCGTAACCCCTTTGGTTGTTGATCGCCGAGTCGTCAGGAAGACGGTATGTCCCTCGGGCGGATGCCCCACGAGGCCCCATGTGATAGAGCCGGACCGGCCGCCGGGACGGAGGTTTCAGTGCTTCATCCCGCGTCTGGCAAGAGGCTCCTGAGCTGCGCATTGCCGGGTCATGCGCCGCAGCGAGACGCGCCGCGCGCTCGGGATCGGCGGACCAGATACCGCCGGCCGTGCCATAGTCCGTATCGTTGACCAGGCCTAGGGCGATGCCCAGCCCGCCTGGAATGCGGAGTGAAGGGCGGGCGGGTCGAAGAAGGGCAGGTCGATGCGCGCCACCGGCCCCCTAGCCAGGTCGAAGGCATCGAAGAACAGGTAGCTGCTGCGCCGCCGCTCCAGGTCCAGCCCCTGGCACAGCAGCAGGCCCTCGTCGTCCCGCTGGGGACGCGCGATGAGCTGGGGCTCGGCGGCTAGGAACCACCCCGGCGGGGCCTGGTAGCAATCCGCCGCAGCAGCCTGCTGCCAGTCCAGACGCACCAGGCGGTCATAGAAGCCCGGCACACCGGGCCGCTCGACGGGCATGCCCAGCAGCCAGGCGTGGCGATAGTGGCGCCCGACCTGACGCCTATCGACGCAGGGGAAATCCAGATGCAATCCGGTATCGACCGTCTCCGCTCCCGCCAGGGTCCATTGGCGGGTGTCCACCGTCATGCGTCGCAGCCGGGTGGGACCCACGCCGTCTAGCAAGCCGGAGCCGGCGAAATAGCGGTCGAAGTACGGCGTGTCGACCTCGAGCAGATCTACGGTCAACATCCCGTAGTGCTCGAAGGCGTTGACCGCGTGCAGGCAGAAGCCCGTGCTGCCGGTCGGCACCCGGCCCACTGCAGTGCCCGTTTCCCGAGACAAAACCAATAGGCTGCTCTCCTGACCGGGCGTCCAATGCATCGCCTCCAGCAGCGACTGGCCCTGCTTGGCGAAGCCCATGACGTCCAGGCGGTAGTCGCTGAGGTGCAGCACCGCATGGTGCTCGCTGATGAGGCAGTCGTGCACCAGATTGCTGGTGGGCAGCTCGGTCTCCGCGAGCACCCGGAGCTCCAGGCTGGCATCGAGCTCGAGGTAGGTCACCCGGCAGCCGGCGAACAGGAACACGGTGCCGAAGTTACAGATGTGACCGTTGCGAGGATCGAGCTTGGGGTGCGCCGAGACCGGCGCAATGCCCGTCAGACGGTCGCGGAAAGTGCACTCGCCCAGAGTCTCCAGGGTTGCCGGGTCCATCCGCCACGGCAGGCTCTGCTCGCCGAAGGCCAGCAGGCGACCGGCAATGGGGTGCACGCTGACGTTGGCGCAGGAGTACAGCGCCAGTCCGCGACGCAGGCGGTCGCCGGGAAACGCCGTGCCGAAGCTGCGAAATAGGGCCGTGCCGGTAGCCTGCTCCTCCTGAAACCGCGGCGTGCCCACGTAGCGGCTATGCAGCTCGGCCCGCTCCCCTTCGAAACGCAGGCGCCGTACCAATCCGTCGCCGTCCAGCCAGTGCTGCCGGGTGAGCCCGCCGCGGACGAAGGCTCCGGGACCGTTCAGGTAGAGCGTGCCCTCGGCCCAGCTCGGCAGCGTGCCTCCGACGCCGCCCTGCCAGTCACGCTCCTCGGCGTTGGCGAAGACCAGCTCGGAGAGGATCGCACTGTAGCTCTCAGGCACGCCTCATCTCCCACTCTTCTGCCACACCTTGTCGCGGGCCAGGCACCTCCTCCCGCTTGTCGAGCTGCAGCACCGGCTTGTCCGTGGCGAGAAGCAGATGACGCGCCAGGCTGAGGCTGGCGAGGCCCGCCCCGACGATCACGACATCCCAATGCTGTCCGGCGCTCATCTTGTCCTCGCTGCTGGCTCTTGATGGTCCGTGGCACCGGCGCGTCCGGAGGCATGGCCTCGTCCGCCGTCTTAGCAAGAAGTATATTACGGGGACGCTCGGTTGTTTGTGATGCAATCCACCCTATGAGCAGTGGAGTCACAGACGGGCTGGCCGCTATGATCGAGCGGACCTGCGACCGACCGATACGGAGTCCTATGAAGCTCACTGGCAAACTGGCATTGGTCACCGGGGGCTCCCGCGGCATCGGCCTGGAGATCGTCAATGACCTGGCCGCGAGGGGCGTGGCAGTGGCTTTCACCTTTCGCTCCTGCCCGCCGGAGGACGTCCAGCGCATTGTCGAGGGCTGGGCCCAAAAGGGAGCGTGGGTCCAGGGCTATCAGGTAGACGGTCGGGATCACGCGGCGGTGCGCGCCTTCGTCGAGGAGCTGACCGCCGAGCGCAGCCTGCCCGACTACCTGGTCAACAACGCCGGCGTCACCCGGGACCGGCCCCTGGTGATGATGAGCGACGAGGACTGGGAGACCGTCTTGGAGTCGAACCTCTATGCCTCCTTCTATTTCTGCCGGGAGCTTGCGTTCAGCATGGTGCGCCGGGGCTCCGGACGCATCGTCCAGCTCACTTCCATTAGTGGGGAGACCGGCCTGCCGGGGCAGAGCAACTACTCGGCCTCCAAGGCCGGCCTCGTCGGCTTGACCAAGGCCCTGGCCAAAGAAGTGGCCCGCTTCGGGGTCACTGTGAACGCTGTCTCCCCAGGCTATATCGAGACCGGCATGGTGCGCCCGGAGAAGTCCAAGGAGTGGGTCAAGAGCATTCCGATGGCCCGGCTGGGCAGCGTACGGGAGGTCGCCAACATGGTGCTATTCCTGCTAAGCGACATGGCCTCCTACAGTACCGGCCAGGTGTTCCGGGTGGACGGTGGGCTCTTTACCTGAGCCGGATGGCGCCGCCGTGCCCAGGTCACACCACGTCGCGGGCGGCGAGCCACTCTTGGTAGAGGCCCCGGGGCATCGCGACGGGCCGCAGCTGACTCCGGTCCACGAAATAGCCGACCTGCGTCGCGCTGGCGATGAGCGTGTCGCCGAGGTGGAGCCCGGCCTCCAGTTCCCAGCGGGCCCGCGCCACGCCCCCCAGCCACATTTGCGCCGTAGACCGGTCCAACAGCCGCAGGGGGCGGTGGCAGTGAATCTCGGTCTTATTCAGCACAGGAGTAATCCCTTCTACGTGCTGGCGCCCGAGGGGGGTGATGCTGCGCAAGGAACTGCAAGCGCAGGTCTTCGAGCCAGCGGATGTAGACGATATCGCTATGCTGCACAACGCGCAGCGCCACCTCAGCCAGGAGATGCCCGCCTCATGCCCAAGCTAACCCCGTCCATGTCGCCTGTCGGACCCATCGCCCCGCTACTGATCGCACTGGCGCTGCTGGCACCACCGGCAGGCGCGGAGCCCGGTGTGCTCGCCCAGATCTCGACCATCGACGCCCTGCTGGCCGGGGTCTACGACGGCCCCACCCGCATCGCCAAGTTGCGCGCCCTGGGGGACTTCGGCCTGGGCACGGTGAACGGCCTGGACGGTGAGCTGGTGGCGGTGGACGGGCGTTTCTACCGCGTCACCGCCGATGGCCTGCCCCGCCCTCTGGCCGACGACGACCTCACCCCCTTCGCGGTCGTGACCACCTTCGAGCTCAAGGAGCACATGGTCGTGCCCGCGGCCATCGATTTCGTCGGACTGGAGCGCGTCCTGGATCGCCGCCTGCCCAGTCCGAACCTGTTCTACGCGGTGCGCATCGAGGGGCATTTCAAGCACATGAAGACCCGCAGCCCGCAGCGCCAGACCCCACCCTACCGACCACTGGCAGAGGCGCTGAAGACCCAGTCAGTGTTCGACCTCGACGACATCGAAGGCGTCATGGTGGCCTTTCGCTGCCCGCCCTACGTCAAGGGCATCAACGTGCCCGGCTACCATGCCCACTTCCTCAGCGCCGACCGCAAGCACGGCGGCCATGTGCTGGACTTCCAGGTGGATCAGGCCACGCTCGCTTGGTCCGAGCTGACCGAGCTGCGCCTGCTCCTGCCTACGGACGCCGCATTCGAGGCCAGCAATCTTGGCGGGGACAAGTCCCAGGAGCTGCAGCAGGCGGAGCGGCCCGAGCACTAGGCAGGCTGGAGACCCGCGGCTTTGGCGACCTCCTCCTCCACCTGGGCCCAGATCTCCCGCTTCAGCTCCAGAAATTCCGCCGAGAGCTGGGTGTCCACATGGCACGGACGGGGCAGCTCACTGACATAGCTGGAGCGCACCCGGCCCGGGCGGGCGGGCATGACCAGGACCCGTTGCTCAGGATCAGCACCTCGTCGATGGAGTGGGTGATCAACAGCACCGTCTGGCCCGACTCAGCCACCAGGCGCAGCAGCTTCTCCTGCATGAGCTGGCGGGTCATGGCGTCCAGGGCTGCGAAGGGCTCGTCGCAGAGCAGCACCTCGGGCTCGTTGGCGAGCGCGCGGCACACGGCCACCCGCTGCTGGGCCGCACGAAGCCGGCCACCATGTTGAGCACGGTGCTCTTGCCGCAGCGCGACGGGCCGACGACGGTGAGCACTTCCCCGCGCTCCACGTTGAGATAGACATCCTCGACGGCGACGATATCTCCGGCTGGCGTAGCGAAGGACCTGCTGACCCCCTGGACCTCGATCAGGGTCTCGCTCAGCCACCGCCCTGGTCGAAGGCCGGCAGCAGGTCGAGGCGCACCCACCGGCGAAACTCGGGCTCGCGGGGGATCGCACCCATCCGCTCGTCGAGAATCCCCAGCACGTAGTCCGCCTGCCCGAACATGCCCCGGTCGCTCATCACCCGTCGTTGGTCGGCCAGCCCCTGCCAGACGAATTTGCGCAGGCTCCGCAGAATCAGCCCCAGGCCCTGCTGGATGTACTTGCCTGCCGCCAGCCGAGCGGCCTGCTCGGTGTGATCGGCCACCCAGGACAGGGCTTCGATTTAGGCTGCCAGGAAGTCGAAGCCACCGGCGGCGGCCGCGATAGGCAGGGCCCCGGCGGCGGCCTGCTAGCAGTGCCGGCTGCCTTGCCCGCTAGCCGGTTGCCGCCCCTTCGTCGGGGCCGGTCGCGGATTCGAAGCTCTTGGTGTAATTCAAATGTGCTGGTGCCACGGCGCCGCCGGAGATGATGAAGGTCATTGCCTCGTCGAAGGTCCAGTCGGTAGACACCACCTGATCCAGAGGCACGATCTCCAGATAGCCCGACGTCGGATTGGGCGTGGTCGGCACATACACGGCGGCGAGCTTGCGGCCGGTGTCCCGGTCGATCAGCGTGCGGGTCACGAAACCCACCGTCTTCATCTCCGGCGAGGGAAAGGCGATGAGCACCACCCGCTGCACCTTGTCGGGCTTCTGCTGCAAGGCCGCGATGAGCTTCTTCGTCGAGCCGTAGATGATCTGGATGAACGGCACGCGCCCGACCAAGGCGTCGAAGGCCGCTATGACGCGCTTGCCCACGACCCGTGTCGCCAGCCAGCCGAGCACGTAGAGACCCACCAGGGTAATGACCACGGCCACCGTGGGCTGAAACCATGGATGCACGATCCAATGTGCCACGGTCGGATACTGCGTGCTCAAGGCCTTGGACAAGGCCCGCACCCAGGGCATGCCGATGCGGGAGAGCTGGGTCAGCACCAGATCGAACACCAGCCAGGTGAGCCACAGCGGTATTACCGTCAGCACGCCGGCAAGTAGGTAGCGCTGCAGGTGCGGGGGTGCAATGTTGGGGGCGCGACGCGTCACGGCGAAACGGCTCCGTGAGCCATGCCTCGGCGGCGCACCGCGTAACCCGGGCCGGCGGGGCGACTCAGGTCCACCTCGATCCGGGAGTCGGACCAGCCGTGCGCGTTGTCGTGACCCTCGACGTACACCAGCTGCAGCCCAGGCGGTATGACCACGCCGAGCAGGCTGCGGGTGAACGGCTGCTCCTCCACGTGGGGATGCCACAACGTGCGAGTGCCCAGCACCCGGCCCTGCGGCGTGACGATGCGCCAGGCGTCCGCATAATGCTCCCAACCGGAATCGGCATGCCGCAGCGTCACGTCGACCCGCCACGCCGCCCCATCGGCCACGAATTCCGCGGCCACCACCTGCACATCTCCCGCCACCACGGCTCCTCCATATGCGGCCAGACCCACCAGCACCAGTCCCATCATCCACTCGCCCGTCGGTATCATCGCCTGCTTCCCGAGTCACCCGGCCCGTTCACCCACGCCCATCGCCTGCCCCCTCGTCAACGGGTCGCCCCCGCTGGAGCGACAAGATTTCCTAGCCTGGCCGCGGCCGGCGGCCGAGCCTGGCGCCCCTGGCCATGATGCCCAACGGCTCCCAGCGGTCGATCAGGCGAGGCCAGACCTTGGCAGTGTCCTGGGCGAACACCTGGCTCGCGTCGGCGCGGGTCAGATGCCAGTCGCCCTGGGCCAGCTCCCCTTCCAGCTGGCCGGGGCGCCAACCCGAATGACCTACATAGATGCGCAGGTCTTCCGGTGCGACCTCCACGTCGATGAGCTGCTGCAGAGTCTGCCGGCTCCCGCTCAGCCACAGTCCGGGCAGCACCCGTCTGGCGCGCTCCAATGGGGTCTTGCTGCGCACCAGAAACATCATTGTGTCCGTCATGGTCGGGCCGCCGATGTGGACGTGGTAATGCTCGCTGGCCCCCCCGGAGAAGTCGGGCGAGGCGTCCGCAAGAGTCGCGTCCAGCGGGTGATTCACGATCAAGCCGATGGCGCCGTCCCGCCCATGGTCCACCAGCAGGACGACCGAGCGCTTGAACCGCGGATCAGCCATGCCTCTGGCAGCCACCAGCAGCATACCAGTGGCGGAGAACTGAGCCGTCCGCTGCACTTCCTCGCTCGCCCGCGGGCCGTCATCCCGGGCCCGGCTCAGCGGTAGCGCCGCGCACAGTAGCAGGGAGAGCAGCATCGGTAGAGGCAGGCGAGGGGAGCTCATCGACGGCATCCAGCTGATGCTCCACCGGGGGAGCAGTGATGAGCGCTCAGTTTGATCAAAAAGCCAGGAAACATGCAAGTGCCACGTGGCAGGCACGGCAGGTGCTGCGGACAGGCTGGCGGGACCTGGGCGCTGGGCTCGTCACAATGGTGCTAGAATTTTCTGGAAACTTCACGATGCGGTGTCCACTCCGCTCCTGAGCACTGATGAAAGTCGAGATCTATTGGATCGAGGGAATCCCGTCCGGCCGCCTCGCCATATTCCCCTATCCCGTGGGTGGCGATTACCTGGCCAGCCAGGTGCACGGCCTGCGCGAGAGCGGCGTGGACGTGGTGGTGTCCTTGCTGGGCGTCGACGAGGCATTCGATCTCGGCCTGGAGGCGGAAGGAGGACTGTGCCAGCAGCGTGGGATGCGCTTCATCTCCTACCCCATCCCCGATTGGGAGGTGCCCAAGGACTCTCGCCACGCCGAGCAAGTGATCGATGCCCTGGCACGGGAAGCCGCTCGCGGCCGGGCCATCGCCATTCACTGTCGCGGCGGCATCGGCCGCTCCGCCTTGATCGCGGCAGCGGTGATGGTGCTGCAGGGAGAGACCACCGAGGGAGCCTTCGAGCGCATTAGTGCCGCGCGGGGCTACAAGACGCCGGCCACCGAGGCGCAGTGGCAGTGGGTCAAGGCCTTCGAGCAGCGGCTCGGCCCTCGCTCGGGACATGGGCCGCGGCGCAGCGACCCCGTGCAGTGATCGCCCGCGCCGCGGAGACCGGACGCCGCAGCCGGGTATGCAGCGAGCATTTCGGCAACCTGCGCTACCAGCGGGTCACCGACAAGCTCGGCGACCTGCCCCGTGGCACCTGCATGTTCGGCGAAACGGTCATCTGGGGCTACCCCAGCATCGGCAGAATCCTGCGCCTGGAGTCGGGCCTACGTGAGCAGTTCTGCGCTCCGCTGTGGGTCGAAGAGAAGATGGACGGCTACAACGTGCGCATCTGCCAAGTCGCGGGCCGCGTCCTGGCGCTGACCCGTGGCGGCTTCGTCTGCCCTTTTACGCTGGACCGCCTCGCGGACCTGATGGACCTGCGCATCCTGGACGAGCACCCGGAGCTGGTAGTGTGCGCCGAGGTGGCGGGCCCGGAGAACCCCTACCTGCACGGGCACCCGCCTCGGGTCGCCGAAGACGTCGCATTGTTCGTGTTCGACCTGATGCGCCGCGGGATGCCCGGCTATCTCCCCCAGCGCGAGAAGCTGGCGCTGATCGAGCGCTACGGACTGCCGGCCGCCCCCGTGCTCGGCCATTTCCAGCCCACGGAGTGGCGCCGCATCGGTGAGATCCTGCAGCAGCTGAACGCCTCCGGCGGGGAAGGCGTGGTGCTAAAGGAGGACAGTGCGCGCTCCCATCGCGCCAAGTACGTCACCAGCAACTCCAGCATCTCCGACATCCGCCTCACCATCCAGAGCATCAAGCAGCTGCCTCCCGAGTACTTCATCAACCGCGTGCTGCGCCTGGTGCTGTTCCTGGACGAGCAGCAGATATCCCGGGACCGGGCCCTGGCGGAAGGCCTCGGGGACGCGTTTCTGGATGGCCTGTTCTCGGCCATCGAGCAGGTCAAGCACGAGCACCGGGTCTACGAGCGCTACCGCTGTCGCTTCCGCGACCGGCGCAACGCCGAGCGCCTGCTGCGCCGCATCCGCGCCGGCGACCGCCACATCCAGGTGGTGCAGCGCAGCCTGGAGCGGGTTGGCGACTACTACGTGCTGGAGTTCGACAAGGTGCTGCCAAATATGACCGGTCTGTTGGGGCACGTGATGAGCGGGGGGCTCGTCTACGACTGAGGCGCGCCTCCGGTGCGCTTCGCCGCGCTCAGCGGCTCGCCAGATTCTCCAGGATGCGGCTGAGATTGCGCGGCTCGATGATCTTGATGCCCACCTTGTCGGCCCATTTACGCAGGCCCTCGTCGCCGGACACCAGCACCCCGTCCAGCTCGTAGGCCAGCAGCAGGCAGTCGGCGTCCTCCTTGCTGTCCAGGATGCCGCG